>JAGRGD010000062.1 GCA_020445665.1 Rhodocyclaceae bacterium
CAGCATGTTCATGGTGATCATCCTCGATAGACCCGCTCAAGAAACGAGCAGGCGAGTGAATCACCCTGGTCAATTTTCGGCGCACATCACCCCCGAAAACTGCTCAATTTTCAACGCGCAGCAACACTCAGAGCGCTGTGGCGCACCCGAGACTGGGAATGCCCGGCCCTTGGCCGCACTGCACGCGACGGAATCCTGACCTATGTTGGCGCAAGTCTTTTCTGCGAAGTGGAAAAGACATACGTTGCCGCGAGCCATGCACGTCCTCTTGTCAAAGGCTTGATTGAGGATTGGCTGCTCTCAATGGTCGAGGCGCTGCTCGAAGGAACTCCGGTGGAGACGGCCATCCGATTCCATGCGCCGCTGCCGAGCAAATTTCCACCAGAATGGTCTGTGGCCGAGGAAGGCCTCCGCCTGAAGACTTGCATTAGCAAACGCCATCAGCGCTCTTTACGAGTGCGCCTTCAGCGGCGGTGTAAAAGTAGCCCCCACGACGAAGAGCAATAACCCAGAAGTGCTGTGAAAATTCCCCACGAAAATGTGCGGATTCTCGGGCTCGCAGAAGGGCGGACGTAATCTGAGTCTAGTGCTACCGCGGGGACGTAACTTTGGTCTAGTCCTACCCCTAGTCAGCGGATGACGTCCAAAGTAGGGCCTCTCAAGAATTTAGACATCCCATGACGTCCACTCCCAGCGATGCGCATCCAGGTAAACACTAGGGTTTACTTAATACACATTATACGCAGGCCAACATACCCACGCGGGGGCACTTCTCGAGATTGCGGCCGCCTCGATCCTGTACCAGCCCACCTGGCACGCCAGGCCACTAAACCCTCATCCGTTCGTTCGCCCACGTCGACCGCCCGCAGGCCCATTGCTGGAATCCTTGCGCGTGCACGGGCAACGTAAGCCCGTTTGCATTGCCCGCGACGCATGCGGCCACCCATGACCGGACGACACCACGCCGCGCCGCCGCGCGAGCCAGCCCCTTACACCCGCATCGCCCGTGGAACGCGCCGCCTCGCAACCGGCGCCATCCTGCTCACGCTGGCCGCCGCTGCGGTGGCCCGAACAGTGCCGTTCCACCTGCAACTGGTCGACGCCGAATGCCGTCCGGTGCCCGGCCATTCCGTCGCCTTCATAGAGAGCCGACGGGCCAGCGGCTACTACGGCGTCGGCAAACGAAATACCGTCGAACAGCGGGCCGTTTCCGATGCCGACGGCCGACTCGAGCTGCGCATCGATCCGGAGAGTGTGCACCTGCGCTTTGTGTCCGTTGTGGACGGCCGCGAACCGCAGGACATGCCCTTGCTGCGGGAATTCTCGATCCACGATTTCATCTGGCACGACCGCGGCCGCAACTACCCGGAGAGCCCGCTGGCGCCGCTGGCGCGCACCACGCTCGAGCGCCCCCTGAAGCTCTATCCCGATCTGCAGCGACGCACCCGCGACGACGCCGTCCACCGCATCGGAACCCTGCAGTTCGGCCAGGTCTGGCAGCGGCTCGAGCTGCCCTGGCAGATTGGCGGCGGCAACATCGCCAGCTTGCGCTATCGCCTGGTCGACGGCGTGCCGCGCCTCGAGCTGCGCGCCGAGGGCCCGAGCGGCGTGGTCCGGGTCGCCGACATCGACGGCACGGATGACCTCGCCAGCCTCACCGGCCACGCACCGGTCCTTGCCTTCGACCTGCCGCCCGGCCGGACACGGCACGTCTTTCACCTGTTCGGCCCGGATCAGCGCTGGTCCACCCAGATCAGCCTGGAAGCGCTGCTCGGGGCCGATGGGCGGACCGCGCACTATGCCCTGTCGGCCGACACCCGCGTCCCGCGCGACATCGTCCGCCCGTCGGCCAGTGACCCATCCGTCGGGAGCGAACCCGTGCGCCACCATCCGGTGGAGCGCTGCGGCGGTGTCATGGACCGATCGCCCACCGGCGCCCTGGCCAGCCTGACGACCGAGATACTGGCGTTTCTTCGCAGCCGGATGGACGGATCCCTACCCGGCAGCACGCCTGTCGCGCTCGCGATGGCGCTGGAAAAGCGCCTCGCCGATCCCGCCTTGTCCCTCGACGAAGTCAGCGCGATGCTCCCCCCGCGCGACGACCTGGCCGGACTGGACCGCAACTGGCAGGCGCGCCTCTACCTGGCCGCCATCGACAACAACGCACCGGTGCCCGGGCGACACGCACTGGTTTACGACGCGGCCCGCGAGTACCGCTTCCCGGACCTCCTGCGACGGCTGGCCGGCGACCCGCGCACACCGCTCCCCATTCTCGAAGCCATCTGGGCCGCCGAGCCCGGCTTGGCGCCAGTCCTGATCGCCAATCCGGGCATCGACGAAGCCTTCGTGTCGCGCTTGCTCGACGACGCCGAATCGGGTGCCGGGGAGAAGCCGGCATGGGGAGCGGAAGCGGCCCGCCACCCGAGCGCCGGCCCGGCGACCCACGAACGGCTCATTCGCTGGCTGGAGTCCGGCACCGAAGGCCTCCGCGACGACGCCACGCCCCCCGACGCCCTGACCGAGCGGCTGATATGGGCAATGGCCCCCCTCGCCGACCGCCCCGACCTGCGGGATGACCATCGCGACCGCATCACCGCCCTCTTCGTCCGCCTCGACGACGTGCCGGTCGACGCCTGGCTGGTGCGACGACTCATCGACAACGCACAGTTTCGCAACACGTGGCGGCAACAACTCGACGCCACCCTGTCGACAAGCGCGCCGACCCATAACCAGAAAAGAAGAATTGCCAGGGTCTGGGAGGGCTTCCTGGCGAGCGGCCAGCCGAATCCCGCCGAACGGAAGACCATTGAAGCGTGGATGCGGTCCGCCGGCTTGTCGAATATCGCCGTGCCCTGGCGGCTACCCGAGCACGAGCGCCAGCGCTCCCTTGAGCGGGTCCTCGGCAAGGACTGGGTCGAACCGCCCGATGGCGCGCCCTACTTTGACCCCGCCTGGTCTGACGACCGCCGCCATTTCCTCGCCGGAAATCTCGCCGCGCCGCCGGCAATTCTGGCCGGCCTGTTCGAGCACGACCCACGGGAGCGCATCATCAAGGCTCTTGCGGGCCACCCGAACACGCCGGCGCGAACGCTCGACACCCTCGCCGACACCTACTGGTCTCGGGACGCCAACCCCTCCCCTTCTCCCTGGATCGCGACCGGCCTCTATTGCAACCCGAACTTCCCGGACGCCCGACGCGGGCGCCTGCCCTATCGGATGGATACGGATTGCGAGGCGTATCGGTTACAGACCTTCAGATAGCGGAGGTCGGTGAGCCTCCGGGACGCGCTTGCCACACGCGGTACCCGATCAAAACGGATGTCAGAAGGGTTCTTTCACTCAGAGAACCGTCCGAACCCCGGTGGCAGCAACTCGGCCCGAGCGGCCGATGGACGTTTTCCGCGGACGCAGACGTTGAGGCGGACCGCACACCGGTAAGCCGCCATTCGCCTTGCTGCGCCACTTCTCCCGGACGACGGGCAGCATTCTGAGCGCTTCCGAGGTTGGCCCGAGACTTGGCGAGGTCTCTGTACGGCCACATCCGGCCGTTCGAGGCACAAGCCGTATAGCGGGCGTTCGGGACGTGCGTTATGCTACACGCCTAGATGCAAATGGCACTTCAATTAAATCGGATTGACGAAGGTTGAACGCGGTCGTTTCTGTCGGTTCACTTTACTAGACAATAAATTCACGCATTAAAACAGACACCTGCGCGGGATTTTGCTCCGCATATCAGTGTTATCAAGCGATTTTTCGGCCTATACAAGTTAGGCGATTGCATGACTCTCCAGACACAACACTTTCTATGACAAAAAAATTACAGTTGACTCGAAATCTATTTCTGGAATGCAACTGGACTTATGATGTCGCCGCAGATGACCGCCTCGGGTATTCTTCCGTTATGGGGTGCCTGCAGAAGCATTCAAAGGAAATGTTAGATCAGGGTAAGAAGGAGCATTCCGAAGCTCTCGATCTGCTAGCACGGTCTGCATCAATGACGTTAGTGCCGAACAGTATCAACGAACCCTTTTAAGCGTACTTTCAAGACTTTCAGGCAGGGCGTAGATCGGCTCTGCCTGATGACTTTACGCAAGATGAGCTGGCGTTCTTTGAGGAAATTCTGAATGACATCAAAGAGCCATGGCTAAAGGCAAGACTTGCCGATCTGCTGTGGCTGTTAAGAACACCAAAAAACCCAGAGCATGCGAAGGTGGCAATAGATTCATATGTTTCCCAGCCGATTGATGATGAAACGTGGCATCGTGATGTAAACGTTTGCTGGGAACGTGCTGTACGACTGTGCATGCAAATCAGAGACTTTTATCGCTTGAGCGCGGTAAAGAGGCAGCTATTTTCAGCCTTTTGTTCTGAATATCCAAGAAGCAAATTTATGGCATTTTGGATAGCAGATTTGTTGGATAATCTTAAAATTGATGGTGACTTTAGAGAGGATATAGCGGCTTCCCTCCACAGCAAGGCAAAAGACTTACTTAAAGATGGTGACTTCCACTCTGCCAGATCGTACTTTGAGTTGGCTTCAAAGAAGTATCAGCAATGCGATGATGAGAATAGCTGGCTGGAATCTCTAATTGCGATAGCTGAGTGTTTTGAGCTAGAGGCAGATTCGCGATCTAGCGGAAGCAATGTGGTGGCTAACTTCTTCTTTGAGAACGCTATTCAAGCATATCGCCGCATTCCTACAAAGCATCGAGCCGCTTATGGCGTCGAGGAAAAGATCGTATCGATTCGTGACAAAGTAGTAGTCTCAGGAAAAGCTTCCCTAGCCGAAATGGATATGCTCGAGACCCCAGAGATCGACATTTCAGATATTGTGAAGCAATCTATTGCGCATGTCTCTGGGAGGCGGAGTTCAGAAGAAGCACTGCTCTCTTTCACGAGTTTGTTTAGCGGGCCAAAATACAAGGACCTTAGTGAAAGCGCGAAAGAAGTAATGCAGAAAAGCCTGTTTAGCAACTTGTTTGGATCAAGCCATATGAGCAGTGATGGGCGTGTTATCGCAAAAACCCCTGCCATGAATCTGGGGGCAGGTGAAGATGATCCTGCCAATAAAGCAGCGCTCCATAGGCAAATTCAGCAACAGCTTTCTATTCAAATTCAGCTTGTGGTTGAAGGTCAAATATTGCCAGCACTTGGGCAGTTGCTTATGGAGCATAGGTTTAGAAAGGAATTTATGGTGGCCGTTTGTCATCACTCGCCGATAGTTCCACAGGGGCGAGAACAGCTTCTTGGGTATGCGCTATGGCTAGGTTTTGAGTACGAATTCGGAGCCGCAATCCACCTACTTTGCCCGCAGATCGAACATATTGTGCGTTCACAGCTAAAGGGAGCTGGCGCCCATACGACTAATATTGACAGGGAAGGCATTGAAAATGAAAATGGATTAAGCACACTGATGGAAATGGAAGAGGCGCTTAATTTATTCGGTGAAGACGCATCATTTGAGATGAAGAGTGTTTTTACCGATGCTCTTGGATTTAATTTGCGCAATGAGGTAGCCCATGGTTTGCTAGATGACAATGCCTCGTCATCAATACATAGCATTTATGCATGGTGGATGCTTCTTAGAATTGTTATTCGCTCACTAATGGATGGAAATTCCAAGGGTTCATAGCTTATTCAGACTCAAAGAATGCTAAGGCGCATAACAAGCGGCTGCACCGGACAAGTGCTCACTGTTTCCTCTTGTGAAACAAACGTATAAAAGCCCGCCATCAAAGAAAGTGCTCGGAGAGCCGGGCGTCGAGCGGCTGCTTTGCTCGCGGCTTACAGACCTCCTAGGTTCGAGGACGCCAGGCCACTTGAATTAGTTGGGCGACCGCTTTCTGAGTGCTGCAGACTTTGGCACTGATGGTTCGCCACGCGACTGTCTGGTGGACCGCTATATGCAAAAAGGGAGCCGCCGGGGCGCAATGCTCGGGGAACAGCCACCGGCGCAAAGGGCCCGTCAGCCTATTGAAAAGCTGCCACCCTGCCGCCAAGTTGAGCGGTGTTCAGCATGGAGCGACCGCTCGGACAACAATGGCGAGTCCATGCCCCAGCGTGCGCGGGGTGCCGAACGACCAAATGAGGAACAAAGCGACGAACTTCTTGACCAACTTGGTGGGCCCTGATCGCTCATTCCTGAACTTCGCGAACCAACTTCGAGGACCAAGGACACCAGTGGTTGCCGGGAAGGAATGCACCACCAACTGAGTCGAGGTCTTCCTCAACGAGGCTAGCTGCTGCATCGCATACCTCAATCGCAAACTCGAAGAAGCCGATTGAGCTCGGCTCGAGATGAAAACTCCAGTTCGGATTGTAGCTCTCAGCAGATTTGACGATCAAGCCCTGTACGTGGACCTTACTCTTTTCCGTTCCGTTGATTACCTTTCGTGCATGCGCAATTTTTTCAGCTTCTACGAGCATTATGATGAAAGGCTTGTTACTCGAATCAATCACCTCAAAATACGCCACTTCGCTAGCCTCGATTTCTGGAGATGTTACGCGTATTAGCACTTCTAGACTATTAACTTGAATAAATCCACCGTTTTCCCCTCTGACGCTGACAAGTTCCCAGCCAACAAGAGAACTCGGCAAGGACTCTTTTGCTGTCGCGATTGCAGCCTGCAGGGCCTCATGAAAGTCACCACGTTCCGATACTCCTCGGTACTCTTTGCTCATGATCTTCGTCCTTGTGACTATACTGAAGGGCTCCTTCTCGAAGCCCGGCGCCCACGATCGGGCGCGTTCGAGGGGATGACGGCTTTTGCGACAACAATAGTGGACGGCGGGTCGAACGTCGCCTGCTATTTGTTCGTATTTTTCATTCCTTCCCAGCCTTTCCTTTCAGAACATTGGCCAAGAACTCGACAGCGGCGTGATTGTAGATGCTGGGAGTTGCTGCCGGAATCTTTCCGCTTTCGCGATAGGCGTCTTCTTGCTTCTTATTTCGAAAATTGTACGCAGAATAGTCCGTGTTGTTCTTGAGGTCGTTGTCCTGGATGCATCGCCACACGTCATTGCGTCCCACACCAGGTAACTGCTTCCCTACTTCATCGGCAAGCTCGAATGCGGATAAGGGGTAGTTCTTGATGAGGTTTTCCTTGACCTTCTTGATGATTTCGATCTGATCAACAGGCACAACATCACCAACAAGTTGCAGAGCCGTTGCGCCGCCCTTCTCGACAAACTCGCCTTGCTTAATGAATTTGAGCTTCGACGCCAACCCTTCGTCCAAGACCATAATTCTTGAATCGTCTTTCTCGATCAGAGCCTTTTCCGTATCTAGAATTGCGGCGTTCTGAGGGCCGGCGCGGCCGATCTTAGACATGAGGTCGAGCCAGTGCTGGTTATTCTGTTCGATCCTGTGATTGATGATGCTTTCCAGTTCTGCACTTCGTATTTTTTGGGTTCGACCACCGTACCGATAGTAGATCTCGCCGTTCTTAATGATTTGATCCTTCCCTTCATCCTTGCGTGCGATCACAGGCTTTGTCTGAGCCGAATATATCCGTAGGACTCCGAATTGCAGTCCATCTAATTCAACGTTGGCTTGAGCCCACTCAATGTCTGAGGAAAAAATTTCAAGTAGGAATCCAGTTATCTTCTCGGGATCAACCCTTTCAAACTGTTTGATGGACTTGTCGGACATGCCGATCAAGATTCGAGGAGCGTCCTTCACGCCAAAAATCAGGTAGCCACCGCGATTGTTTGCGAAGGCAGCAAAATCGCGAAAATAGTCGGCAAGTGCTGCTAAGTTGAACTGCTCCTTGAACTCGAGTTCCTGACCCTCTCTATGGAACAGACGTTCACCGTTCAGTCGGAGAAGCTCCTTAACCACCTCCACATCAATCATAGGCAGGGCCTTTCATGGGACTCGTAATCGGGTGCGAAATCGCCTGCTAACAATGGCATGCAGAATATCAGGCCAGGAAGGATGTGGATTTCTTGCGCCGATTTCAGGTTGAGAAAATTAAACCGACAGAAAAGATCGCACTCAACCGTTGTTGATCCGGCTAGCTTGAATCCATGTCTGGATCTAGGCTTAAAGCATAACGCGTCTCTCGCACTGCAGCTATACGGCTGATTGTTCAACCTGCGGGACACGGCCGGACAGGGATCTTGCCAAGTTGCTGGCCAACGTCGGAAGCGCTCGAAAGTTTGGGGTAGGTCTAGCAAAGTAGCACTTTTCTACGATTACAAATGGCCGCTTCGGCCGAGTAGCCGTCGTTACCCAGCAGCGACTGGCTCTCGAAACGTCGCGGCCAGCCTCCACCGAGAGAAGCCCCCTTCCCTACCCCATTGATCACGAACCCCGCTCCGCCACCATGAAGTCAATAAAGGCCCTGACCAGTGGCCGGGTGGCGGCTGCGGCGGTCCAGACCATGTAGATCTCGCCGGTCGGGTGTTCGGTCAGCGACGCTTGCCAGTCGGGCAGCAGCGCCACCAGACGGCCCTCAAGCAGGTCCTTGTCGACAAAGTAGCGGTTCAACAGCGCGACGCCCTGCCCTTCGCGGCACCAGAGGAGAAGTGGCGTGCCACCGGGTGATGACAGCACCGGCTTGATGCGTACCTTCTGCCGCTGATCGCCCTTGCTGAAATGCCAGTAGGTGTATTGCCGCTGCCGGAAGAAGGCGAGGCAGTCGTGCTGACAGAGGTCACCGGGCACCTCGGGCGGCGGATGGCGCTGGAGGTAGGCCGGGCTGGCCATCAGGACGGCGGTGGTCGAATGGAGTGGCCGATAGCAGAGGCCGGAGTCCGAAGGCCGCCCGAAGCGAATGGCGACATCGAACGGGCTCTGGTACAGATCGACCAGTTGATTGTCGAGCGACAGGGATACCGTGGCGTCGGGGTACAGGGCGCGGAACCTGGGCAGGAGCGGCACCAGCGTCTCACGGCCATAGGTATCGAACGCGTTGATGGCCAGATGGCCGCCGACTACCCGCTTGCGTCGCCCGATGCGGGTCTGGATCGCCTCGAGCGACGCCAGCACCTCCAGCGCCTGGGAATAGAACTGCTCGCCGTCTGCCGTCAGCTCCAGCCGCCGCGTCGAGCGGATCATCAGCTTCGCACCCAGCTCATGCTCCAGCTGATCGATGCGCCGCGTCAGTGAGCTCGGGTTGCGCCCCAGCAGCTCGGCCGCCGCGCTGAACGACCCGGCATCCACCACCCGCACAAACACCCGTATCGCTTCGATCATCTGCCACCCGTTCGTCGGCTGGGCGCCCGGAGCGCGCGTCTCCAGGCGCCGTGCCCGCTGAATGCGCCACTCGCCTGCGGCATGCCCCTGCCGGTTCTGTTCCGCGGGCCCCTGGCTTTGCAGAAACTGCAAAACCGGAAGTCAATACTATCCATGTTCTCAAAAAACAGAAGCAGCGGAACAATGCTGGCACCCAACATGAGGAGAGCAACATGGATCTATTCGACACCATCGACAGCCGCCGCTCCGTCAAGCATTACGACGCCAATGCCAGCCTGCCCGAGACGGATTTTCAACGGATCATGGAGGCGGCGATCAAGGCGCCGACGTCGTTCAACATCCAGCACTGGCGCTTTGTTCGGGTTCGCGATGGCGCCCTGCGCCAGCAGATTCGCGCCGCCGCCTGGAACCAGGCGCAGGTCACCGATGCGTCCGAGTTGCTGGTGATCGTTGGCGACGCCCGCGCCTGGGCCAGGCAGCCGGAACGCTACTGGCGCCACGCCGATGCCGCCACCCGGGATGCCCTGGTGCCGATGCTGCAGGACTTCTATCGCGACCGCGACTGGCTGCAGAGGGACGAAGCCATCCGCTCGGGGGCAATGGCGGCCCAGAACATCATGCTCAGCGCAAAGGCGCTGGGCTATGACAGCAACCCGATGATCGGCTTCGACATCGACGAGGTCGGCAGATTGCTGAAACTGCCGGAAGACCACGTGATCGTCATGATGCTGGCGATCGGCACTGCGACGAGTCCCGCCTGGCCACGGAGTGGGCAACTGGCGCTGGACGAGCTCGTGGTGGCGGATCACTTCTGAGTCGGGGGCTGCGGGCCGGCTCGACTGCGGGGCCGGCCGGTGGCGACGGAGCAGGGTCAGCGCGGATGGCCTTCCCGGACGACGGCAGTGTGATGTGATACGCGCGGAAGCGACACGGCACGGCCATGTCCTGAAGGGTCGCGACGGAACCACTGGATGGATGGCCGCTTCCCCATGACCTCCCGCGTGGCCATGGGGATTCACGCGGCAATCAATGTCGCGATTCCAGTTCAGGCACTACGCGGTCCCCTCGCTCCCTCCCCCTTCATTGGTGCGTGAAGCGGGGACTTCGCGCCCGCGGAACGGACTGGCTGTGCAAAGCCAGTCCTGGACGGCCAGGGGGGGGATGGGGTTGAGCTACACGACCTGCCCCATCCCCACCCCAGCCCTCCCCTTGAAGGGGAGGGAGACCTTCCCGCAATCGGTAACTGTTTGTTTGCCGGGTCAATAGCGCCCTTGTTTGGTGGTTCGCCTTGTTGGACGTCGGTGCCGGCGGAGCGTCCGACACCGGGCATCCAATGGCCGCTGCAGAGGCGCCACGTCGGCTGACCGAGCCGCCCACTACGCCAACCGCCCAAGGCCACAAGCTGCCTGGTTCGCGCGGCGTGCATCGCATTTCCGACATCCAACCGTTCTTCCTTGCCATCAAGGGCATCTGCCGAGGCCCGGGGCTGCACAGCGCAGCGCAACATCTTCTTGCGAGTGAGAATGTTTCGCATTAGCATTCGCAATATTGAGATTTTCGCCTGCCACCCTTCCCCCGGAGTTTTCTCGATGACGTCCTTGCGCACCGTGGTGACTGCCTGTGCGATCGCCCTGATTCCCGCATTTGCCGCCTCCGCCGCCCCAACCGATGCCGGCGCCGTCCTCGCCCAGTACGGGCGGCTGGTGCATGCCAGCTATACGGACGCCACGGCGGCCGCGGCGGACCTGAAGCGTGCCGTCGACCGCTTCCTCGAGCGGCCGGACGAGGCGCGCCTCGGCGCGGCGCGGCGGGCGTGGCTGGCCGCGCGGGACTGGTATGGGCAGACGGAGGCCTTCCGCTTCTATGGCGGGCCGATCGATGGGGAGGACGGGCCGGAGGGGCGGATCAATGCCTGGCCGATGGACGAGGCCTACGTGGATGGCGTCGTCGGCTCGCCGGAGGCGGGCCTGATCAACCGGCCGGACGTGCCGATCACCGCCGACAGCCTGTCGGCGCTGAACGAGAAGGACGGCGAGGAGAACATCTCCACCGGCTGGCACGCCATCGAGTTCATGCTGTGGGGGCAGGATCTCAGCGCCGATGGCCCCGGCCAGCGCCCCTACACGGATTTCGTCGACGGCCGGGCGCCTCATGCCGACCGGCGCCGCGCCTATCTGCGGGTGGTGACGGACCTGCTGATCGAAGACCTCACCTCGGTGCGGGACGCCTGGGCGCCGGACGCCGACAACTACCGCCGGCGCTTCGAGGCCGACCCGGCCAACCTCGCGCGGATGATCTCCGCCCTGGGCATCCTCAGCCGCGGTGAGCTGGCCGGCGAGCGGATCGAGGTCGCGCTCGACTCCCAGAGCCAGGAGGACGAGCACTCCTGCTTCTCGGACAACACCCACCGCGACGTCGTCGCCAACGTCCGCGGCATCCGCAACGTCTGGCTGGGTACATTCAAGCGGCGCGACGGCAGCGTGGTCGAGGGGCCCTCGCTGCACGATCTGGTGCACGACAAGGACGCGGCGATTGCCGACCAGCTGGACCGGGACATGGCGGCGTCCCTCGCGGCGGCCGAGGCGATCCCGGCGCCCTTCGACCAGGCCATCCTCGCCGGCAGCGCCGGGCGGCCGAAGGTGGAAGCGACGGTGAGCCGCCTCAAGACCCAGACCACCAGCATCGTCGCCGCGGCGGCTGCGCTGGGCATCCGCCGCCTCAACACGACGATGCCCGAGTGAGGGGCCAGCGTATGTGGCGAACCCCCCTCCCCCGCCTCACCGTCCTGCTGGTGGCGCTCGCGTTGCCGCTGCCGACGATGGCAGACGCGCAGCTGGAGCCGGGCGAGGCCTGGCCCGGCGGCGATACCTCGACCACCGACCACGGCCGCAACGCCTTCTCGAGCCCGGCCGCCAACCTCGACCCGGACCGCCAGACGCCGTTCTTCATCGGCAACTCCTTCTTCAAGAAGAACTGGGTCGCGGCGCCCGCCTCGACCACCGGCCGCGATGGCCTCGGCCCGCACTTCATCGCCCGCGCCTGTGCCGGCTGCCACGCCCTCGACGGGCGCGGTGCGCCGCCGGCTGCGAAGGATGGCGAATCGACCGAGACGCCGGTCGGCCTGCTGCTGCGCCTGTCGATCCCCGGCGAGGGCGGCAAGGCCGGCGTGCGACCGGATCCGGTCTATGGCGGCCAGCTCAACACCCTGGCCCTCGACGGCGTCCACCCCGAGGCGCGGGTGCGCATCCGCTACCGCGAGGAAGCGGGCGCGTACGGCGACGGCACGGCCTTCTCCCTGCGTCGGCCGAGCTACCACATCGAGGCGCCGGCCTACGGCCCGCTCCACGCCGACCTGCGCGTTTCGCCCCGGGTCGCGCCGCAGGTGATCGGCCTCGGCCTGCTGCAGGCGATCCCCGAGGCGGACCTGATGGCCATCGCCCAGCGCCAGGCGGCGGCCGACGACGGCGTCAGCGGGCGGCCCAACCGGGTGTGGGATGCGGCCGGCCAGGCCTGGGTGGTTGGTCGCTTCGGCTGGAAGGCCAACGTGGGCAGCATCGCCCACCAGACGGCCGGGGCCTTCAATGGCGACATGGGCATCACCTCGCGCCTCTTCCCCCACGAGGAATGCACGCCGGCCCAGGCCGACTGCCTCGCCCGTCAGCAGGACGAGGCGTGCTGGCGCCAGGCCCGCAAGGAGGCGCCCACCGACCTCGACGACCGGGCGCTGGCGCGGACGATCTTCTACACCACGACCCTCGCCGTGCCATCGCGGCGCGACCCCGCCGACCCGCAGGTGCTGGCCGGCAAGGCGCGCTTCCACCAGGCGGGCTGTGCGAGCTGCCACGTGCCGCGCCACGTCACCGGCCCGCTCGAGGGCTTTCCCGAGCTGTCGGGCCAGACCATCTACCCCTACACCGACCTGCTGCTGCACGACATGGGCGAGGACCTGGCCGACGGTCGGCCGGACTTCGAGGCCACGGGGCGGGAGTGGCGCACGCCGCCGCTGTGGGGCGTCGGCCTGATCCCGGTGGTCAATGGGCACGACACGCTCCTGCACGACGGCCGCGCCCGGGGCGTGGCCGAGGCCATCCTGTGGCACGGCGGCGAGGCTGCCGCGGCGCGGGAACGCTTCCGCACGATGGATGCCGACGGCCGCGCGGCGCTGGTCCGCTTCGTGGAGTCGCTATGAGCACCATGCGCACAGCCCTCGCGCTCTGGCTCGCCGCCGTGGCCCTGTCGGCGAGTGCCGCCGCGCCGGCACCGATGCTCGCGCCGAGCGCGTGGCTGGCCTCCCTCGGCGAAACGGTGCTCGCGCCCCGCTATGTGCGGCTGCACCCGGCTGCGGGCGCGCCCGCCGCCGCTGCCGATGCCCGTTGCCGGGGCGCAACCGACCCGGCCACCGTGCTGGCCGCGTGGCGCGACGCGAGCCGCGCGCTGCGGCAGGTCAGCGCCCTGCCCTTCGGCCCCGCCCTCAGCAGCCGGGTGCTGCGCCGGATCGACTTCTGGCCGACCCGACCGAAGCTGATCGGCGCAGGCATCCGCCGCTTTAGCGCCGACCCGAGCGACACCGCGCGGATCGGCCTGCCCGCCCGGGGCCTGCCGGCCATCGAGGCGCTGGTTTTCGATGCGGCGGGGCGGCCAGCCTCGCTGCCGCGGAAATCCTGCGACTACCTGGTGTGGCTCGCGACCGATGTGGCCCAGGTGCTGGAGCCGATGCCCGAGGCGTACCGCGCCTGGGTCGCCGGCCTGCGGGCGGAGGAGGCGCCGGACGAGGGCGCGCTGCTGGTCGAGGCCCTGAACATCCTGATCGGCAGCACCGAGAGCTTCCGGCTCAAGTACGTGGACAAGCCGGCCGAGCGCGGCCTCGAGGCCGCCGACGCGTGGCGCAGTGGCGCCACCACCGCCCACCTGAAGGCCTACGCGGACGGACTCGCCCAGGCGCTGCTTGGCGACGCCGACCACCGCGGCTTCTACGACTTCCTGCGCGGCCTGGGCCACCTGGCGCTGGCCGGGCGGCTGACCGCTTCGGTCGGCGCGGTGTCCACGGCGCTGGACCACCTACCCCAGCCCCTCTCCGCGGCCAGGGTCGAGACCACGCAGGCCCGCCTGCGCGCCCTGAGCGAGGCGCTGCTGACGCTGCAGCGGCTGCTCGCCGAGGATGTGGCCGACGCGCTGGAGGTGGCCGTGGGCTTCGGAGAGAGCGATGGCGACTGATCGCAGCCGCCGCCGGCTGCTGGCCGCGCTGCCGCTGGTGGCGATGGCGACCCGTCTGCGTGCCGGCGACGACGCCGCGCCGGCGCTGCTGACCTGCTGGGCCGACGACCCGAAGCGCCCGCGCCGGTTCCACGCGGGTCGCCCCGATCGGCCGGACACCGCGCTGGCCCTGCCCGCCCGCGGCCACGACGTCCTGTGGCACCCGTCCGGCGATGGCAGCGCGGTGGTGGTCGCCCGTCGCCCGGGCCGCTTCCTGATGCGCTGGCAGGTGGCCACGGGCGAAACGCTCGCCCGCTTCGACACCGACGACGCGGGCGACGACATCCGCCTCGAAGGCCACCTGTGCGCGAGTGCGGACGGGCAGCGGCTGTTCGTGACCGAGAGCGAGCTGATCGCTGGCCTGGGCCGCCTCGGCGTCTACGATGCCGCGACCCTCGAGCGCCTGACGGCCTGGCCCTGCGGCGGCATCGGCCCCCACGCGGTCAAGCGCCTTGGCGACGGGTGGGTGGCGGTCGCCAACGGCGGCGTCCTGACGCTGCCGGAGACCGGTCGGCTGAAGCGGAACCTGGACCGGATGGACCCGTCGCTTACGCTGATCGACGACACGGACGGCCGCATCATCGCCCAGCTGCGCCTGCCGGACCCGTGGATGAGCATCCGCCACATCGCCGAGGGGGCGGACGGCCGCCTCGCGGTGGCGCTGCAGAACGAGGGCGGGCCGAGCCGGCCGCTGCTGGCGCTGGCCGAGCGCGGTGGGCCGCTGCGCTATGCCGACGCCAATGCCGAACAACAGGCGCGCTGCGGTGGCTATGCCGGCGACGTGCTCGCCCTGCCGGGTGGCTTCGCGGTCAGCTGCACGACCGCCGGTACCACGGCGATCTGGGCGGCCGATGGTCGCTTTCTGGCCGCGCATGCCACGCCTCGGGTGTGCGCGCTGACGCGCGCCGGCGACCGTTGGATGGCCACCGGCGATGGCGGCGATGTCTGGCTGGGCGGCGCGGACCTCATGGCAGCTCCGCGCCACTGGCGGCGCACCGAAGCCCTGGACAACCACGCCGTACCGGCCTGAGCCGGCCGCCCGACGCTCAGCCTTTGATCAGCAGGCGGGCGATGTCGGTGTTGCCCTTCTCGAGGGCCCAGTCGGCGGCGGATTGGCCGCGGTCGTTCTTCAGCGACTGGTCGGCGCCGGCGGCGAGCAGGGCCCGCACCACGTCGATGTGGCCGTTGCGCGCGGCCAGCATCAGCGGCGTGGCCTTGTTGGGCGCCCGTGCGTTGAGGCTGGCACCGGCCGCGATCAGGTCCTGGGCGATGCCGGCGTGGCCCTCGAAGGCGGCGTACATCAGCGGGGTCCAGCCGTCGGACTCCAGCGGCCGGCCCGAGGCGATCAGCTTCTGGATGACCTCGCGGTGACCGCGCAGCGCGGCGAGCATCGGCGCCGAGTCGCCCATCAGGTTGCGGTGGAGGGTGCTGGCCCGGTATTTCAGCAGCACCTCGACCACATCAGCGTGACCATCCCGCGCTGCAAGGATCAGCAGCGTGTTGCCGTTCTGGTCGGTGGTGTCCGGGTCGATGCCGCGCGCCAGCAGCTGCGACAAGGCGGCGGCCTGGCCATTGGTGGCCGCATCGAGGGCGTCCTCGTAGCTGCCCGCCCAGGCCGCGCCGCCGGCCAGCAGGGCCAGGCTCGCGCACACGGAAATCAGGAATCGCACGTCAGTCTTCCTTCAGGAAAAGACGGTTGAAGTTATGGGTGGTCGCCTCGGCCACGACCTCCACCGGCAGCTCGCGCAGGCGGGCGATTTCTTCGGCCACATGGACCACGTAGGCCGGCTGGTTGGTCTTGCCCCGGTACGGCGTGGGCGCCAGGTAGGGCGAGTCGGTCTCGATCAGCATGCGCTCGAGGGGCACCTGTTTCGCCACTTCCTTGAGATCCCTGGCGTTGCGGAAGGTGACGATGCCGGAGAACGAGATGTGAAAGCCCAGCTCGAGGGCCGCGTCGGCCACCGCCTGGGTCTCGGTGAAGCAGTGCATGACGCCGCCGACCTCGTCCGCCCGCTCCTCGCGCATCAGGCGCAGCGTGTCCTCGGCGGAATCGCGGGTATGGATGACCAGCGGCTTGCCGCAGGCCCGGGCGGCGCGGATGTGAACCCGGAAGCGCTCCCGTTGCCACTCGGGGCGATCCTTGTGCCAGTAGTAGTCGAGGCCGGTCTCGCCGATGCCGAGCACCTTCGGGTGGTCGGCGAGGGCGAGCAGGCGGTCCTCGTCCGGCTCCTCGACGTCGGCCCCGTCCGGGTGCACCCCGACCGTGGCGTAGAGGTGGTCGTGGCGCTCGGCGAGGCCGATCACCCGGTCGATGTGTTCGAGCTTGACCCCGATGCACATGGCGCGCCCGACGCCGGCCTCGGCCATCGCGGCGAGGACCTCGTCTTCACGTTCCAGCAGGTCGGGGAAATCGAGATGGCAGTGGGAGTCGATGTACATCAGAGCGTGTGGGTGGGTCGGCTCGAGCCCAGGTGGCCGGCGAGGATCTTCTCGATGCTGCCGCGCACCACCTTGGCGGTGTCGTCTTCGTTGAAGTGGACGCCGATGCCGATGGTGCGGTTCCCCTGGGCACCCTGCGGCGTGATCCACACCACCTGCCCGGCCACCGGGTGCTTGGCCGGATCGTCCATCAGCTGCAGCAGCATGAAGACCTCGTCGCCGAGCTGGTAGGCCTTGGTGGTGGGCACGAACATGCCGCCATTCTTGAGGAAGGGCATGTAGGCCGCATACAGGGCCGACTTGGAGTTGATGTTGAGGGAGACGACGGCGGGACGGGACGGTTTGGTCATGGTCGGTTTCCACTCGAAAGGCATCGCTGGTAGCGCAGCAGCATGTCCTCGAGGGCGAGGCGCATGTTGAGCGGATGGCTCGCGCTGCGACGTACCTGACTGATTTGATTGTAACAGTCGAACAGCTGCGCCAAGGGCACCCGCTCGACCAGGCGCGCCATCATCTGGCGCTGTCCGTCGAAATAACGGACGCCGACGCCACATTTTGAGGCCACCAGGTCCCAGCTCCAGCGCAGCATCCAGTCGCTGAGGCGCGGCATGTCGATACCGGCGGCGAGTCCGTCCCTGGCTTTCGTCCAGCCTTCCCAGCTGCCGGCCAGGGCGATCACGTCGGAATTCGGCCCGATCGCGCCCACCTCCCGCTCGAAGCGCTGCAGGGCCTCGCCCACCCCCTGCCCGGCCAGCCGCGCGGCCTCCAGCGGCGAACCGCCCAGCAACTGGGAGAGGCGCGTCGCGCCGGCGCCGCCGGCCTCTGCCAGCCAGGCGCCCGCGGCGTCGGCCTCGGGCTGCGGGATGGCCCAGGCCTGGCAGCGGCTGCGCAGGGTCGGCAGCAGGCGCCGGGGCGCGCTGGTGACGAGCAGCAGATGCGTCGCCCGGGGCGGCTCCTCGAGCAGCTTGAGGAGGGCGTTGGCGGTGAAGGGGTTCATCGCGTCGGCGGGGTCGATCACCACCACGCGCCGCCCCCCCATGTGGGCGGTGAGCTCCAGCGACGACTGCAGCGCGCGGATCTGCTCGATCAGGATCTGGGTCGACGGCTTGCCGGACTTGCGGGCCGGCGCGGTCTCCTCGGGCATGTCGGCCTCCGGCACCACGACATGGAGGTCGGGGTGGGTGCCGGCGAGCCGCAGCCGGCAGCCGGTGCAGCTGCCGCAGGCCGGCGCCCCGTCCTTCGCATCGGTGCACAGCAGCCGGGCCGCCAGCGCTTCGGCCAGCAGGCGCTTGCCGACGCCGACCGGGCCGGACAGCAAGATGCCGTGGGGCAGCCGCTCGAGCCGCGCGGTGAGGTCGCCCCAGGGCTTGTCGAGCCAGGCCGGCAGCGTCACAGGGCGTCCACCTCGGCCAGCACCGCGGCCCGCAGCGCCTCGATCGGGCGCGCCGCATCGAGCACCCTGACGCGGCCGCCGGCGGCGTCGGCGCGGCGCAGGTAGGCGTCGCGGACGCGGGCGAAGAAGTCGACCTGCTCCCGCTCGAAGCGGTCGGGCGCCTGGCCAGTGCCGGCCAGGCGGCGGGCCGCCTCGGTCGGGTCGAGGTCGAAGAGCAGCGTCAGGTCGGGCTGCAGGCCCCCATGCACCCACTGCTCGAGGGTGTCGAAGCGGGGCTCGGCCAGGCCGCGACCGCCCACCTGGTAGGCGTAGGTGGCGTCGGTGAAGCGGTCGGAAACGACCCACGCGCCCCGCGCCAGCGCGGGTTCGATCACCACGGCGAGGTGCTCGCGGCGGGCCGCGAACATCAGAATGGCCTCGGTCTCGAGGTGCATCGGCTCGTGCAGCAGCAGCTCGCGCAGGCGCTCGCCCAGCGGCGTACCGCCCGGCTCGCGGGTCTGCACCACCTCGCGCCCGGCGGCCCGCAAGCGCTCGACGGCCGCGGCGATCTGGCTGCTCTTGCCGGCACCGTCGATGCCCTCGAAGGTGATGAAGCGGCCCCGTGGCGTCGTCACTGACGGGATCTCCCCAACTGGTAGCGGGCCACGGCGCGGTTGTGGTCTCGCAGATTGGTCGAAAACAGGCTGGTGCCGTCGCCCTTGGCGACAAAATACAGGTACTTCGAGTCGGCCGGGGCGAGCGCCGCCTCGAGCGAGGCCTGGCCGGGCATCGCGATCGGGGTCGGGGGCAGGCCGGCACGGGTATACGTGTTGTAAGGGGTGTCCCGCTCCAGGTCGCGACGGCGCAGGTTGCCGTCGAAGCTCGGGCCGATGCCGTAGATGACGGTCGGGTCGGTCTGCAGGCGCATGCCGATCCGCAGCCGGTTGATGAACACCGAGGCAACCAGGCCGCGGTCGGACGGATGGCCGGTCTCCTTCTCGACGATCGAGGCCAGGATCAACGCCTCGTAGGGGGACTCGAGGGGCAGTTGTGGCGCCCGCGCCGCCCACGCGGCGTCGAGCCGCTTCTGCATCTCGCGGTAGGCCCGTCGGTACAGGTCGAGGTCGCTCGAGCGCAGGTCGAAGAGATAGGTGTCGGGGAAGAACAGCCCCTCGGGCTGCGTTTCGCTGGCACCGATGCGCTGCAGGATCTCCTCGGCGCTGAGGTCGCGGCTGTCATGGACCAGGTCGGGATGCGCATCGACGGCGACGCGCATCTGGGCGAAGGTCCAGCCTTCGATCAGGCGCAGCTCGCGCAGCGACACATCACCGGCGGTCAGCTTCTCGAGCAGATCGACGGTGCTGATCGGGCTGCTGATCTCGTAGCTGCCGGCCTTGATGTGACGCGCCCGGTCGGTCAGGCGGGCCAGCCAGTAGAACAGCTCCGGCTCGACCTCGATGCCGGCCTCGCGCATGACGCGGGCGACGCCGCGGGCGGTGCTGCCCGGGCTGACCGTGAAGTCCACCTGGCCCGCCGGGATCGGCACCGGGCGCTGGGCCAGCCACCAGCCGGCCGAGAGGCCCAGGAGGCACAGGCACAGGACCAGCAGGCAAGTCTTGAGGAGCAGCCGGATCATGGCAGGTGAAGGTTGGCGCGTGCGCCCCAGAAAGACGAAAAAACCCAGCGGCGGCAAGCCCCACGGGGTGCCGTGGCCGGGTGGAGGCGCCCTATAATACTGCATCGCATGCGGCCCAACCCCAATCCGGAAATCGACAAGAAATGACAACCCCCTACCCCTTCCTCGACGCCTGGCATGCCGCCGGGCAGCCCGCCACCTTCGAGTTCGAAAACGCCGAATCCTCTGCCCGCCTGGCGGATTCTGGCACCGTGGCGGTGCCCCTCGTGCACTGGCGCCTGATCCGCATTCGCGGGGAGGAGCGCATCACCTTTCTTCACAATCTGGTTTCAAACGATGTCCAGAAGCTCGCCACCGGCGCCCTGCAGTGGAACAGCCTGAACAGCCCCAAGGGCCGGATGATTGCCAGCTTCCTGCTGTGGAAGGAGGCCGACAGCCTGATGATGGCCCTGTCCGCCGACCTGCACGCCCAGATCCTGAAGAAGCTGCGCATGTACGTCCTGCGCAGCAAGGTCACCCTCGAGGACGCCAGCGGCGAGTTCTCGCTGATCGGCCTTGCCGGCCCGAAAGCGGCAGATGTCCTCGCCCACGCCGCCTGCGATCTCCCGGCCGCCGCCATGACCGGCGCGCCCCAGGACGCTCCCCGCACCCTCTCGCTCGATCACGACATGTTCGTGATCCTGGCGCCGGCCGATGCGGACGCGCGGCTGTGGCAGGCCTGCCAGGCCGGCGGCGCCACGCCCGCCGGGACCGCGGCCTGGCACCTGCGCCAGATCCGCGCCGGGGTGCCCCAGGTCACCGCGCCGGTGCAGGAGGAGTTCGTTGCCCAGATGCTCAACTTCGAGCTGATCGGCGGCGTGAGCTTCACCAAGGGCTGCTACCCGGGCCAGGAGATCGTGGCCCGCACCCAGTACCTGGGCAAGCTGAAGAAGCGCATGTACCACCTGCACGCCAGCGCCGAGCCGGCGGTGGGTGCCGACCTGTTCGGCCAGGGTTTCGGTGAGCAGGCGGTCGGCAAGGTCGTCCTCGCTGCGCCGTCGCCGAGGGGCGGCTGGGAGTGCCTGGCGGTGGCCCAGACAGCCGCTGTCGAAGCCGGTGAGCTGCGACTCGGCGGGACCGACGGCGTGGCCCTCGACGTACTCGAGCTGCCCTACTCCCTGGCCGCCGCGTGAGCCCAGGCGGCGCGCTCTACATCTACTATCGCCTTGGCGAGGACCGACTCGAGGTGCTGAAACCGGCCCTGCGGGCCATGCAGGCGGCGCTGGCAGCGCAGTTCGGGTGTGACGCCGGCCTGATGCGCCGGCCGGAGGGCGATACGGTGATGGAGGTGTATCGCGGCGTCGCCGACCCGGCGCCGCTGCAGGCCGCGATGGCGCGACATCTTTCCGCCATGGACTTCGACCATCATCTGGCCTCCGGATCCCAGCGACACGTGGAGTTCTTTGTATGTGTCTGATTGCTTTCGCGTGGCAGCAGCACCCTGCCTTTCCCCTCATCATCGCCGCCAACCGGGACGAGTTCTTCGTCCGGCCCGCCCGGGCAGCCCGCTGGTGGGAGCACAACGGCCGCTCGCTCTTCGCCGGCCAGGACGAGCAGGCCGGCGGCACCTGGATGGGCGTCAGCGGCGACGGCCGCTTCGCCGCCCTCACCAACCACCGGGACCCGGCCAGCGTGCGCAGCAACGCGCCGTCCCGCGGCGCGCTGGTGCCCCATTTCCTGGCCGCCACCGGCACCACCGCCGACGCCTTCGAGGAACTCCAGCAGAACGCCCGCCACTTCAACGGCTTCAACCTGCTCGGCTTCGATGGCGACACCCTCGGCATGCTGGAGAGCCGCGACGCCCGGCGCACCGTCCTCGAGCCCGGCATCTATGCCCTCTCCAATGCCAGCCTCGAGGCGCCATGGCCAAAGCAGCAGCGTGCGCGGGCAGCCCTGGCCGCCGCCCTCGGCGACGAGCCCGATGTGGATGGCCTCTTCGCGATGCTCCGCTGCGACCGCCCGGCCGGCGATGCCGAGCTGCCGGTGACGGGTGTCGGCGTGCAGTGGGAACGGATGCTCTCGAGCGCCTTCATCCGGGCGCCCGGCTATGGCACGCGCTGCTCGAGCGTGGTGCTGTTCGGGGCCGATGGCCGGATACGCTTCGAGGAGCGGACCTGGGACGCGCTCGGCGTCGCGTCAGGGCGCGTCGTCGAGACCCTGCAGGTGCAGTGACATGGGCAGGTGGGCAATGCCCGCCTCCATGAAGACGGCGCCGCTGGCGACGAAGCCGTGGCGCCGGTAGAACGCCTCGGCGTCGGCCTGGGCATTGAGGCGCACGACGCGAGCCCCGCGCCGGTAGGCGGCGCTCACCAGCGCCGTGAGCGCCAGACTGCCAAGTCCCTTTCCGCGCACCGAGGCGAGCACGGCGAGGCGGCCGATGTGGTCGTCAGGCAGCAGGCGGCCCGTGGCCAGCGCCTGGCCGGCCCCGTCGCGCACCAGCACGTGCAGGCACGTGGGATCGCGGCCGTCCCGCTCGAGCACCACATCCACGCCCTGCTCTTGGACGAACACCGCCGTTCGGATGGCCTGCGCTTCGCTGGCCGCAGTCTTCCAGGCAGACACCTCCGTGTGGTACGCCACTCAGCGGATCTCCACCGGCGTGCCGGCCGGCACCAGCTCGAACAGCTCGACCACATCCGCCACCCGCATCCGCACACAGCCGTGGGAGTGCGGCTCGCCCATGGGCTGGTCGTCGCCGGTGCCATGGATGTAGATGTAGCGGCGCATCGAATCCACCGCGCCGAGACGGTTCCGGCCGGGCTCACAGCCCGACAGCCACAGGATGCGGCCGAGGATCCAGTCTCGATCAGGCGAGGCGTCGGCGAGCGACGGGCTCCAGTGTTCGCCGGTCGGGCGGCGCCCGCGGAACACCGTGTAGGGGTCGCGGCCGGCGCCGATGCGCGCCCGGACCACGTGCCGGCCGCGGGGCGTGCAGCCTGAATCCTGCTGTTCGCCCGGCCCGTTGAGGGCCGTCGAGACCGGATAGCGGCGTTGCCGCACGCCGGCGTCGTCCACCAGATCGAGCGCCTGCGCCGCCAGGTCGATTTCGAGCCGCACGGTCAGGCCAGCAGCGTCTTGTTGCGGCGGGCGGCGAAGAACGACGACAGCATCTGCCCGCATTCCTCGCCCCGCACCCCACCCTCGATCCGCGCGTGGTGGTTGAGCCGCGCCTCGGCGAAGAGATCGATCACCGAGCCGGCGACGCCGGTCTTCGGATCCCGCGCGCCGAACACCACCCGGGCGATCCGGGCGTGCATGATCGCGCCCGTGCACATGGCGCAGGGTTCGAGGGTCACGAAGAGCTCGCAGCCGGGCAGCCGGTAGTTGCCCAGCGCCTGGGCCGCGGCCCGCAGGGCCTGGACCTCGGCGTGGGCGGTGGGGTCGTGGCGGCCGATGGGCTGGTTGAAGCCGCGACCGACGACCACGCCATTGAGGACCACCACGGCGCCCACCGGCACCTCGCCAAGGCTGCCGGCCTGGCGGGCCTGCTCGAGGGCTTCGCCCATGAAGCGTTCGTCGTTCATTGATGCCTGTGGAGAACCATCACCGGCCCAGTATAGCGGCGCCGCCTCGAGGGTAGCCGCGTCCTGTCGGAAGGCCGCGCGACGGGGCGGACCGCAGGCGACCGTTCGTCCCGCTGTGGGCGCCGCCCCGACGAACGGCCTCAAGTCATGCCGTGTGCGTACGTGGTAACTGTTAAATAGTTTGTCGTGCCGCCCAGCCGAGGGCTGGCGCGGGCGGCAAGACGGAGGTTGTCATGGCACGCCCGATCTCGCACCGACTCAGACACGTCACGCTGGCCACGCTGCTGGCGTCAGGCGCCCTCATCGCCGTAGCGGCCGATGGAAGTGACGCCAGGCCTGCCCCGCCCGATCTCGCCGAATTGAAATCCCTGGTCGAGACCGGGCGTAGCGTCGCCAGCTTCTGCGCCAACTGCCATGGCGCGGCCGGCATCAGCAAGTATCCCGACGTGCCCAACCTCGCCGGCCAGAACCCCGGCTACCTGCTTCGCCAGGTCGAGGCCTTCGCCAGCGGCCAGCGCAAGAGCGAATTCATGAACGGCCTGATGAAGCTGCTCTCGCCCCGCGAGCGGGCCGGCATCGCCAACTACTACGCGAGCCTCAACGTCGTCCCGAGCATGCCGAAGCCTGCCTCCGGCGTCGCCGGCGGCGCAGCCCGCTTCGAACAGATCTGCGCCCGCTGCCATGGCGACGATGCCCTCGGCGACGAGAAGCACCCGCGCCTGGCCGGCCAGAAGCCCGAGTACCTGCGCATCAACATGGAGCGCTACTACACGCCCACCAAGGTGCGCTTCTACGCCCCGATGACCGCCGCGATGACGCGCCTCGGGCGGGACAACATGGAAGACATGATCCAGTACCTGTCGAGCCTCGACACCAACTGAGTCACCGGCCGGCAGCCACGACAATGCCTGGGCGGGACACCCGCGCGGTGATGTGCTTCCGGAGCGCGGTCTATGCCAGGGCGCGACCCGCGGCACCTTTCGGCATGCCGTTCACCCCGTGATGAGCCTCCACCGCAGGCCGAGCAATTGTTAGCCCGGCAAGCAAACAGGCAACGATTGCGGGCAGGTCTTCCTCCCCCTTGAGGGGAGGGAGCGAGGGGGCCGCGAGGAGTCCGAACTGGAACCGCCCAATTGGTTTCCGGGTTGATAGAAGGTTCTGGTTGGACGGTCCGGACGCTTCAGATGCCAGAGCGCGGCCGCTATCGGCTGCTCCCATGGCGCGCTCGGTTGGGCGTCGACAAACTTTACAAAGTGTGACGCGGAGCGCCGCCATCCTTCCGCAAACACCTGTCAGGACATAACTTTCTATATATGGGCGCGATTCCTGCTTCTGGCCGAGCGACACGCCCGTTGGCGGCGCTGCAAGGCCGAGCCTCACACGCTGCAGCCTGCGCCGACGGAAAAACAGATCACGTATTGCCGCCTTCAGGAGACCACACCATGACACCTTCCCGCCGCCACCTCGCGAGTGCAGTTCTCGCCCTCGGCCTCGTCGCCAGCGCGCCTGCCAGCGCCGATATCGCATTCAGCGGAACCGGCCTGTTTGGTACGCTCGCCAGCCCGGGCGAGACTTGGCAGTGGGGCACGCCCCCGAGCTGGAGCAGCCCGGGCGTAGGCGCGGGCCTTGCCATCTATGGCGGAACGGAGGACGCCATCGGTTTCCGTATCGCCTTTCAGGCCGAGAACGGGACGACACCGACCATTGATCCCGCGTCGATCGCCACCGGCAACACTTCAGCCTGCGCGGGCGGCAGTTTAGGGGGAACGACCTTCTGTGGCCAACCCCTCGGCACGCCCTGGGTGGCAACCCTCATCAATGACCTGACCATCGAGTTTCTTGCCCCGGCAAGCGATCCGCTCAGCCTCGGCGGGAGCTATTTCGTCAATATCTTCTTTACGGGTGACGATGCGCCGATCGCGTTCACTGGGGCCTGGCTGACCGAAGTCGTGACGCCGCCGCCGGGCGTCCCCGAGCCGGGCACCGTGGCGCTGCTGGCCGCCGCTCTGGCCGGTGCCGGTTTTGTGGGGCGCCGACGCGCCAACTGAGCGGGCCCGGCAAATCAATCACGGCGGCTTCGGCCGCCGTTTTTCATTGCAAGCCCCGGCGCGTGCCGGGCGATGTCAGTGGGTGTCGACCACGAATCGCGGCTGGAAGATGCGCACCACAGCAGGCATCAGGAACAGCGAGCAGGCCGCCGAGATCGACAGCCAGACGGCGATCAGCACGCCCATCTCGGCCTGCAGGCGCAGCGACGAGAGGGTCCATAGCATCACCCCGACGACCAGCGTGGCGGCGGTGATCAGCACGCCGCGGCCGGCGCTGAAGAGCGACTCGCGGATCGCCTCGTCCAGGGTCGTGCCGCCCCGGTGCAGGGCTTCGCGGATGCCGTCCACGATGTAGAAGGTGTAATCGACGCCCAGGCCGATGCCGAGCGCGACCACCGGCAGCGTGTTGATGTTCATGCCGATGCCCTTCCAGGCCATGTAGCTGAAGGTCAGGGTGTTGGAGAGCATCACCGGGATCATGAAGAAGATGCCGGCCGAGAGGCTGCGGTAGGTCACCGCGCAGCACACCACCACCACCAGCAGCCCCAGCGCGATGGCCTCGATCTGGCCGGCGAGGATCACCTCGTTGGCCGCCGCGAGCACGCCGATCAGCCCGCCGGCGAGCAGGATCTCGCCGCCGGGAAGCGGGTTGTCGTCCACGTAGTCCTTGATCCGCGCCACCGCGCTGCGGATCGTCTCGCCCTTGTGGTCGCGGAAGTAGAAGGTCACCGCGCCGTTCTTCGCCTCCGGGTCCACGAAGCGGTTGATGTCGCCCGGGTCGGCGCCCGATACCAGCAGGTGGAGCAGCTCGCCGTTGTGGATCGCGTCGCCCCCCAGCTCCTGGTAGCGCGGGTTGCCCTCGCGGATCACCCGGTTCACGTTGGGCAGCACGTCGGCCAGCGAGAGGGAGCCGCCGATCTCCGGCAGCGCCGTCATGGTCCGCTGCAGGCCGTCCATGGCACCCAGCACGTCGGGCGCCTTGATACCGCCGTAGGCCTCGGTGGAGAACACCACGAACATCCGGTCGGCGCCCTGGAAGCGGGCATTCACCGCGGCCGCGTCCTGGTTGTAGGTGGCGTCGGGCCACAGGATCGGCGAGCCCGGGTTCTCGTCGCCGACCTTCAGGTTCAGGGCGTAGAGGCCCGATGCGAGGAAGATTGCGCCGACCACCGCCACCAGCGGCCCGGCCGCGCGGGAGGTGACCAGCCGGGCGGCAAAGGCCAGCACCCGGTCGAACAGCGGCATGACGTCGATGGGGTGGATCGCCCGCCGCACCGGCCGCTGCCAGGACAGCAGCGGCGGCATCGTCACCAGCACGCCGATGACCAGGGTCGAGATCCAGATCGTGCCGACCACCGCGATGCTCTGGATCAGCGGGATCGGGGTCAGGTACACCACCAGCACGCAGCCGGCGTCAGCCACCACCGACAGCAGGCTCGGCTTGAAGAGGTTGAGAAAGCTGATGCGTGCCGCGTCCCGCGCCGAGGTCGTGCCCCGATCCAGTTCGGCGTCGAAGCGGGAGATGAGCTGCACCGAGTTGGAGATGGCGCGGCCGGTGATCAGGAAGGCCACGACGATGATCAGCGGGTCCAGGTGATAGCCGAGGGCGCGGGCGAAGAACAGCGCCCAGGCGCCGCTGATCAGGCCGGCCAGCAGCGGCAGAAACGTGCCGTAGCCGCTGCGGTTGATCAGGCACAGCAGCGCCGCGAGGGCGACGATGGTGGTCAGGAAGATGCCCAGGGTCTCGTCGAGGAAGTGGTCCACCCAGCCGTAGAGGATCGGCTCACCGACCACCCGCACTCGCACCCCGTCGCCCCGCACCGAATCGGCGATGGCGTTGATCTCGCGGAACACGGTCGGGTAGTCGATCAGGTGATCGTAGAAGTCCACGGTGACCTGGGTCGCCATCAGGTCCGGCGAGACCAGCACACCGTAGATCAGCGGGTTCTGCAGCACCGACTGACGCAGCGCGGCGAGCTCGGCCGGGCTGTCGGGCACCTCCGGATACATCACCGGCCGGTTCTCGATTCCCTCGGTCGAGGCCCGCACCTCCTTGGCCTTGCGCGAGGCCAGCGAATTGATCTGGAACGGGTCCACCGCCGAGACCGTGCGCAGCGCCTCGGTGACCCGCTTCAGCCGGGCCAGCACGTCGTGGCGGAAGATGTCCCCCTCATCCACCTCGAGCATGATGCTGACCACGTTGGAGCCACCGAAGCTCTCCTTGAAGCGCTCATTGACCTGGACGTAGGCGTGATCGCGCGGCAGCAGGTCCACGAACACCGTGCGGATCGGGATCTGGGCGGCGTAGGCGAGCATCGCAAGACTGGCCGCCAACACGACGCCGACCACGCCAAGCCGGTGCGCGATGAGCCAGTCCACGCCGCGGCACAGGGCGTGGTAGGTACGGTCCTTCATGTCGGTCTCCGCTCAGGTGCCGGGTGGGTGGATGGGCCCCAGGCGCTGGCCGGCGGCCACCCAGTGACCGTCGCTGCGGGCCAGCGAGGTACGCCAGGCGAAGTCGCTGTCGGTCGCCCGGCCGGCCTGCCAGCGGGTGCCGTCGGCCGAGCCGCGCAGGACCACGCCCCGGTTGCCGACGGCGACGAAGCCGCCCTCCCCCGGTTCGATCGAGAACAGGTGCTCGCGGGTGCCCGAGGGCACCGGCTGCCAGCTGGCGCCGCCGTCGGTGGAGCGCAGCACGTGGCCGTCGAGGCCGACCGCCAGGGCCAGGCCCGGGCCGAGCCACACCGAGGTCAGGCTCGACTCGACGCCGGAGGGCACGTCCTGCCACTGGCCGCCGCCGTCGGAGCGGGCGATGCGGCCGAACTCGCCTACCACCAGGATCCGCCCGTCGCGCACCGCGACGTCGTTCCAGCCCACGTCCTCGGCAGGCATCATCTCCTGCCAGCTGTGGCCGTAGTCGGTGCTGGAGAGGACCATGCCGTACTCCCCGGTGGCCCACGCCACGCCCGGCTCGAATGCCCGCACCCGCAGGAACTTGCGCCCGTCCGCGGCCGGCGTGTCCACCGCCTCCCAGCGGGCGCCGCCGTCGGCGCTGACCAGCACCGCGCCGGCGTTGCCGACCGCCACCAGGCGCCGGGCGTCCCACGCCGCGATGCCCTGCAGGTGGGTGCGCAGGGGCGTGGGCTGGACGCGCCAGCGCGTTCCCCCATCGTCGCTCGTGACGACCTTGCCGAGCGCACCGACGGCCCAAAGCTGGCCGTCGATGGCGGTGACCCCGTAGAAGCGGTCCCGCGGGCCGACCGCGGGCTGCTCGACGGCCGGCAGTTCGGGCGCCACCTGGACGAAGAACGCGGCGTAGAGCAGCCCGCCGATGATCACGATCGGCGCCAGGCTGGCGAGCCAGCCGGCCAGGGGCCGCGCGGCCGGCCGGTGCTGTCCGATGGGCATCCGCTCCTCCACCTCAGCGTCCGCCGCCGCGCAGGCCCGCGAGCCGCTCGAGTACCGCCTCGGGCTCGGCGTCGGCGGGAACCTGCTGAAGGTAGAAGGCGGCCGGCGGCGGCGGGACGTCGAGGCGGTCCAGCCGGGCGCCCCGGGCGCCGTCGCGGTCGATGCACAGATCGTAGATGCCGTCGTCCCACCCGGCCGGGCCACCCAGCAGGGCGCAGTCCCAGCGGTAGTGGCGCGCCTGGTTCACCAGCGGCCCGTGGGGGTCCGCCCCGGCGCCGTCGGCGCCTGCGGCATCCACCAGCAGGCCGCCAGGGCCCGCGTCGGCCAGCGTGCGCAGGAAGTCCGCGACGTACATCGCGGCGCGCTCGCCCGCCTCCGGGTCGCTCGCGGGCGGCTCGCCCAGCGCCAGGGCGTGGGCCTCGGCCAGCCAGTGCGCCGCGTCGGGCAGCACCAGCACCACCGGCGCCCGCGACTGGCGCGCCAGGGCCGAGACCAGCTCGGCCAGGGCCGCGCGGGCGGGCCCGTCGGCCAGCATCGTCTTGAGGGCGTAGCCGCTGCGTCGCCTGGCCGCCATGGCGGTGCGCAGGCTGCCGTCGGCGGCGACCCGTGCGCGGAAGAAGGCACCCACCGGCAGCCACTGCACGTCCGAGCGCAGCAGGCGGTCGAGCTGGCCGAAGAAGGCGACGCAGGCGGTGGTGTCCCCCCAGGGCACCGCGCCGCCGCCGAGCAGGCGGGCGCGGGCGTAGTCGACTCCGTCGACCCAGACGCCATGCCCGCTCGTCTCCCGCGCGCCGTCCACCCGGTCGATCAGGGCGCCCATCTCAGGCCCCCGCCTGGCGGCGCTTCAGTTCGGCGATCTCCGCCTCCAGCTCGGCGATCCGCAGGTCCTTCGGGTTGGGCATCATGATGCCGGCCAGCGTGTCGGCGTCGAGCTGGCGACGGGTCTCGCCCTGCCCCGCCCAGATCACCTTCGGGTCGTCCCAGCTGCCGTAGTACGGCAGGTCTTCCGGCGGCTCGGCGGTACACCAGTCGGCCACGAACTCGGCGTAGGGCCGGCCTCGGGCGAGGCGGGCCTTCCGCTCGGCATCCCGCGCCGCCGCCGTCGCGGCGGCATCGACGATCAGGGTCGCCTCGTCGAAGACCACGAAGTACAGCTCCCGCGCCAGGTCCGGCGACAGCAACTCCTCTTCCACGTCCTTCATCACCAGCTCGGGATCGCGCTCTAGCACGTCGCCGTAACCGCCGCCCGAGCCCTGGCAGATCATGTAGACCTCGCCCTGGGCGGCCGGCTCGAAGGTCATGCCCATGTGGTAGGTGCCGTAGGTGGCGCCCTCGAGCGCCTGCTCGTTCATCAGCTCGACCATGTCGAAGCGGAACTGGCGCGGGTTGCTCTTGAGCACATCGAAGACATTCACGTCCTTGACCTTGGCGAGGGGATAGGCGGGCGAGCCGTAGCCACCGAACAGGCCGTAGGCGCTGGGGTGGAAGGAGCCGGTGCCGCCGGTCATGAAGCCCCACACGTCGCTGTCGCGGGCGGTGATCATCTGCTCGTAGCCGAGCCCGCCGCGATACTTGCCGAAGCCCATGCGGTCCTTCGACAGGTGCTGCGAGACGAGCCGCAGCACCGGCAGCTCCTCCTCGTTGAACTCCTGCTCGCCGGTGTCGCACATGTAGCCGAAGATCGGCGACACCGCGTGCTCGCCGTCCCGGTCGAAGCGCGCCCCGCCGCCGTTGCCGTTGATGTCGGCGCAGAAGTTGCCGGTCACCTCCGAGTGCTGGGTGATGCCGCCATAGACGAAGGTGAAGGGCTGGTTGAAGTGCGAGGCATACACCGAGGTGTAGCGCTTGGGCGCGCTGTAGAGGAACTTGGCCATCGCGTAGATGGGCATGCTGAAGGACTTGAAGAGCGGCGTCAGGCTCATCGCGTTGGGCGCGTCGAAGGACGCGTCGAGCAGCGAGTTCTCGTCGGTCAGCACCTCGATCGGCGAGAACACCGCCATGTTGTGGGGCAGGTCCGGCCAGATGTAGATCAGGTAGCTGGTCGCGAGGCAGGTCTTGAGCGAGGCCAGTGTGGTGTTGATCGAGCGGTTGGTGAATTCGGGGCACGAGCCGCGGCAGTCGAGGATCATCTTCTCGCCCTTGACGGTGACCGAGAAGTTCCACTTCATCAGGCAGTTCTCGCGCAGGGTGCCGTCGATGAAGGCCTGGACCCGCACGGTGCCGTCCGGCATCTCGCGGATGCGGCGCCGCACCTCGGCGTCCACGTCCTCGATGTTCTTGCGCAGGCAGCCGACGAAGGCGTCCTTGCCGTACTTGGCGATCACCGCCCGGATGCGCTCGATCAGCCGCACGCAGGCGTGCAGCTTGACCTTGATGTCCTCGTACTGGAGCTTGGGATCACGCACCGAGTTCTGCAGGTAGGTCAGCAGGTCGCGGCGGATCTGGAAATCCTCGACGATGCGGAAGGGGCTCATCTTCAGCCCCTCGTCCCACTTGCTCTCGGCCGCGGCCGGCATGCCGCCGGGCTCGCAGGCGCCGTTCTCGCCCTCGTGGATCGTGGACGACACCCAGCAGATCAGCTCGCCCTCGTGGAACACCGGCATGATCATGCTCTGGTCGGTGTTGTGGATGTTGCCGTAGCGGGAGTCGTTGTGGATGAAGCCGTCGCCCTCCGACAGACCCACGGTGGGGTCCTTGGCCCAGTACTTGGCGATGAACTTGATCGGGTAGTGGCAGATGCCGGAGAACACCACCACGCCCTTCGGGCTGATCGCCGACAGGTCGCCCCGCGCGGTGTAGATGCCGGTGACCAGGTCGCCCCACTTGGCGCCCGGCGCGGTGCCCATCTGCTCGACCATGTCGTAGGTCTCGTCGAGCGCCGCGTAGAGCCGCCCGCGCACCAGGTTCAGGGCGTGGGGGTCGGGCTCGCCCGACAGCACCCGCTCCTCGTCCCGGCTGCGCGGCCCGTGGGCGTGGTTGCGCATGATCTCCCGGTCCGGCGCCAGGAACAGCGTGTTGTCGCGCAGGAAGTCATCCACCAGCGCGCGCTCGTCGTCGCTCAGCGACTCCGCCGCGATGTCGATCGTCTGTTGCGTCATCGTCTCCCCCAGGGAATCTCGTTGTCCGTCAGGCCGCGGCCCGCTCGCCGCGCAGGAACCACACCGCGCCCTGCCCGGCTGCGCGGTACTGCCAGCCGGGCTCCACCAGGTAGGTGGTGAAGCGGGTCGTGACCACGGCCGGGCCGTTTATGGTGGTGCCGGGCCGCAGCGCGGCCTCGTCGTAGATCGGTGTCGCCAGCGCGCCTTCGACGCCGACGAAATGGCAGGCGCGCTCGCCGACCGCCTCGGGCGGCGGCAGGCGCGCGTCGCCGGGCAGGATGTCGCTGAAGTCCACCGTGTCGAGGGAGACCGAGGCCCGCACCCGGATGGTGTTGATGCGCACGCCGGCCTCGGGGGCCTGGCTGCCCTCGCCGAAGCGCTGGCCGTAGCTGCGGTGGAACTGCTCCATCAGGCGCAGCACGTCCGAGACCGACTCCAGCCTCGACAGCTCGGTGGCGACCGCCGTCTCGACCCGCTGGTTGCCGTAGCGCATGTCGAGCTCCAGGCGGTACTCGATGGCCGACTCGGGCATGCCCTGGCGCAGCAGGTCTTCGCGGCCGCGCGCCTCGAGGGCCTCGACGATGCCGTTGAAGCGGCGGAAGTCGGAAAACACCGCCTGGGCCACCGAATCGAACAGCACCAGGTAGGTGGACATCTCGTGGATGTGCATCTGGTGCATGTTGCCGGCGCCGCAGGCCGAGAACACCGACGAGAACGGCGGCGCCAGGATCGCGTCGATGTCGAGGTTTCGCGCCACGCCGCAGGCATGCAGCGGGCCGTTGCCGCCATAGGCGAGCATCGTGAAATCGCGCGGGTCATAGCCCCGCGCCCGCAGCTCGGCAGCGATCCCGTTGGCCATGTTGGCATCGACGGTCTGCTTGACCAGCCGCGCGGCATCCACCGGATCCACGTCCAGCTCGTCGCACAGGCCATCCTCAAAGGCCATCGTCGCCCGTCTGGCATTCAAGCGGATGTGGCCGTCGGCGTAGTTGTCCGGGTCGAGGTAGCCGAGCATCAGGTCGGCGTCGGTCACGGTCGGGTTGAGGCCGCCCCGGTCGTAGCAGGCGGGACCCGGGTCGGAGCCGGCACTCTCGGGGCCGATCCGCACCGTGTCGTACATGCGGTCGAAGCTGGCGATGGAGCCGCCGCCGGCGCCCAGCGTCACCAGGTGCACCATCGGCACGCTGACCATCCAGCGCTCGATCACCGGGTTGAAGTCGTAGTGCTTGACGCCCCCCTCGACGACGATGCCGATGTCGAAGCTGGTGCCGCCCATGTCGGTCGCCACCACGTTGCCGAGCAGCCCCTGGGCCGCCAGGTGCTCCGACGCGGCGATGCCCGAGACCGGCCCCGAGTGCACCGTCTGCAGCGCGTCGGTGGAGTTGAGCTGGGCCATCCCGCCGGAGTTGTGCACCACCAGCATCGGGCGACGATAGCCCGCATTGCGGAGGTTGAGCTCCAGGCTGCCGAGGCCGTGGTACATCACCTTGTGCAGGAAGGCGTCGATGATCGCCGACATGCCGCGCACGTACTCGCCCTTGCGGCCCGCCACCTGGTGCGAGAGCACCATCGGGATCGCGCCGAGCATGTGGGCCGGGTAGTCCTCCAGGAAGACCTCGCGCACCCGCAGCTCGTGGGACGGGTTGACCACGCTGTTGGTCAGCAGCACCACCAGCGCCTCGGCGCCGGCATCCACCAGGCTGCGCACCTGGCAGCGCAGGTCGTCCTCGTCGAGGCCCATCACCACCGCGCCCTTGTAGTCGATGCGCTCGCGCACCTGGCGGATCATCGGGATCGGCACCAGCGGGTCCGGGCGGTCGGCGTTGGGGATGTCCATCTGCGCGACCGGGTCGAGGCCCTCGCCGTAGCCCCGGCCGCGGGCAATCGGCACCGTGCTCTTGAAGCCGGCGGTCACCAGCAGGCCCACCTTCGGCCCCTTGCGCTCGATCAGCGCGTTGGTGCCCAGGGTGGTGGCGTAGCGCACCGAATCGACCTCGGAGAGCAGCGCCTCGCGACCCACCGCGAGCTCCTGGCAGGCGGTGTCGAGGGCCTCGTTGAAGCCCAGCGCGAGGTTGTGGTGCGTGGTCAGCGCCTTGCGCTGCACGCTGCGGTCGCCCCACACGACGAAGCAGTCGGTGAAGGTCCCGCCGATATCTACGGCAACCCGTTTCATGCGGTTCGGCTCCGGTCGGTCAATGGGAATGGCCGTGACAGTGGCGCTTGAGGGGCGGCTCGTCGGCCGGTGCCGGCGCCGGCTCGTGCATCGGCGGCCGGTCCTTCCACTGGGCCTTGAGGGCGTCGATGTCGAAGTCCATGTCGTGCAGCGGCGGATGCCCCGGGACGGTGTATTCGGTCTCCACCAGGGTGCCGCAGCCCGGACAGTAGAACTCCAGGATCCGGCACCAGCGGGGGTGCGGCGAGAAGGTCAGGCGGTACTTGGCCGGATCGAGCAGGGGCCGGTGGATCTCCCGCGGGTCGCGGTCATACACCAGCAGGCCCTCCTTGTAGTTGCCCCGCGCCGGGCCGATCTCGTGATCGCAGCGGCGGCACTGCCACAGCTCGCGCGCCAGGTCGATGGCGAGGTATTCGGTCATGAAGACTTTCATGGGTTTCTCCGCGCTGGGTGTCTGGGTCCGGGGGGTGGCCGTCAGCCGACCCGCACCACGACCTTGCCGTGGTGGTTGCCGTCGAACAGGGTGTTGATGGCGTCAGGGATGCGGGCCAGGCCGTCGAAGGCATGGACCCGGTACTGGATGCGCCCGGCCGCGGCCCACTCGAGCAGCGCCCGGTAGGCGGCGGGACCGTCGTGGCGGGCGTCGAGGATGACGAAGCCCTCCATCCGCAGCCGCCGCGTCACCACATTCAGCAGGTTGCGGGGGGCCGCCTGGTCGTCGCGGTTGTAGGCGCTGATCATGCCGCAGGCGACGATCCGGCCGAACAGCGCCATGTGCTCGAGGGCGGCCTCGAGGATGGCGCCGCCGACGTTGTCGAAATAGACGTCGATGCTGTCCGGGCACAGTGCCCCGAGCCGCGCCGCGACGTCCTCGCTGCGATAGTCGATGGCCGCGTCGATGCCGAGCACCTCGGTGAGGTGGCGGCACTTGTCGGCGCCGCCGGCGATGCCGATGACGCGGCAGCCCAGCAGCTTGCCCACCTGCACCGCCAGCGAGCCCACCGCGCCGGCGGCGGCCGACACCACCAGGGTCTCGCCGGCCTTCAGCTGGCCGATCTCGGTCAGCCCGCACCAGGCGGTCATGCCGATGTGGCCGAGCAGGCCGAAGTGGGCGTCGAGGGGCAGCGGGCCGATGTCCGGCAGGGCCTGCAGCGACGCCGCCGGGACGGTCGCCCGGGTGCGGCAGCCGGTCAGGCCGAGGACGAGGGTGCCGACGGGCAGCGCGTCGCTGCGCGAGGCCTCGACCTCACCGATCGCGATGGCCCGCATCACGTCGCCCGGGGCGAGGCGGTCCATGTAGGTGCGCGCGTCGTCGAGCCACACCCGCATCGTCGGGTCGATGGAGATCAGCCGGCTGGCCACGGTCACTTCGCCGTCGGCGGGCGCGGCCACCGGCGCGCTCACCACCTCGAAGGTGTCGTCGCCGATCCGCCCCTGCGGGAACTGCCGCAGCACCAGGGTTTCGCTCGTTGTCATGTCAGGACTCCCGGACGAGTTCGATGTCGCCACCGGCCGTGAAGCGGTAGCGCCAGCCGGCCGGGACGCGGCAGGTGAAGAAGTCCTCCTCGAGCACCGCCGGACCGGTTCCGGTGGCGCCGGGCGGGTTGTCCGCCAGACGCACCAGGGGCACCGGCCGGGCCTCGCCCACCGCATCCCGAAGCATGCGCTCGCCGGCGGTGATGGGCGACACCTCCGCGGGCGTGCCGGTGCTGCCGAAGCGCGCGTGGCGGATCGGGCGGGTGGCGCTGAGGGTCGCGCTGCAGCGGGCGTCGGGGTCGAGCCCGGCAGGCAGGCGCCCGTCCGGCAGGGCCGTCTCGTGCTCCTGCCCGTCTGCCTGGCGCACGAGGCCAGGTGCCAGCTGGCAATCGTCGAGGGAGAAACCCTCGGCGAACATGTCGCGGCGGGCCTGCTCGGTGAGGCCCGCGATGGCCGCGTCGTAGGCCGCCTGGCTGGCCTCCGGCAGGGCCACTTCGTAATGGTGGGCGATGTCCGAGAACGACAGCCCGTAGGCCGAGAACACGGCGGCCAGGCGTGGCACCAGCACCCGCCCGACGCCCAGCGCCTCGGCCACGGTGCAGATCGCCAGCGGTCCGCCGCCGCCGAAGGCGGCCAGCACCGTGTCGGGGCCGATGTCACAGTGCTCCCGGATGCCGGCCGCGACCCGCTCGACCCAGGCCGCCTCCATCGCCGCCAGGGCCCGGCCGACGCTCATGTCCAGCGGCCGGGCGACGTTCTCGAGCACCGCCGCGCGGGCCCGCTCCACGTCCAGCGCCAGGTCGCCGCCGAAGAAGGCCTCGGGGTCGAGCACCCCCATCAGCAGGAACACATCGGTAATCGTTGCGTGCTTGCCGCCGAGGCCGAAGCAGGCCGGCCCGGGCTGGGCGCCGACGCTCTCCGGTCCGACCCGGATCTCGCCGCCCTGGGCACGGATCACCGAGCCGCCGCCGACGCCGACGCTGTGGATGTCCACCAGCGGGAAGGACACCCGCACGCCCTCGACCCGGCCACGCCGTTCGCTCTCGATGTGCCCGCCCCGGGTCGCGCCGATGTCGGTCGTGGTGCCGCCCACGTCCACCGACACCAGATGGCCGACACCGTAGTGGGCGGCCAGCGCCCGCGCGCCCTCCATGCCGCCGCGCGGGCCGGAGCTGTAGGTCTTCAGCGCGATGGTCTTGGCCACCCGGGCCGAGTCGCCGTCGTTGCGGAAGATCAGCAGCGGGCTGCGGAAGCGCGCGTCGCGCAGCTTGTGCTCGGCGTGGTAGAGGAAGGTCTCCATCGCCGGATGCAGGAAGGCATTGAGCAGGGCCGACCAGATGCGGCGGCCGTCGTCGGCGTCGCCGGCGATCTGGTGCGAGAACAGCACCGGCACCGCGCCCAGCAGGTGGGGCGGAAACTTGGCCAGCACGATGCGGCGCAGGCGTGCCTCGGCCTCGGCGCCGGCCTCGCCAGCCATGCCGACCACGATGCGGTTGGCGCCACCGGCCGTCAGGGCGTTGACCGCCGCGACCAGCCGGCCGTCCAGGTCGCCGTCGTCGGCCGGATCCACCGCCGCCACGCGCTCGCCCACCAGCGCCGAGAAGAGCTCGCGGGTCGACGCGGAATCCTGTAGCGCCCCTGCCCCGGCGGCGTCCGCGAGGATCAGGCCGACGCGAGGCCCCTTGCGCTCGACCAGGGCGTTGGTGCCCTGGGTCGTCGAGTAGCGGATGTAGTCCGTGTCGCGCAGCAGGCCGACCACGTCCTCTTTCCCGTAGATCGCCTGGCTGACCTTGCGGAGCCCCTCGAAGAAGCACTTCGACAGGTCGTACGGCGTGGTCAGGGTCTTGGTCCGGACCACGTCGTCGCCGTCCACCACGACGATGTCGGTCAGGGTCCCGCCGTTGTCGATGTTGATCAGTTTGCCCACGGATCGGCCTCGTCCCGTTCGGTCTGCGTTGAACACAGGCCGAATCTTGGGCATGGCCCCGGTCGCGGACATCGTCAAAAGGGCTGATTTTGGGCAGAGGCCGCTCTTCCGACCCCGGCGCACGAATCATCCTTTGGGAGGAGGCGGAACTACGCCCTATGGAGTAGCGTGCAGGCTGACCGATCATTCATCCACGCCGCGCCCACCGCAGCCGGCGTGCGACATCGGAGATGCGGACGCGGCCGGCAACGGACCGGCTGCGCCGCCTGCGGAGGAGACTGAGACGTGGGATCACCCGACACCGGCGCTGCCATCGGCACCCCCGAAGGCATTCGCCTGACCCGAGCCAAGCTGACGCCGCCGAGCCGCGTCGCGCACGCCATCGACCGCGCCGCGCCGCGCCTCTCCGACGGCGTGCCCCGGGGCACCCGCCTGGTGCTGTGCAACGCGCCGGCGGGCTTCGGCAAGACCAGCGTGATGCTGCAGTGGCGCGAGCAGCTCGAGCAGGCCGGCATGGCCACCGCGTGGCTCACCTTCGACCCGCAGGACAACGACCTCTCGCGCTTCCTCACCTACCTGGCGGCGGCCCTCGGCGACATCGGCCGCGCCAGCGACGTGCCGCCCCTGCCCGCCTCGCTGTTCGATTCGCAGATCGTCCCGTCCGGCGTGGTGCTCGACCTGCTGGAGCGGCTGTCGGGCTGCGGCCAGCCCTTCGCCCTCTTCCTCGACGACTACGAGTGCGTGAGCAACGAGGCCATCCACGCCATCGTGCGCCAGCTCATCGACCACCAGCCACCGGGCTGCCGGCTCGTGATCGGCAGCCGCAGCACGCCGCCACTGGGGCTCGGGCGCCTGCGGGTGCGGGAGCAGCTGGTGGAGCTGGGCATCGAGCAGCTGCGCTTCAGCCTCGCCGAGACCACCACCTACCTCAACACCCGGCGCGAGCTGCCGGTGCCGGAGCGGGACATCCAGGCCCTGCACCAGTGCACCGAGGGCTGGGCCACGGCCCTGCAGCTGGCGACGCTGTCGCTCACCGGTGCGCGCAACCCGGGCGAGCTGCTGGCCGGGGTGTCCGGCAGCAACGCCGGCATCGCCGACTACCTGGCCGAGGACGTCCTCTCCCGCCTCGAGGCCGGGGTGCGGGATTTCCTGCTCGACGTCTGCGTGCTCGATACCCTCACCGTGCCCCTGTGCGAGGCAGTCAGCGGACGACCCGACTGCGCCGGCCAGCTCGAGGCGATCGAGCGGGCCAACCTGTTCCTGATCCCCCTCGACGCCGAGCGCACCACCTGGCGCTTCCACAACCTGTTTGCCGACTTCCTGCGCGCCCAGCTCGAGCGGCGCCAGCCCGGCCGCTCGACCGAGCTGCACCGGCGCGCGGCCCACGCCTACCTGGCCCAGAACCGGGTGGTGCCGGCGGTGGAGCACACCCTGGCCGCCGGCGACACGCGGATGGCCGCCGAGCTGCTCGACGCCCACGCCGAGACCCTGCTCTACGCGGGGCGCGTGGACACCCTCGCCCGCTGGGTCGAGACCCTGCCGCCCGACTGCCTCGACGACCTGCCCCACCTGCGCCTGTCCTACACCTGGGCGCTGACCTTCCTCCACCGTTATCAGGAGGCCCGCTCGGTCCTCGACGAGTTCCGCCACGCCGGCGAGCGCCAGCTCACGGCGCGGGAGAAGGACGAGGTGCTGACCCTCGGCCCGGCCATCCAGATCTTCTCGGACCGCATCGACGAGTGCCAGCACGCGGCCACCCACAACCTGCCGCGGCTGTCGGGCAAGGGGGACTTCGCCCACGGCGCGCTGTGCAACATCGCCGCCTTCTGCCTCGGCACCGAGTCCCGCTTCGACGAGGCCGCCGAGCTGCTGGCCACCGCCAAGCGCCTGTTCCTGCGCGCCGGCTCCACCTACGGATGGACCTACTCCCAGTGCCTGGAGGGCTCGATGGAGTTCGCCCAGGGCCGCAGCGCCGGCGCCCAGGCCATCTACGCCAACGCCTTCCAGCGCGCCACCGGCGGTACCCGCTACTCCAGCGCCAGCGCCGTCGCGGCGGTGCACCTGGCGGAGCTGCTGTATCTGAACGAAGACCCCAGCGGCGCCGAGGAGCTGCTCCACGACTACCTGCCGATCATCGAGCAGACCGGCCTGCCGGACCACATCATCGTCGCCAACCGCATCCTCGCCCGCCTGTCCCTCGCGCGCCACGACGTCGAGGCCGCCCAGCGCCGCCTCAACGACATGGAGTACCTCGGCATCGCCCGCGAGGCGCCGCGCATCGTCGCCACCTCACGCATCGAGCGGGCCTGGCTGGCGATGGCCATCGGCGACCTGGAGCAGGCCAGCCGCCTGCTCGAACAGGCCCGCCGGCAGGCCCACTGGGCCGGCTTCGGCCACCGCATCTACCACGGCAATGAGACTGAAGACCTCGAGCTGCACCGGGCGCGCCTCGCCCTGCGCCTGCACCAGCCCCGCGACGCGGCCGACATCCTCGCCGCCCAGCTGACCGCCCTCGGCGGTACCCGGCGGCACCGCCGGCGCCTGCTGCTGCAGATGCTCGAGGCCCGCGCCCTGCTCGACCTGGACCAGCACGCCCGGGCCCAGCAGCAGTTCGCCACCGCGTGGGAGGAGGCCCAGGCCCTCGGCCTCGCCGGCCAGATCCAGGACGACCGCGCCCAGCTCCAGCCGCTGATGGCACGCCTCACGCCCGGCACCCACACCGGCCCGACGGAACTGCCGCCGCTGCCCAGCCGCAGTGACGACCCGGATGCCCTCACCGAGCGCGAACTGCAGGTGCTTCGCCTGGTGGCCGAGGGGCTCTCCAACCGGGCCATGGCCGAGACGCTGTTCGTGTCGGAAGCCACCGTCAAGACCCACCTGCGCAGCATCAACGGCAAGCTCGGCGCCCACAGCCGCACCCAGGCGGTGGCGCTGGCAAGGGCCAAGCGCATCCTCTGAGGTGCCGGTTCGGCACGGGCTTCACGCGATGCCCGTGCCAGCGGCGCGGCCACTCACCGCATGCCGAAGTGCTCGTCGTAACGGGCGATGTAGTCGGTCGTGGCAAGCGGTGCATGGCACGCCCGGCAGGCCTTGAAGTCCACCTTCGCCGCGCTGCGGCCATCGGCCTCCCAGGCGCCATACACCCAGTCCCCGTTGTCGAGGGTGCCCGCCGGCTGCGCGGCACCCCAGCCGGCGCCCTTCTGCATCACGAAGATCTTCGACAGGCTGCCTTTCACGAGCCGGCCCTGCGCATCTGTGAGCGGCTTGTCGCCCGGCCCCTTGCGCGCCGCATGAATTTCCATCACCGCGATGGTGCCTGACGGGAAGGCCTCGCCCTTCGCTGCGCGCATGCCCTCCGCGTTGATGTAGATCTCCCGCACCTGCCCTGCGGCCGCCTTGTCCACCGTGCCGACGAACCGCGGCCAGCTGCGGTAGCCCTCGGGCACCGGGACCTCACCGTCCACGGGTTTGGCGGCCATCGTGTCGCCCTTCTCAGGCATGCCACCACAAGCGCCGAGCACCAGCCCGGCGGCCAGGGCCGCAAGGCCCGCCTTGTTCGTCATGGGGATCATCCGCATCTGTCGCTCCTCAGGGTTGGCTTGTCGCGTGGGGTCTACGTGACGACGGGCCCTGCAGATGCATTGGCTTGCGAAATGCACCCAGCCGCGAGCGGCTCCGGGAGCAGAGCGAACACCACTGGGGCGGCGGCAGTGACCACTCACCTGGCAATCAGTCAGGTAACAATTGCGGGCGGAGATTCCTCCCCTTCAAGGGGGGTGAAGCTGTGCTTCGCGGCCCCCTCGCCCCCTCCCCTCAAGGGGGCGAGGGCGGGAATTCGCAAGGTATTCCTTGCGCCGCCAGAGCGGGCCGGCTGTGCAAAGCCGGCACTGGACGGGCCGGGGTGGGGATGGGGTACATCGCGTGACTCAACCCCATCCCCCTCCTGGCCGCCCAGGACTGGCTTTGCACAGCCAGTCCGTTCAGCGGGCGCGAAGCCATGCTTCGCGAATTCCCCGCTTCACCCCCCTTGAGGGGGAGGGAGAC
>JAGRGD010000004.1 GCA_020445665.1 Rhodocyclaceae bacterium
CACCACGAGCTGACGCGCATCGCCGAGGGAATCTCGCGCGAGTTCCGGCGCATCGACACCGAGGCGCTCGACGACGCCTACGAGAAGATCGTGGCCGGTTCGCGCGAGGACAAGTCCTCGCCCGCGGGTGCCGGCGGCGCCGCGCCCGCCGCGGGCGGGCACGGGACGCCGACGGGCAAGGGCGGCGGCAAGGCGCTCGACCAGTACACCGTCGATCTCACCGCGCGTGCCCGCGCGGGCGAGATCGACCCGGTGCTCGGGCGCGATCCCGAGATCCGGCTGATGGTCGACATCCTCATGCGGCGCCGGCAGAACAACCCGATCCTGACGGGCGAGCCCGGCGTGGGCAAGACGGCGGTGGTCGAGGGCTTCGCTCTGCGCATCGCGGCCGGCGACGTCCCGCCCGCGCTGAAGAACGTGACGGTGCGCACCCTCGACCTGGGACTGCTGCAGGCCGGCGCCGGCGTGCGCGGCGAGTTCGAGAACCGCCTCAAGGGCGTCATCGAGGAGGTCAAGTCCTCGCCGAGCCCGATCATCCTCTTCATCGACGAGGCGCACACCCTGGTCGGTGCCGGCGGTGCCGCCGGCACCGGCGACGCCGCCAATCTGCTCAAGCCGGCGCTGGCGCGCGGCACCCTGCGCACCGTCGTGGCGACCACCTGGGCCGAGTACAAGAAGCACATCGAGAAGGATCCGGCCCTGACCCGCCGCTTCCAGGTGGTGCAGGTGGATGAGCCCTCCGAGCACAAGGCCATCCTGATGATGCGTGGTGTGGCGACGATGATGGAAGGCCACCACAAGGTCCAGATCCTGGACGAGGCGCTCGAGGCGGCGGTCAAGCTGTCGCACCGCTACATCCCGGCGCGCCAGCTGCCGGACAAGTCGGTCAGCCTGCTCGACACCGCCTGCGCCCGCGTCGCGGTCAGCCTGCACGCCACCCCCGCCGAGGTCGAGGACTGCCGCCGCCGCATCGAGGCCCTCGAGGTCGAGGAGCGGATCATCGGCCGCGAGAAGGCCATCGGCATCGAGGTGACCGAGCGCGAGACCACCGTCGCCGAGTCCCTCGCCGCCGAGCGCGAGCGGCTCACCGGCCTCGAGGCGCGCTGGAGCGACGAGAAGACCCTGGTGGACCAGATCCTCGATCTGCGCGCCCAGCTGCGTGGCGACAAGGATCCGGTCGAGGGCACGGGCAGCTCGCTCGAAGCCGCCGCCGAAGCCGCCAAGGGCGACGACGATGCCGCCCCGGCCGCCGACGCCCCGACCGGCCCGAGCGAGGAGGCGCGCGCCGCGCTGCTGGCGGAGTTGCAGCAGGCGCAGGAGAAGCTGGCCGAACTGCAGGGCGAGCATCCGCTGATCCTGCCCACCGTCGACTACCAGGCGGTGGCCAGCGTCGTCGCCGACTGGACCGGCATTCCGGTCGGCCGGATGGCCCGCAACGAGGTCGAGACCGTGCTCAAGCTGCCCCAGCTGCTGGGCCAGCGGGTGATCGGCCAGGATCACGCGATGGAGATGATCGCCAAGCGCATCCAGACCTCCCGCGCCGGCATCGACAACCCCAACAAGCCGATCGGCGTCTTCATGCTCGCCGGCACCTCCGGCGTCGGTAAGACCGAGACCGCGCTGGCGCTGGCCGAGGCCCTCTACGGGGGCGAACAGAACCTCATCACCATCAACATGAGCGAATTCCAGGAAGCCCACACGGTATCCACCCTCAAGGGCGCCCCGCCGGGCTACGTCGGCTACGGCGAGGGCGGCGTGCTCACCGAAGCGGTCCGGCGCAAGCCCTACTCGGTGGTGCTGCTCGACGAGGTCGAGAAGGCCCACTCCGACGTGCACGAGATCTTCTTCCAGGTCTTCGACAAGGGCTTCATGGAAGACGGCGAGGGTCGCTTCATCGACTTCAAGAACACCCTGATCCTGCTCACCACCAACGCCGGCACCGAGCTGATCGCCAACATGTGCGCCGACCCGGAACTGATGCCAGACCCGGACGGCCTCTCCAAGGCCCTGCGCGAGCCACTGCTCAAGATCTTCCCGCCGGCCCTGCTCGGGCGCCTGGTGACGATCCCCTACTTCCCGCTCTCCGACGAGATGCTGGGCAAGATCGTCCAGCTGCAGCTCGGCCGGATCAAGAAGCGCGTCGAGGAGCGTCACAAGGTGCCGTTCAGCTACACCGACGAGGTGGTCAAGCTGGTGGTCAGCCGCTGCACCGAGTCGGAATCGGGCGGTCGCATGATCGACGCGATCCTGACCAACACCCTGCTGCCGGACCTGTCGAAGGAGTTCCTCAGTCGCCTGATGGAAGGCCGGCCCGTCGCCCGGGTCGAGGTCGGCGCCGCGGACAACGAGTTCACCTACGTCTTCGACTGACCTCCACGCCCTCCGGCGTCGCCTCACCGTGGCGGCGCCGGAGGTCTTCAACAGGATCCGCCCCCATGCCGACATTCACCGTCTTCTGCCATGGCACCGGCTTCAACCGCCACAAGGGCAGTGAATGCGACGAGCTGGTCGCCTGGTGCCACAACAACATCCACGGCCGCGAGGCGCGGCTCGTCAATGGCGCCGTCGCGCCCGGCAACTACCTCATCAACGAGGGCCCGGGGCACGGCGGCGACGGCCTCGAACAGGCCCAGAACGTGAACCCGATCACCGGGGCAAGCCGCACCCGCACGCCCCTGAAAAAGACCTTTCACACCCCTACCTTCGCCGAGCACGCCAGCGGCGAGACCCACGGCCGCGAGCGCTTTGCGTCCACCAAGGGCAAGATCACCGGGGCCGGCTGGGACGAGAATGTGGTGCGTACGGTCAATGTGATCCAGGAGATGAAGTTCACCCACGGCGTCGATATCGACCGGGTCAATCTGGTCGGCTGGAGCCGCGGCGCCGTCACCTGCATCCGCATCGCCCATCACCTCTACGAGGTCTTCAGGACCACGGTCGCCTGCAACATCTTCGCCGTGGATCCGGTCGCCGGCGGCGACGCCGGCGAGAAGATGAGCGACACCCAGGCCCTGATGCCGAATGTCAGGCGCTATGTCGGCATCCTCTCGATGCACGAGATGCGCAAGACCTTCAAGCCCCAGGACTGGAGCCGCATCGCCCTGCAGCCCCATGCCACCACCGCGGTGATGCTGCCGATGCCCGGCGTGCATAACGCCCAGGTGATGGTCAAGACCCCGGCCGACTCGGCCTACATCACGCGGAACCTGGCGTCGGCCTTTCTCGCCGCCAACGGCACGCCAATGATCCGCAAGGCCTTTGCCCACCTCAACACGCCCGAGGACATGTGCCAGGCCTACGGCCGGCTGGTGCTGTCCCTGTCCGAGCACCGCAAGTACCAGTCCAGCGGCCTGGCCAACCGGATCGTCGGGACCGGGCTGCGCCGCCGTGCCTTCGCCACCCACTCCAAGATGGATGGCTACACCCGCGGCGGCAAGGGCAGCTACTGGATCAACGAGCACCACCGGGCCTGCTTCCAGGCCGCCTTTCCCGCCGCCTACCAGAGCATTTTCGAGAGCACCGGGCGCGGCGAATGGCCCCTGGCGGAGGTGGACCGCCGCCTCGCGATGGCGCTGCCCAGGCTGACCGCGATCCGCGACTCGCTGATCGCCAAGGAGCTGCTCGCGTTCGACGATGACGGCCCCGACCCGGGTTTCGTGATCGAGCTCGGTGCCGGCCGCTACGACGACAACGTCAAGACCCACTGGCCCGACGACTTCCCGCTGCACGCCTGAGCGGCTGCGCACGCCCGATACCCCGCGCCTCAAGGCGCCGAGAGCCATGACCGAACCTGAAACCAAGACCTTCACCCTGTCCGAGGCGATCCGGATCGCCACCCAGCTGCATCGCGAATACAAGCTCGAAGCCGCCCGCGACCTCTACGAGCAGCTCATCGCGGCTGCGCCCGAGCACCCCGACGTGCTGCATTTCTACGGCATCCTCAAGCACCAGATGGCTGACTCCGAGGCCGGCATCTCGATGATCCGGCAGGCCATTGCGCTGGCACCGGACTATGCGGATTTCCACATCAACCTGGGCAACATCCTGGTCCAGTGCGGCCGCATCGACGAGGGGACCGAGGAGTACCAGGCCGCGCTGCGCCTTCGGCCGAACTCGTGCGAGGCCTGGAACAACCTCGGCTCAATCCATCGCAGCCAGGATCGCATCGCCGAGGCCGAGGCGGCCTACCGCAAGGCCCTCGAGATCGACCCCAAGATGATCGGCGCGCTGAACAACCTCGGGCACATCTACTGGCACCGCAAGGACTACGAGGAGAGCACGCGACTCTTCTGCGCATCGATCGGCATCGATCCGACCGACCCGGCGGCGCACAAGATGCTCGGCATGGTCTATTACACCCAGGGCATGCCCGACAAGGCCGCCGCGGCCTTCAAGCAGTGGATCGACGCCGACCCGGACAACCCGGCCGCGCACCACCACTACGCGGCATGCCGGGGCGAGGCCGTGCCGGAGCGGGCCTCCGACGACTACGTGCGCTACACCTTCGACCGCTTCGCTCAGAATTTCGAAGACCAGCTTCAGTCCAAACTCCACTACCGCGCCCCGGCCCTGCTCGAGCAGGCCTTCGCGGGCCGCCTTCCGGCACCGGAGAAGCAGTTCGACATCCTCGACGCGGGCTGCGGCACCGGCCTGTGCGGCCCGCTGATGGCGCCCTGGGCGCGCCGTCAGGAGGGTGTGGACCTGTCCGGCGGCATGCTCGCGCAGGCCCGCGCCAAGCAGTGCTACGACCTGCTCGAGGAGGCCGAGCTGACCGCCTGGCTGGAGGCCCACCCGGCCGCCTACGATGTCGTGATCTCGGCCGACACCCTGTGCTACTTCGGGCCGCTGGAGGCCGTCACCGCGGCGGCCCTGTCGGCGCTCCGACCGGGCGGCACGCTGGGCTACACGGTCGAGCGCATCGTCGACCCGCAAGCCGGCGAGCACTCGCGCCTGTCGGCGAGCGGCCGCTACCAGCACACCGCCGAGTACCTGGCCGCGACGCTCGAGGGCGCCGGCTTCGTCGACATCGACATCCGCGAAGCCCACCTGCGCACAGAAGGCGGCAAACCCGTCGAAGGGCTCGTGGTCCTCGCCGACCGGCCCCGCTGATGGGGTCGAAGCGCGGGCGGGGCAAGGCCCCCCGGAAGGGCAGCAAGGTCACCATCGACGACGCGCTGCGCATGGCGGTCGGGCACCATCGAGCCGACAGACTCGCCGAAGCGCGGGTCCTCTACGAGCAGGTCCTGAAGGCGGTGCCGACACACCCGGATGCCCTCCACTTCTACGGCATCCTGCGTTTCCGCCAGGGGGATGCCGAGATCGCCGAGCGGCTGATCCGGCAGGCCATCGACGCGGTGCCGGACTTCCCGGACTATCACCTCAACCTCGGCAACATCCTGATCGAGATGGCCCGGCCCGAAGACGCCGAAGCGGCCTACCGCGCGGCGCTGGCCCTGCGCCCGGACTACGCCGACGCGTGGAACAACCTCGGCTCGATCCAGCGCCACCTGGGCCATCTCGAGGACGCCGAGGCGTCCTTCCAGCGGGCCATCGCACTCGACGAGCGCCCGATCCGGGCCTGGAACAACCTCGGCGAGCTCCACGCCGAGCGGGGCGACGGGGTCGCCGCGACCGAGTGCTTCTGCCGCTCGATCGTCCTTGACCAGCAGCACCCGGAGGCCCACAAACGCCTGGGCATCGCCTGGCAGCACCTGGGCGAGCCCGAGAAGGCGCGCCAGGCCTACCGCGACTGGCTGGCGATCGATCCCGACAACCCGGAGGCCCGCCACCTGCTCGCGGCCTGCGAAGAAGGGCCGGCCCCGGAGCGCGCCAGCGACGACTACGTCGCCTATACCTTCGACCGCTTCGCAGGCACCTTCGAAGAAAAGCTCCAGGGTCGCCTCGAGTACCGTGCGCCGGCACTGGTCCGTGACTGTCTCGAAGCCCGTTTCGGCGCACCGGGCAAGACCTGGACGGTCCTCGACGCCGGCTGCGGCACCGGGCTGTGTGGTCCGCTGGTCCGGCCGTGGGCAGCCCGCCTCGTCGGTGTGGACCTCTCTGGCGGCATGCTCGAGCAGGCCCGGGACAAGCGCTGCTACGACGCCCTCGAGCGCGCCGAACTGACCGCCTGGCTGGAAGACCACCCGACGACCTACGACCTGATCCTCTCGGCCGACACGCTGATCTACTTCGGCGGGCTCGAGCGCGTGCTCACAGCCGCCCATGCCGCCCTGCGTCCGCGGGGGCGGCTGGTGTTCACCGTCGAGCGCCTCGACACCGGCGCCCCGTACGCCATCCACCACAGCGGCCGCTACCAGCACGACGCCGGCTACGTGCGCCAGAGCGTCGAAGCTGCTGGCTTCATCGAGCCCGAGGTGAACACTGTGACGCTGCGAAGTGAAGCCGGCAAGCCGGTCGGGGGCCTGCTCGTATCGGCCTGTCGCGCCTGAGCGCCACCGGAAGCAACCCGGTCGGCCCACCCGTCAGGGCGGCCGGGTCGGCATGGTGGGCAATCAGTTCGACGCGGAGTCGGTCGTCTCCAGGTTGTCGTCCACCGCATAGTCATAGCCCGACAGCGACACGTCGGTCACCGTGAAGATGAAATCGCCCCGCGCACGGGTCCGCGACGAGCGCAGCGACACCACACCGGCGCCGTCCGTCGTCCCCGACACCGCATCGCTCACGGTGCCGCTCCACTGCCCGCTGACCAGCGCGCCGACCACCGGATTGCCATCTGCGTCCCGCACCACGACGTCGGCAACGCCCGCCGCGTTCTTCTTGTTGCCCGACAGGGAGACATTGATCGACGCAACATGCAGGGTCGGCGTCACTACCGGCCCGGTCGCGGTAATCGACACGCTGTCGGTGGCGCTCAGGCCCTGATCGTCGGTGACGGTCAGGGTGGCCGTGTAGCTGCCGGTGGCATAGGTGTGTGCAATGTCCGCCCCGCCGACCGGCGCCGAGCCGTCGCCCAGATCCCATTGATACGCGACGATGCTGCCATCCGGGTCGCTCGACCCGCCCGCGGACAGGGACACGCTCAGGGGCGCCTCACCGCTGGCCGGTGTGGCGCTCGCGGCGGCCGTCGGCGGCAGGTTGCCGGCGATCTGGATCGTGCCATCGAGGCGGTACTCGCCGAGGCTGCCATAGTCGGTGTAGCCGGTATCGGCCGTGCCCTTGCCGACGCCGCTGACGCGCACGTAATAGTTGCCGTCAGCCGGCAGGGTCGCGCTCACCGCGGCCTCCAGCGCATCGACCGGGTTGTCGGTTGCCAGCACCGTGCCGGTCGCATCGAGCAATTCGAGGCGGGCATCGAGGTTGCTCGACGGGCCCGCAAGACTCAGCGAGAAACTCGCGACACCCGCACCGGCGGCAAATGCGAATACATCCGCGTCGCTCCTGCGCTCAATGGTGCCGCCGCCCGACAGGATCTGCGCCGCGCCCAGCGAGGTGGCGGTGGCAGGCGTGTCGCCGTGGTCGTCACCACGCAGCGGCAGCGCATTCGACTGCATCACGACGAAGTCGTCCTCCTGGTTGTTGGCGCCCGGGTACTCGCCCTTGCTCCACTGGACCAGCGGCTTGTAATAGCCCACACCCATGATCGGCGCCCAGCCCGTCGCGCCCGTGCCGTGCCCGGCGTAGTAGCCAGCAGAAGTATCGCCATCGTGGTTGAGACCAACGTTGTGGCCCGCCTCGTGGGCCACGGCCTCTGCCACGTACTTTTCGTTGCCGCTGCCGAGCCGGTCAAAGAAGACAAAGGCCGGCTTGTAGTACTCGCTGGTCATGTCGAACACGCCCAGATAGGCGAAACCGCCGCAGCCACAGCCGCCCGGCACGAAGTCGCGGGTGATCACAACGCGGGTGCCGAACTGCAGGTCGCCGCTGCCTGAGCGAGCCAGCACCTCGAGTGGTGGCTCCTCGGTGGTGACGTCCACATCGAACGGTGCATAGTCCTCCGCCACCCGCTGCCAGATGCCCTTGATGCGGGCGAGTTCGGTGCTGCTGAAGGTGAAGGGCAATCCGTCCAGGTCGTAGGGCGGTGAGTCGATGCTGGCGATGCCGTAGCCGGCGTTCCAGGCCGTGCCGGTCGTTGTGTGACCGTTGAAGTCCAGGTAAATCGTACGCAGCGCACCGGGCCGGCTGTGGAGCAGAAAGGTCTGCTCGTCGGGAATCACGGCGGCCTCTGGCGCGGCGGTCCCGGTGGCATCCGGCGCGGCCTCGACCACATGGGTGTCGATGTAGTGCAGGCGACCGTTGCGGTCGATGTGGGCGGTCGCGTCCCGGCGCAGGATCGCCACGAACTCCTCGGCGCTCTTGCCATACCAGCGCGCCACGGCCGGCAAATGCTGCCCCAGCATCTCGATGGCGCGCTGACCGCTCGCTGCCTCCGGCAGGCTCAGCCCGGGAAAATCGGGCCTGGCGGCCTGCGCCGCCCCCTGGACGGCAAGGGCCGAGAGGGCCAGGCTCAGGGTCTTGAGGGCATGGGTGCGGGTCAGTCTCACGGCGGCTTCTCCTCGGCGCGCCCGGACCTCGCCGGGCATGGATTCGTGACAGGTTTCACGATTAACGGAAGCCGCCACCCCCGCCTTCAGACCGCCGGTCCGCCGTGCCCGCGCCGCCGAATCGAACCGGGAACGCCCGGCAAACGCCCGCACGATCGGCAACTTGCCGGCCGTCGGAGGCGGGGTCGGGCAAACCGTTCATCGCCTGCCCCCGCCGAGGCGATCAGGGGGCGGATGCCACGCCGGCGAGCAGGGCCTCGACCTCGGCGCGATCCGCTGGCCGAACGGCGCGGGCCAGTTCCACGCCATCGCGCAGCAGCACCAGCGTCGGCCACAGGCGTACCCCGAAGTGCCGCCCGAGGCGTCGTCCCGGGCCATCCTCGACGCGCACGTGGCGGACATCGGAGCGGCCGGCCAGCGCGGCATCGACCGCATACCGCGCGCGGCCGCACCAGCCGCACCAGTTGGTGCCGAAATCGAGCAGGAGCAGGCCGTCCGTGGCCAGGATCTGTTCCAGTGACAGCGGGTTGGCGGTGTAGTCCATGGGAGCTTCCCGAAGTGATCGCCTTAGCCCGCCGCGCGGCCCTCAGCGGGACGGCGGCGCATCCTCGCGCCCGACCGGGCGCCACACGGGCAGCCGGGCCAGCAGCCCGATCACGAGCATCGCGAAGGCCAGGCGGGCCCAGAGAATGCCCGACAGGTCGGCGCCGATCAACAACACCAGCAGGGTATCCTCGATCAGGCTGTGGGCCAGCCCGAGGAAACCCATCGCCAGCCACACCTCCCGCCGCGTCAGTTGGCCCGAGCGGGTCTCCTGCAGGAGCAGGCCGGCGCCGAAGGTGATGCCGAGGGTCACGCCGACCACGGTCAGGCTGGCCGCCGAACGGCCGAGGCCGATAGCCCGCAGCAACGGCGCCAGCAGCCAGTGCATCCCCTGCTCGACACCGAGCGCCCGCAGGGCACGCAGGGCGGCCATCAGGGCCAGCAGCACGAAGAGGATGCCGACCAGGGTCAGGGCCTGCTCCCCCAGCCAGCCGGCGAGGGTGGTCGCCGGCGCCGGTGGCGACCACGCCGGCGCCAGAGGCTGCTGCAGCCAGCCCCCGGCCCGGTACGCCTGGTCCAGCAGCGCCCCCAGCAGCAGCGCACCACCAAATCGAAGGGCGACCGTGACAGGCCATGGCACGCCCGCGGCCCGGGCGATGCCGGCCTCCACCGGCAGGGAATGGGCCACCAGCATCAGCACGCCGAGGACCGTGCCCTGGGCCACGCTCAGGTCCAGCTCGGGCAGCAGCGGAAAGAGCAGGGCGAGCCCCGTGTAGAGGTTGGTCAGGAGCACCGCGGCCCACACCAGGCCGGTGGCTTCCGGCAGGCCGACCAGGCCCATCAGCGGGCCCAGCAGCCGGCCCAGCCAGACCGTCGCGCCGAGCATGTCGAGGCCCTTGACGACGAGCAGCGTCGGCACCATCAGGCGCAGCAACTGCCAGTAGACCCGCCACACCTGACTGAGGAAGTCGGCGAGGTGGCGGGTGAAGGTGTCGCGATGCATGGACAGGTGGGCGTGACCAGGAACCGACATTGTCGCGGACTAGGCCACGACACATTCCACGTAAGCCGCCTATGGCGTTTCTGAATGTTCGCTTTTTTATCGAATTACGAAATAAAATTTCCCATGCCCCATCTCGACCGCCTCGACCGCCGCATTCTCGCCCTGCTCCAGCAGGACGCCGGCCGTACCAACCTGGCGCTGGCCGATGCGGTCGGCCTGTCGCCGCCCGCCTGCCTCAAGCGGGTGCGGCGCCTGGAGGCCGACGGCTATCTGGCGCGACGGGTTGCGCTGACCGATCCCGAGCGCCTCGGCCCCCTGGTCCATGTCGTCGTCGAGGTCACGATGGAGCGGGACGACAAGGCGCTCTACCGGCGCTTCCTCGCGCGCGCGGCCCGCTGTCCCGCGGTCAAGCAGTGCTACCAGGTAACGGGCGAAGTGGACTTCGTGCTGATCGTCGTGGTGCCGGACATGGCGGCCTACGATCGGGTCTGCGACGAGGTGCTGTACGCCGACGACAACCTGCGCAAGTTCCGGTCCCTGGTCTCGCGCTTCCGGCACAAGTTCGACACCTCGCTCGAGTTGCCGGAGGCGTGAGCGTGGCCGGTACCTGTAAGGGCGGCGGCACCCGGTTCGACAAAGGGGTGCGGGGCGCCATGGCGTGACCGCCAACCCAGGACCCCAGAGGCGGCAGCACAGACCGCCCACCCAAGGAGAACAGCATGAACACGATCAAGCAGAGCGCTGCCGCGCTGGCACTGGCGACACTGGCGCTTGCCGCGGCACCCGCGGCGATGGCAGGCGAGTCCCTGGCCGAAGGCTGGCTGGCGACCCAGTTCAGCACGACCCATGACGACGGCCGGACCGCGCCGGTGGCGCGCGACGGGCAGCGGGACGGGCACGGCTTCGCCCAGGCGTGGCTCGCCCGCCAGCTGACCACCGGTCACACCCGGGTGGACACCCGGCCATCCTCGGGCGCCACCGCACTGGCCACCGAGAGCGACTTCATACGACTGTGGCTGCACCGGCAGTTCGCACCGGACCACTCGCTGCCCCGTGGCTGAGCCTCGAAACGGGCGCTCGCGGCCGGCTCAGGCCGACGCCGCCGAGCGCTCGACGATGTCCACGCCCCACACCTGCCCGAGGGAACCGAGCACCGCCTGAATCAACGGGTCGCCCTCCCGCTGGGCCAGGCAGGCAATGCGCAGGCTCACCGACGGCAGGGGCATCGGCACCCGGTGCAGGCGTCCCTCCCGCTCGCCGGCCTCGACCACGTCGAGGCGCATGATGCCCAGCCCGATGCCGCCCTCGACCATCGCCGCCAGGGCGTCCTCCTGGTGGGCCAGCACGGCCTTGCGCGGCGAGCAGCAGTGGGATTCGAAGAGCGCGCGCATCACGCCGTAGTGGGAGCAATCCTCGGTGGTGAACACCCAGGGCTGCTCGGCCAGCATCGGCACGTCCGGTGCGGCCAGTCGCTCGCGCCAGGCCGTCGGCGCTGCCACCGCCAGTTCCTCCTCGCACAGGATCCAGGAGCGGATCGCCGGATCGTCCATCTCGCCGCTGATGAACGAGGCATCGAGCTTGCCTGCACGCAGCGCGGGCAGGTTGGCGCCGGTGTAGCCCGCCATCAGCTCGAGCGAGACCTGGGGGTGCGCCTCGGCCACGGCCGACTGCAGCGCGATCAGGCGCAGGAAGCGGGCGTCGGTGTTGAGCCCGATCCGGACCGTACCGATCAGCTCGTCCTGCAGCCCCCGGGCCTGCTGCTGGAAGGCGCTGGCGGCGGCCAGGGTCTGGCGGGCGCCGGTCAGCAACTGCTTGCCGGCCGCGGTGAGTTGCATGCCCCGCGGCGTCCGGTCGAAGAGCGGCACCCCCAGCTCCTCCTCGAGGGCCTTGATGTGTGCGCTGACTGCGGGCTGGCTGGTGAACAGGCGCTCCGAGGCGCGGGTGAGGTGCCCTTCCTCGGCCACGGTGACGAAGGTACGCAGGTGATAAAGCTCCATGATTCCGGTCCATCCAGGGCGTTGATATCACGGTAATCCGATTCCCGAAGAGGCGCCATCAGGATTTCCGATGGCCCGCTTCCGGAAATACGATTGGATTGTCATGGCGGTCACGGCCAATCTTCAGGCCACGACAACGCACCCCTGGAGAGCCGCCATGTTCCACCCCGCCCTGTCCCTGCCCCAGTCCCAGGCCGCCCTCCGCAGCGCTGCCCATCCGCTGCCCCTGCGCATCGTCGCGACGCTCGTTCTGTGGGCCCGCCGCCACCGTGGCCGCGCCGAACTGCGCGAACTCGACGACCACATCCTGCGCGACATCGGCCTCAGCCGCGAGCAGGCCAGCTACGAGGCCGGCAAGCCCTTCTGGCGCGCCTGAGCCGTCCCCGCGGCGCGCTGACGGGCCGCCCACTCGGTGGGCGAGCACCCCAGCCGCGAGCGGAAGGCGCGCGCCAGCGCCGGCGCGTTGGCATAGCCGACCGCGTCGGCAATCACACCGACGGGACGTCCCTGGCGCAGCAGGCTGCAGGTGACATTGACCCGCCAGCCGGCCAGATAGGCACCCGGCGTGCTGCCGACCGTCTCCCGAAAGGCCACCGCAAAGCGCGCCCGCGACATGCCGGCCTCCCGAGCCAGATCGTCGAGCGACCAGTCCCGCCCCGGCGCGTCGTGAATCGCGGACAGCGCCCGCGCCAGCCGCGGATCGGCGAGGCCGGCCATCAACCCGGGCTCGGCCGCGCCTTCGTCCATCAGGTGGCGCAGCAAATGGATCAACACCAGCTCGCACAGGCGATCGATGGCCGCCTGGCGACCGCAATGCACTTCGGCCGCCTCCTCGAACAGCAAGGCCAGCAGGCGTTCCAGTGGCGGCAGCTGTTCCAGCGGCAGGACGGTCACGGGCGGTAGCGCGAGCGCCAGCGGGTTGCCCGCCGCGCCGCCGAGCTCGATTCCGGCGCACACCAGGTCCGGCGCATCTGCCTCGCCCGCCACGAAACGGTGGCTCGCCGCCCGCGGATACAGCAGCACGCTCGGCCCGGTGAGGGTCATCGGCGAGTGCACCGGGCTGAGGACCTCCACCCGACCCGACCGCAGCAGGTGGATGTAGCCCCGCGGCCCGTCGTAGAGCGCGTTGCCGCAGAAACGCCCGGTGTGGAACACCTCGGCCCGGAGGGCGTAGTGCCGAAGGAGCCCGGCCAGTCGATCGGTCATCGCTAGATACTCCCTGCACCAAATACGATACGCATCGGTCCATATAGTATCGCCCATCGGTCGATCATTCGCCACGTGCCCCCTGCACGCAACGGAGATCGACATGAACACCCTCACCCCCCTGACCCCCCGGACCGCGCCCGCAGCGGTCGCCCCCACCCTCGAAGCGGTCAGCCGCAAGTTCGGCATGCTGCCCAACGTGATCGCGACCATGGCCCACGCGCCCGCCGCCCTGAATGGCTACCTGGCCCTGTCCGAGACCCTGGCCGGCGGCCGGCTCGACGGCCGCCAGCGGGAGATCGTCGCGCTCGCGGTCGCCCAGGCCAACGCCTGCGACTACTGCCTCGCCGCCCACACCCTGATGGGGCGCGGCGCCGGGCTCAGCGAAGGCGACATCCAGCTTGCCCGCCGGGGTAGCGCCGCCAGCGAGCTCGACGCCGCCATCGCCCGCTACGCCCGGGACCTGGCACAGCATCGCGGCCGGTTGTCCCCCGGCGAACTGGCCGCCCTTCGCCGCGACGGCCTCGACGACGGCCTGCTGGTCGAGATCGTGGCCCACGTCGCCCTGAACCAGCTCACCAACTTCCTCAATCACGTCGCCGCCACCGAGGTGGATTTCCCCCCGGTCGGCGTGTGAGCCGGTGGCCGGCGGGGTCCTGTCCCCCGTCGGCCACCACCCCCACCCAGTCAAAGGAGAACAGCCATGAACCTGACCAACCTGCGCGGCACCGCCGCCACCCTCGCCCTCGCCGCCACCATCGCGCTGGGCTACGCCACCACCAGCCAGGCCCAGATGCAGGCCTCCGGGCCCCAATGGACTGCCGACGGCCAGTTGGTGCTGCCCACCGGCTACCACCAGTGGGTCTTCCTCGGCTCGCCGCTGACCCCCCACGCGCTGAACGACGGCAAGGCCGGCTTCCCCGAGTACCACAACGTCTATGTGCACCCGGTCGCCTTCGCCGCCTACCAGCGCACCGGTCGGTGGCCCGAGGGGACCATTCTGCTCAAGGAGCTGCAGCTCACGCTCGACGGGCGCGCCAGCGACGGGTCCCGGGTCGAGGCTTCGGGCCGCGGCTTCTTCCCGGGCGCCCGCAACGGCATCGACATCGCGGTCAAGGACACCGCCCGCTTCAAGGACACCAACGGCTGGGGCTTCTTCAATTTCGGCCACCATGCGCCGCCCTACGCGAAGACCGCGGCGGCCGCGCCGAAGGCCGCCTGCGCCGGCTGCCACGCGCAGAACGCCACCGCCGACATGGTGTTCAGCAAGTTCTACGCTCCGATCCTCGAGGCGAAGTAAGCTCGACGGGTGGCCGCTCCGCGCCGGGGCCGGCCACCCCCACGCGATACCATGCCGAGAGACACCCATCCCCTCGCTGCCGAGGCGCGCGCCTGCCGGCTGTGCGCCGCCCATCTGCCCCACGGGCCGCGCCCGGTGTTCCAGTTCCACCCTGCCGCGCGCATCCTGATCGCCGGCCAGGCCCCCGGCGCCCGCGTTCATGCCAGCGGCGTGCCCTTCGACGATCCCAGCGGCGAGCGGCTGCGGGACTGGCTCGGCGTCGACCGGGACACCTTCTACGATCCGCAGCGCTTCGCGATCCTGCCGATGGGTTTCTGCTTTCCCGGCAGCGGCCGGAATGGCGACCTGCCACCCCGCCCGGAGTGTGCCGACACCTGGCGACGGCGCTTCATGGACGCCTTGCCGCAGCTCGAACTGACGCTGACCCTGGGGCAGTTCGCCATGGCCTGGCACCTCGAGTCCGGCAGGCAAGCCCTCACCGACGTGGTGCGCGACTGGCGGCGCCACTGGCCAGCGGTGGTACCCCTGCCGCATCCGAGCCCCCGCAACAACCGCTGGCTGGCGGCCAACCCGTGGTTCGCGGATGAGGTCCTGCCGGCGCTGGGTGCGCGGGTCCGGGAGATTCTTTCGGCCTCGTGAGCGCGGCCATCCCATCTTCCCGATGGCCGTGTCATCCCTTCGCGCCCGGATCGGTCCGCGCCGCTTCCCTCGCGTGGCGGCCATCCATCGCCACAGGGGGCCGATCCGTGTAGGGTCTTGCCAGCCATCTATCGTCCGAAGCGCGCCGCCCATGTCCGCCCCTCCGACCCAGCTGTCTTTCTCCCTCCCCGACTGGCTGCCCCCCTTCATGGCAGCCTGGCCCGGTGGCGACGACGCGGCGCGGATGGCCTTCGTGATCGAGGCCGCGCGGCGCAACGTGGCGGAGGGCACCGGGGGCCCGTTCGCCGCGGCGGTGTTCGAGGCCGGTTCCGGTCGCCTCGTGGCCTTCGGGGTGAACCGGGTGGTGGCCGAGCAGGTGTCGATGCTCCACGCCGAGATGCTTGCCCTGGCGCTGGCGCAGCGCGCCCTGGGTCGGGCCGACCTCGGAGCGGCCGGCGCGCCGGCGCTCCAGCTGGTGACCAGCGTCGAGCCCTGCGCCATGTGCCTCGGCGCCGTCCTGTGGTCGGGCGTCGGCCAGGTGCTGTCGGGTGCGACCGATGCGGACGCCCGCGCAATCGGCTTCGACGAGGGGCCGAAGCCGCCGGACTGGACTGCAACCCTCGCCGAGCGTGGCATCCGCGTGCGCGCCGGGGTGTTGCGCCGGGAGGCCCGCGCGGTGCTCGAGGCCTACGCCCGCGGCGGCGGCCCGATCTACAATCCCGGCTGATCAGGCGACTCCAGTTCGGTCAGTGCGCGAGCCACTCGCGCCCTCCCCTTCGAGGGGGCGAGGGCGGGAATTCGCAAGGCATTGACTTGCACCGCCAGAGCGGGCCGGCGGTGCGAAGCCAGTCCGTTCTGCCGGCGCGGAGCGGTGTTGCGCGAAGTCCCCGCTTCATCCCCCGTGAAGGGTGAGGGCGTTCTGCCTGCAATCGTTACCTGTTTGATTACCGGGCGAGAGCGCTGTTACCGTCATGCCGATCACCACCCCGCCCGACATGGGCACTCCCCGATGCGCCTGATCCACCCCCTCTCCGGCCTCGCCGCCCTGCTCGCCTGCGGCCTCGCCCTGGCCCACGGCGTGGCCGAGGGCGACGCCCGCTTCATGGAACAGTCCGCCGGTGCCCAGTTGATGCCCTTCCTGTACCTGGGCGCCAAGCACATGGCCACCGGCTACGACCACCTGCTGTTCCTGTTCGGCGTCATCTTCTTCCTCTACCGGATGAAGGACGTGGGGCTGTACGTCACGCTGTTCGCGGTCGGTCACAGCACCACGCTGCTCTACGGGGTGCTCTCCGGCACCCACGTCGATCCCTATCTGGTGGACGCCATCATCGGCCTGTCGGTGGTCTATAAGGCGCTCGACAACCTGGGCGCCTTCAAGGTGTGGCTCGGCGTGCAGCCCGACACCCGCGCCGCGGTGCTGGTGTTCGGCTTCTTCCACGGCTTCGGCCTCGCCACCAAGCTGCAGGATTTCACGCTGCCGGAGGAGGGCCTGGTGGCCAACATCCTGGCCTTCAACGTGGGGGTCGAGATCGGCCAGATCCTGGCCCTCGGCGCGATCCTGATCGCGATGGACGCCTGGCGGCGCAGCCACGCCTTCGCGCGCCAGGCCTTCGCCGCCAACGTGGCGCTGATGGCGGCCGGCTTCGTCCTGGTCGGCTACCAGCTGACCGGCTTCTTCACCCAGACCTGAGCACCCCGGCATGAACGACGCCCACCACCGACGCCCCCTGCACGACATCGGCGACCTGGACCCGGACGGCCTGCCCAGCGGCGGCAGCCTGTGGCGGGCCACCGGCGTCGCGGTGACGATCGCCATCGCGGTGCTGGTGCTGGCCATCCTGCCGGCCGAGTACGGTATCGACCCGACCGGTCTCGGCGGCCGCCTCGGCCTGACCCGCCTTCACGCGGTCGATGCGCCTGCGCCGGACCCTGCAAGCACCGCCCCGGTCGCGACCGTCCAGGCTGCCCCGAGCGAGGATGCCCCGGTCGCTCGGGCCGACACGCCCTACCGCAGCCAGGCCCTGAACCTGCCGCTGCTGCCGGGCCAGGGCTTCGAGATCAAGGCCCTGATGAAGACCGGCCAGCGGATCGTCTTCGACTGGGTGGCGGAGGGCGGCCCGGTGCATGTGGACATGCACGGCAACGTGGTCGGCGCAGCCGAGGACGACTTCACCAGCTTCTGGATCGCCGACGCCCTCGACCACGCCAGCGGCGCCTTCCGCGCTCCCTTCGACGGTGCCCACGGCTGGTACTGGCAGAACAACGGCGAGGCCCCGGTGACGATCCGGCTGAAGATCAGCGGCTTCTACGACGAGGTGTACATGCCCTGAGCGGCCGCCTCAGGGCGACGCCAGGGCGTCGAGATAGTCGGCCAGCAAGGCGTCGGGCTGCTGCCCGAAGAGGCGGATGCGGCCGGTGTGCCCCAGCACCAGCAGGCCCACCATCTGGGCGAACAGCGCGGTGGTGGCGGCCACCGCCTGGGCCGGCGGTCGACCCAGGTCCACCAGCGCCACCTCCACCGGGGCCAGGGCGTCGCGCAGGCGGGCGTTGAGGGTGGCGTTGAGTTCCGGCGTCAGCCCCATCGGGCGCACGCCATTGAACAGGTAGAAGCCCAGGTCCAGCTCGCGCGGGTGGTCCCGGTAGAAGACATAAAAGGCGTCGGCCGCCCGGTGCAAACGCTCCCGCGGCGCGACCGCCCCCTCGATGGCGGCGCCCACGGCCCCGTTGAGTCGCTCCAGCGATTCGCCCAGCAGGGCGCCGTAGATCGCCTCTTTGCTGTCGAAATAGCTGTACAGGGCGCCGGGCGTGTAGCCGGCGCGGCGCGCGATCTCGCGCAGGCTGGCGCCGGCCAGGCCCTTGTCGGCGAAGGCTTCGCGCGCCGCCTCGAGGATCAGCTCGCGCCGTGCGCCGCTGACCGCCCGCTCCCGGCGGCGCCGCGCGTCCGCCGACCCTCCACGTGTACTTGACGTGACCATGGCCGCTATTTTAACGTCGTTCCATAAATTGAACACTGTTCAATATCAGGAGACGGATCATGCCCCAGCTCGCTCTGTATACCGGCCCGCAGCGCTTCATGGACGGCGCGGCTTACCGCGACTCACTGCGCCAGTATTCGCCCCGGGTCTTCGTCGACGGCCGCGCGGTCGAATCGGTGGCCGACGATCCGGCCTTCGTCCCCGGCATCAATGCGCTGGCCGTGAGCTACGACTTCGCCCTCGACGAGACCAGGGCCCCGCTGATGCAGGCCGAGCAGACCTCGCGCGGCCGAAGTGTCAACCGCATGCTGCACATCAACGAGTCCGCCGGCGACCTGCTCAACAAGCTCGAGGCGGTGCGCCTGCTGTGCCAGGAGACGGGCTGCGCCCAGCGCTACCTGACCCACGACGCGCTGAACGGGCTGGCGCAGGTGAGCGCCGCGCTGGACGACGCCAAGGGCGGGCGCGAGCACCGGGACCGCTTCGGGGCCTATCTCGCCCACGTGCAGGACGGTGACCTCGCCGTCGGCATCGCGATGACCGACGCCAAGGGCGACCGCAGTCGCAAGCCCCACCAGCAACCCCACACCGATGCCTACGTGCACATCGTCGAGCGCAACGCCCGCGGCATCGTCATCTCGGGCACCAAGGCCATCGTCACCTCGGCCCCCTACGTGCATGAGCTGCTGGTGATGCCCTGCCGCGCGATGGGCGAGGACGACGCCGACTTCGCCGTCTGCTGCGCCCTTCCGGTGGACGCCGAGGGCATCACGATGGTCGCCCGCCCGGCCGGCCGCCCGGGCGAGAAGCCCGAGCACGGCGCGCCGCTGTTCTCGCGCCGCTACGGCCAGTCCACCGCGGTGGTGATCTTCGACCGGGTCTTCGTGCCGTGGGAGCGGGTCTTCTTCGCCGGCGACTGGCAGCACTCGGAGGTGCTCACCTACAGCTACGCCACCCACCACCGCCACAGCTGCATCGCGGCCCGGGCCGGCTTCGGCGACCTGCTGATCGGCGCCGGCGCGCTGATGTGCGAAGCCAACGGCTTCGACGACCCGGGTGCCAAAGCCAACTTGCGCGAGCCGATGGTCGAGCTGATCAAGATCGTCGAGGGCTTCTACGCCTGCGGCGTGGCGGCCAGCGTGTACGGCGCGGCCGACCCGCGCGCAGGCAACTTCATGCCCGACCCGGTGTTCTCCAACATCGGCAAGCTGCTCCTAGCGACCCAGATCTACGACATGCACCGCCTCGCCCATGAGGTGTCTGGCGGCCTGATCGTGGCCCTGCCCGGGCCGGACGAGGACCACAACCCGGCCACGGCCGCCAGCCTCGCCGACGTGCTGCGGGCCAACCCCGCCATCCCCTACGACAAGCGCGCCGAGACGGCCCGCTTCATGGAGGACCTGACCGCCTCCTACCAGAGTGGCTGGTATTCGCTGATCAGCCTGCACGGGGGCGGCTCGCCGGCCGCGATGAAGCAGGAGATCTGGCGCCACTACCCGGTGGGCGACAAGGTGGCCCTGGTGGAGCGCCTGCTCGACCGCGGCGTGCTCGATAATCCGGACCGCCCCATCACCCGCAACCGCCAGCCCGGCCGCTGCTGCGACGCCGGCTGCGCCCAGCCCGGGCAGGCGGTGATGGTGCCGCTGCCCCGCCCATGACGCACAGATTTGCAGACCGATCCGCACCGCATCCGGCAGAGATGGCAGGATGCGCCGGTCTTCCGCGCCGCCTGCGCCCTCGCCCGTGCCCACGCCCTGCCGCCCCCTCGCCACCCTGCTGCTGTCCGCCGCGCTCTTCGCCGCGCTGCCGGCCGACGCCTCGACCGCCGCGATACCGGAGGAATACGCCCCCGGCATCCGCCTGACCCGCGACGTCGCCTACGGCGGCCACCGTCGCCAGCGCTTCGATGTCTATGCCCGCCAGGGCCTGAGCCACGCGCCGGCCATCGTCATGATCCACGGCGGCGCGTGGCGCGGCGGCGACAAGCGCAACCCCGGGGTGCTGGGGGCCAAGCTCACGCACTGGATCGGGCGCGACCACGTCTTCATTTCGGTCAATACGCGCCTCTCACCGGTGGCCGATCCGATCGAGCAGGCCCGCGACCTGGCCCGCGCGGTGGCCGCCGCCCAGCGCAACGCCGCCCTGTGGGGCGCGGACCCCGAGCGCTTCGTGCTGATGGGCCACTCGGCCGGCGCCCACCTGGTGGCGCTGCTGCTGGCCATGCCCGGCGAGGCCCACCGCCTCGGCATGGGCACGGTGCGCGGCGCCGTGCTGCTCGACGCCGGCGCCCTCGACGTGCCGGCCATCATGCGCCGCCGCCACCTGCCCCTTTACGACCGGGCCTTCGGCGCCGACCCGGCCTTCTGGCTCAACGCATCGCCGCTGCACAGGCTCCACACGCCGACCGTGCCGCTGCTGCTGGTGTGCGCCTCGACCCGCCCGGCCGCACCCTGCGACGAAGCCGAGGCGCTGGCGACCCGCGCGCGGGCGCTGGGCGGCGTCGCGACGGTGCGGCCCGAAGCGCTGGGGCATGTTCAGATCAACACCGAGCTGGGCGAACCCGGCCCCTACACCGAGGCCGTCACGGCCTTCATCGATCGGGTCGTCGGGGCCGACGACTGAACCCCAGCCGCCACCGTCGCTGTCACAGCAGCGCCTCGCACGCCGCCACCACCGCCCGCCAGGCGCCGTGGAGGCCGCGCTCGCGCATCGACGCCGCGGAGGCCTGCGCCGCTGCCTGCGACACCGGATCGCTCGCCAGCGCCCGGATGCGCGTGGCGATCGATTCGACGCTTTCGTCGTCGTCCACCACGGCCGCATCGCCGTGCCCCGCCATCGCGCAGGCCGTCAGCCACTGGTCCAGCACCCGCGGAAACAGCAGCTGTGGCCGGCCGCTGACCAGCGCCGCGTAGGCCGTGTTCGGCCCCCCATGGTGGACCACCAGCCGCGCCCCGGCGCAGGCGGCGAACACGGGCGGCGGCTGCGCGAGGCGCTCGAGCGGCGAGGTGTCGATGGCATCGAGCAGCGCCGGCACCGTATCCCGCACGAAGACCCGGGTCGGTAGCCCGGCCGCAATCAGCGCCTCGACCAGCCGCCAGGTTTCCGGGTCGCTGCCGGAGAGGTAGGCATGCACCCCCTCGCCCGGCCCGTCGGGCAGCGGCGGCGCCGTCTCGAACATGCCCGCGCAGGGCTCGTTGCGCACGTGGCGGTAGGGGTCGAACTCAGGCAGGCCGAGGACCACCCGCCGATCACCCCGGTAGAGGTCGGTAAGGCGCTCGGGCCGCGGCGCGCCATAGCGGGCATGCACCCGCCGCGCCGTCTCGAGCATCCGCCCCTGGTCCGCATAGGCCGGCACGTCGCGGCGGAACTCGGGGAAGGTGGCCCCGTCCGCCGGCGGAATCGCGTAGGGGCTGCCGAACAGCACGCTCGGTATCCGGCCGTAGGCGGCCGACATCAGCACCGGCGCGTAGCGGCCCACGACCAGATCCGGCCGCACGAGGTCGATCAGGTCGCGCCAGCCGCGCTGCATCGACAGCAGGTGATCCTCCGATCCGAAGCCGTTAACCGCCATCAGGTCGGCGAAGCTGGTCGGCCACCACCCCTGCGCCTGCGGGCTCAGGCGCCCGATCAGCCAGGGCGCCTGCAGCACCGGGTAGGACCGGTCCGCCAGCAGCCGCCCCACCGACTCCAGCGAGCGCAGCGCCAGCACCGGCCGGTGCCCCGCCGCGGCCAGCGCGTCGGCGATCTGGCGCAGCTGCACCACGTAGTTGAAGCCGTGCCCTAGGTCCCAGCCGAGCAGGATCGTCTTCATCCCGGCCCCGCCGCGCCGAGTCGTGCGAGGTACAGCGCCGGATGCACCAGCGCCATCGGCCAACCGTCGTCCGTCGCCGGCACGCTCCACGCCAGCGCCGGCGGCATCGCCTCGGCCCGGACGTAGAGGAGCAGGTTCTGGCGGTACCAGAAGGGGATATCCGGGTCGTGCCAGATGCGGCTGCGCAGGCAGTCCAGCGCCACGTAGCCGTGGCCCATGAACTTCTCCGCCCACCAGGCCGGCCACTGCTCGTTGACATGCCCGACGCCGCCCTGGCCGGGGATCGCCGCCGAGAACAGCACGAAGTCCGATGCGGCGACCAGCGCCGCGACGAAGGCATCTGCCCGGTCGGCCGGCAGGTGCTCTGCCACCTCGAGGGAGATGGCCAGATCGAAGCGGCGACCGATCGACAGGTCCGCCGCCAGATCCACCGGCCGGAAGACCTGCAGGGGAATCTCCAGCCGCTCGCCATCGACCCAGTCCCCATCGAGCCCGAGCAGGTCCGTCACGCCCCGCTCGGACAGGGCCGACAGCCACGTGCCGACGCCGCAGCCCACATCGATGGCGGCGCGCACCGGCGGCAGCGCCTCGAGCACCATCGCCAGCACGGTCCGGGCGGCGTAGATCGTCATCGCGTGGCGATCGGCGTAGAAGTCATCGCGGTATCGGCTCACGGTCTCCGCTCCGTCACACCAGCGCCAGGCACGCATCCACGACCGCCTGCCAGGCGCCATGCAGACGCTGCGCGCGCATCGCCACCGCCGACGCCCGGGCGGCGGCCTGGGCCTCCGGCGCCGTCGCCAGTCGGCGGATCTGTTCCGCCACGGCACCAACCCCGGCCTCCATGCTCACCAGCACCCCGTCACCCGACTCGGCCATGCCGCGCGCCGTCAGCCACTGGTCCAGCTCGCGGGGCAGCACCAGCTGCGGCCGGCCGCTGGCGAGCGCCGCATAGGCCGTGTTCGGCCCCCCATGATGGACCACCAGCCGCGCCCCGGCGCAGGCCTCGAACACCGGCGGCGGCTGGTCGAGGCGCGCCAGCGGCGAGGCGTCGATGGCCGCGATCAGCTCGGGGACCGTGTCACGGACGAAGACCCGCGTCGGCAACCCGGCTTCGACCAGCGCCTCCAACAGCAGCCAGGTCTCCGCGTCACTCCCCGCCAGATAGGCATGCACGCCCTCGCCCGGCGCATCGGGCAGCGGCGGCGCGGTCTCGAACATGCCGACGCAGGGCTCACGACGATCGGCCCTGTAAGGGTCACAGGCCGGCAGGCCGAGCACCACCCGCCGGTCGCCCCGGTAGATATCGGTCAGCCGCTCGGGCTGCGGCGCACCGTAGCGGGCCTGCACCTCGCGCACGATGTCCAGCAGTGCGGCCTGATCCGCGTAGGGCGGGACATCGTCGGAGAAGACCGGAAATTGCGCCGCATCGGCCGGCGGCACCACGTAGGGATCGCCGAACAGCACGGTCGGCACCCGGCCGTACGCCGCCGACATCAGCACCGGCGCATAGCGGGCCACCACCAGGTCCGGCCGCACGACATCGATCAGGTCGCGCCAGCCACGCTGCATCGACAACAGGTGATCCACGGAGCTGAAACCATTCACCGCCATCAGGTCGGCAAAGCCCGTGGGATAGAGCCCCTGCACCGCCGCCTCGCCGTGAACCCGCCCGATCAGCCAGGGCGCCTGCACCACCGGATGGGGACGATCCGCCAGCAGGTCCCCCACGGCCTCGAGGGAGCGCAGCGCCAGCACCGGCCGATGCCCGGCCGCCGCCAGGGCGTCGGCGATCTGGCGCAACTGCAGCACATAGCTGAAGCCCTCGCCCAGGTCCCAGCCCAACAGGATGGTCTTCATCGCCTCCCCACTTCCGATGGTCACCGACAGTGTCGCATGCCCCCATCCCAGCCCTGCGCGCCGAGCACAGCACCCCGCCCGCCTGCCAGGATCGCCCGGCACGGCGCTAGAATGCCGAATGACTGAACAAGGCGCGAGCCGCCGGGCCGTCGCCCTATCTCAAGCGCCCGCGCAGAACGGCGCCCCGGAGGACAGCCCATGAAGCCCATCAGCAAGTCACTTCGCAACGCCCTCACGCCGCTGCTCGCCGCGGCCTGCCTCGCCCCCTCCATCGCCGCCGCCGGCGTCACGATCTACTACGAGGGGCGCGCCGTGGACGCCGCTGCCGTCAAGACGGTGATCCAGACCGTGCGGGACGAGGCCAGGCGGCACGGCTGGCGCGTTCTCGATGCCAGCCATGCAGAGATCACCCTCGAGCGGGTCGTCGGCTACGACATGAAGACCTACCGGGGCCCGGTCGAGGGCGTGTCCGTGTTTCCGGCCCTGAACTGCGAGCCGCTGCACTTCCAGTTCGACACCGACGGCTTCATGCAGGACCAGGTCAAGACCCAGTTCGCCAGCCCCGCGATCCACATCGCCATCACCGAACTCCTGCGCAAGATCGCGCCCCACCTCACGCGTTTCGAGGTGGACGACGAAGGGGAGTACTGGGACACCGGCGACGCCCGCAAACTCCAGGACCAGATCGACACAATCAACGCACGACTCGCCGCGATGAAGCGGGCGAGACGCGATCTGAAAGGTCCGGTGACGATGCCGGACGGGCGGATTGTGGATTTGATGGGGCGCGATTGAGTGCGAATTGGCAACGCGGATGGGCGGGACTTCGCGCATGACCGACATCGGCAGCCATCACCGGGCGTTCGAAGAACGTGTCGGATAGCTGCCGTTCGGGAGGTGCGTTATGCTCTTCGCCTAGATACAGACAGGACTTTAGGCGAGGTAGGCCGAGGAAGGTCAAGTGCGACCTTTTCTGTCGGTTTTCTTTAGACGCATAGGAATTGCCGCATGTAGGCAAGGCCCTGCGTGGCACCTTATTCCGCACGCAGTGTTGTCAAGCGATTTCGCAGCACACAGCAAGCCGAATGTCATGAATTCACGTCGCGTCCATGAGCTGATGAACAAGCACTTCCCCGCTTTCGATGGGGCGAAGCTGGATTGGGTAAACGTACACGATGGATACGCACCCAAGCTCTCTGAGTTGGAGGGCTTGCTCCACGAAACCTTTGCTGAAGGGGAAGTTCTTGTTGAAGTCACTCGCAAGAAAGGAGACTGCATTCCTTTGAGCCAGGCAGGCGCCTACATCGGCCAACACATGGGTGTCGGCAACATCCGGGTCGCAAATCGGGACTTCAGCTCGTTCTTGGTTGTCGCGCAGAGCTGCGTAGCTTCGGCGTGGCACAAGACAGATAACAAGCCGGCCCAGCACGGACGGCCGACGGCAGCCGCTGGCCTTCGTCGTTGCGCTCCATGACGCATCTCAGTCTCACATTCGTCGATAATGGCACCGGGCACAACGATATGGTCCTGCAGCTTGCCGGTCGAAGCTGGGCCTGCGATTCGTACTATCTGGCGTTGGATGACGGCGTGCTCCCAAGCACTGATTGCAGCACGAAGATTCGCGCAGTTCTCCGCCGACTACTTGCGCAATGGCTAGAAGCGGTACGCGAGGTTCGTACCGGCGACATGGCTTTCTTGCCCTATGACTTTTCTGATCAATACACCGGTTGGCTGCGCTGCACTCGAACTTCAGATCGCTTTCTAGTTGCGCGGGGATGGTCGAGCGTGGAGGGCTGGTCGTTCGCGCCCTCTTGCATTGATGTCTACGCCCACAAACTAGACGACTTCCGTATTGATGGGGCTTCGATTGAAATGTCATCACAGGAACTACACAAGTCGGTCAATGAGTCCATATCACGCGCGGCCTGATCCACTGTTTCAGCAGACGCGTAACGACGCGGCTGAGCGCAGTCGTTACGCGTCTGCTTTCCAAGAGGCTGACAGGCCTCTTTGGGTCGAGACGACTCATCCGCGAGTGGCAGCTCACGGGGAGCAAATCTCCAACGCCCGCTTTCCGGCGATCAATTCAAGGACACGTCGGTCGCTTCTCGATCTCTGATAGGCAACCACATGGACTGATTCCCACCGGTCCACTCACTGAGGCAAACCGACCGATATGGACACTCACCGATGCCGTCGGCGCGGTGGAGGGTGGAACACCCTGTGATATGCCGAAACGCCGGCCTTGAGCCGGAACCGACTCGCCTGGATGAAGATGAAGAATCAGCGGACGCGGTGCCCGACGTGCGACTCTACCGGTTTAACACTTCGGGCCAGATTGCGCTTTGGAAACATCAGGTGCGTCAACTGCGGTGCAGAGTATCGAGTTGCGAAGCGCTATGGATTGAAGGTCGTCTTGATGATCGCCGCGCATTTGATGTTTCTCTGGTTTGGCTGGGTTGGGCTAACAACGTGGAATTGGTGGCCGATGTTCGCCCTCCTTTGCTTTGCTGTTGCGTCCCCCGTGGTGGTCGTGGTCTTCGGCCCCATAGAACGCATAGATCGTAAAGGTGGCTGAAGCCGTGAAAGTGACCCGAGACGCGAGGTAACGAGGGTCAGCTTCGCGGAAACGAAGCTCTCTTACACCCTGTAGCCCTGCACGGCGGCTTCACAGAAAATCGTTTGGCGGTTCGGGTCGAATGAAGACCTTCGTACTCAGTTGAACACCCTCGCAATCGACGGCGCCATCGCCACCCGGCATCAAATGGATCTCTTCGAACCCATCGCCGGCGCAGTCGGCGAACTCTCTGCTTGCGTGCTCGGACGCGTGGTCGGCAGAACATTCAACCTGGACGGGCGAAAGGCCCAACGGATCGGTGAGCACGTGATCCTTGCCGTCGTCCTTGGTACCGCCGTGATCCTGACCGTAATGTTTTCGTGATGCGCGTTGGCCCCGGCCGCCGTTCGGATTGCCTCGTGCAATCCAACGCCGGTCGATGAACGCCACATCTCGCTTATCCGTCTATCATGCTCGCTGAGCCACGAGGACACCGCCCATGACACCGCAGAACGCCCTCAACGATCAGATGCTCCACGCCGCCGACGAGTGGGAGTGGGACGACGTGGTGGCCCTGCTCCAGGAGGGCGCGGACCCGAATTGCACCGACGCGGACGGCTTGAGCGTGCTCTACGCGGCCGTGCAGCAGCAGCAGGCCGATGTGGTCCGGGCGTTGCTGGCGGCCGGGGCGGATCCGAACCTCGCTGACCGGCTCCTGGGGCGAGCGCCCCTGCACTGGGCCATCGAGTACCGCGACGAGGGAATCTCGGCGCAGTTGCTGGCGGCCGGCGCCCACGTCACGGTGGCAGATGCGGATGGCGTCACGCCCTTGCACCAGGCCGCGCTGAGCGGAAGCATGGTCATCCTGAAGGCCGTGCTGAGGGCCGGCGCGGACGCCAACGCCCGCTGCACGGCTGGCCGCACGCCGCTGCACTACGCCGCCGGATCCAACCACACCGAATCCGTTGACCAGCTGCTCAAGGCCGGCGCCGATCCGAAGGCCACCGATCAGGCGGGCCTCACGCCCGCCGATGTGGCAGCGCAGATGGATTACCCGGAGATGGCGGGACACCTGAATCGGGCGTCGGAGCCCAGGCGCAGCCGCTGGTTCGGCCTGCGGCGCTGAGCCTCACCCGGCGTCTGCTCAGTCCCCCAGTACCACCGCGCGGTCTCCCCCTTCCGGTCGGCAACCCTCGGCAAGCGGCGTCCAGCCATTGCGCACCACCACCTGCGTACCGTCGTGGCACAGCGCGAGGCGCCGGCTGCCGGGATGGCGCTGGCGGACGAAGGCCTCGATGCTGCGGGGCAGGCTGAGATGCAGGGTGGCGGCGGCGCGGTCGGGCTCGGGGTGGTCGTCGAGGTGGATGAGCGGCACGAAGGCCGAGGCGAGCAGCTGCCAGGCCGCGACGCGGATCGGGGCCGGCGCGTATCCGGCCTCGGCGAGCCAGGTCTGGGCCTCTGCGCGCGGGTCTTCGGCCGCGCCTGCTGGCCGCCAGGCGTCGGCGAGCAACTCGGCGACCCACTGGTTGCAGTTTTGGTAGCGGCGGCTGAAGGGGTGGGCGTTGGCGCTGTAGGTGCCGGCGAGCAGGCGCAGGGCGCGGGGGGTGTCGAGGGCGGCGCCGCGCAGCGCCCGAGCAGCGTCCCCGGGGGGCACGACGATCGAGACATAGCCTTCGGCCGCGTCGTCCGAGCCGAGGACGAAGCCGGCGAGGCCCTGGTCGTAGAGGCGGGGGCGGCCTTCCTCGCAGGCGTAGTAGAGCTGGCGGGCCTGCCAGCGGCCCTGGGCGTCGCGCCAGGCGATGGCGGTGTGGGAGTGGCGAATGCCGAAACGCGCCACGTCGAGCCCGGAACGGCTGATCAGCGCGAGGCCGTCGGGAGCCACCTCGCCGAGGGCGTCGCGCACCACGGCGGCGAAGCGCAGCAGTTTGTCCTGCGCGGCGGCGGAGAGCTCGGGGGCCCGGTCACAGAAGGGCTCACCGCTCAGGCCGCCGCTGCCGGCCATCGCCGGGCCGGCGAGGCCGAGGGCAAGACTGGCACCGACGCCGAGCAGGCGCCGGCGCAGGTTCACAGCGGGCGGGCGGCGAGCTCGCCGTACCAGTCGTCGTTGAGGACCAGGTAGAAGGCATTGCGGTCCACGGCGCGGGCAAACTCGAAGCCGTAGGGGCGCGCCGCCACCTGCACGAGGTCGCCGGCGGCGAGGCCCTGCTCGGCCCACACGGCGCGCGGCAGCGTCAGCGTGAAGCGGCGGGGGCCATCCGCGGCCTGCATCGTCACCGCCACATGGTCGGCGCCCCGGGCGGCCTCGGCCACCTCGGTGACCCGGTACTCGCCGGCGGCCACGTCGTCGTCCTCGCTCGAGCTGTTGCTCGAGCCCTGGAAGGAGTCCGAGATGCTGCCGACGGAGGCCGAGCCGGCGGACGAGGCCGACGAGGCGAAGCTCGCGGCCTGACTGGCAACGGGTGCGGCCAGCGCGACGGCGAGGCAGATCAGGCTGAGGCGGGGGGCAAGGCTCATGGCGGGCTCCTGGAGACGGTCGAATGCATCATGCGGGCCGCCGGGCCCGCGCTCAGCCCCGGATTCTGCACGACATTGGCGTTTGCTGCCTTGCAGCGCGGGCCGGATCCCGCTCAGAGGGACTCGATCAGGTCCTTCAGCAGCCAGGTGCCCACCTCGTTGTACTCGCCGATCTCGGCGCCCACGCCGACGCCCACCGAGGCGGTGGCGCCGAGGAGGCGCTCCGGTCCGTCGTCCGGGTCGTAGTAGCTGTACCAGACGCCCAGCCCGGCCCCGCCGAGGACGCTCAGCGAGGTGGTGAAGCCCTGGGCATAGCCGCTCTCGAAGCCCCCCTTCCAGGCGCCCACGGTGACCGCGGCGTCGATGCCCAGCGCCAGGCCCTTGGAGATGCCGCCGGCTTCGTAGGGCTTGATCCTGCCCTGGGTGAAGTCGATGGCGAGGCCGATCTCACCGTTGCCGCCGACGCCGATCTGCACGTCGCCCCCGAAGCCGATCGAGATCGAGCGGTTGCCGGCGGCGCGGGCGGCGGTCTGGAAGGCCTGGAAGGCATCCAGCCCCCGCAGGTACGCGTAGGCCTCGCGCCAGCGCCCGGTCTTGAACAGCACCTTGACGTTGCGGGTGCGCCCGGCACGCACGTCGTTGATCAGGGCGGTGGCGAGCTGCTGCATGGCCTTGCCCATGAACTCGTAGCGGCCCACGTCGCGCCGGGCCGCGGCGCGGATGTCGAAAGGCGGGGCGCACAGCTTGGTGGAGCGGAAACCCAGCAGGCTGGCGAAGAGGTTGCCTTCGGGCGGTTGCTTGGCCATACGCATGCCGGCGTCGCAGGGTTCCTTGGCGCGACACTTGCCGGTGTCGGCCCCGGCGGCGTGGATGCGCTCGAAGCCGGCCGGGCAGCTCATGCAGCTGCCGCCGCCCTTCGCCATGTGGAACTGCCCCGGCGGGCAGCCCCAGGCGCGTTGCTGGTAGGTGGCCCGGACCCACGGCCCCTTCAGGAGCGAGTTGCGCTTGCGGCAGGCCTTGGGGTGATCCATGCGCCGGGTCGGCGAGGCCCGCACGTAGTCTCTCGGGCAGGTCCAGCACGAGCCGCCGCGCAGGGTCGAGAAGTAGGATTGCTTGCCCGGGCAGCCGAGCTTCTCAGCCTTGCCCACGCGCCTGGCGTCGACGGTGGCACACGGCGCCTCGGCCTCGCCGCCGCAGCCGCGCGCACTGCGCTTCGGCTTGCGCCACGACGGCGGATCCGGTGGCAGGATGGCCACCGGCGGCGTCACCTCGGCCTGCCGCGCCAGTTCCTGGCGGTAGGCGGCGGGATTGTCGAGGGAGACCGGCAGCAGCTGATACGCCACGCCCAGCAGGCCGGTCTTCACGCCCACGTCGACGCGCTCGCCGTTCAACGTCGCCTCGAAGGGCCCGGCCAGGGGCAGATCCTGCCCGCCGAAGCGGCCAGGACCCGTGGGTGCGAGGTCACGCAGGACGACCATGCCGGGCCGCACCTCGGCGACGCCGAAATGCGCCCACGGGTCCAGCGCCCAGGCCCGACCCCGCTCGATGCGGATGCGCTTGCCGATCGTCGAGATGGTCCACACCCCGTCGATCGCCGAGGCCCGGGCCGGCGCCACATCCTCCTTGCGGGGCAGGTCGGCCGGTGGCAGGGAGCCGGGCTTGTGGGGCACCGGGGCGCAGCCTGCAAGGGCCAGCAGGAGGAACGCGGCGAGCCAGGCGGCGGCCTGGGCCACGCGGCCAGGCAAGGCAGAGACGGTCATGGAATGCATTCCGGCCAATGGGTCTGGCACGTGTAACACCTGCCGGGGGCGGCAGGCAATGACCGATTGCGCGTTGGTCGTGGTATCCGGCGACGGGGGACGCTCGCGGAATCCGACGATCTCGCGACGGAGGGGCCGCTAACATTGGGAGCGGTGCGTAACGCGCCGCGCGGCAGATCGTCGCGACAGACCCGTTGGCCCTATACTCCAGCGTCCCGGCGGGCATCGGGTTCGCGGCTGCAGGTTCGGGCAGCGGGTCGCACGCGGTGCCCTGCCGATCCGGTATCGACGCCTGCCGACAGGATCACCGCCCAGAGCAACCGTCGTTCATGTCCAAGCGCGCAAAGAACCCCACAACACCCCGGAAGCCATCCGCACCCCCGACGGACGCAAGCGTGGCGCAGCGCACGCAGGCGCTTCTCATGGCCGGACGCTATCTCGACGCGTTCCCGCTGGCCAATACACTGGCCGGCAAGTCGACGCCGACGCCCGCGGAGTGCCATCTGATCGGCTGGACCCTGCTGGGCCTTGGAAAGCCGCGGGATGCCCTGCCCTGGCTCGAGCGCGCAAAGGGGGCATTGGCGCGTGAGGCGCTGTTTCTCGTGCATCTGGGTCTGGCACTACACCGGCTGGGCGACTACGACGCCGCTGAGGCATGGCTGGACAAGGCGCTGAAGCGCGCCCCGCGGGACGCGCGTCAACTGGTCGCCATCGGGCAGCAATTGAGCGCTGCCTTCCGCTATCGCGAAGCCGCCAGATGGTTTCAGCGGGCAGCGGAGATCGCCCCCGGAAATGTGGATGCACGGCTGCAACTGGCCCACGTTCAATTGCGGCGAGGTGACGACATGGCGGCCAGAGCGACCATCGAGGCGGCGCTTACCGCTGCCCCCCGCGACGCCGGCGCACGATTGGCGCATGCCAACATCCTGTCCACGTTCGGAGACTTCGAGGCGGCCGACGGGCAGCTCCGGGCGCTCCTTGCGGAAACCCCCGACTCCGCCCAGATCCTCGCGCAGCTGGTGTCGAACCGACGAATGACGGACGCCGATCGGGACATCCAGGGGCGACTCGAGCGTTGCGCAGCGCGTCCTGGCCGGCCGGACGACCGCATTGCCAGCTGTTTTGCGTTGGGCAAGTTCAGCGACGATATCGGCCGCTACGACGAAGCGTTCTCGTGGTTCGCGCAAGGGAACGCGATGAAACGATCGCTGGCACCGCCGTACGACCCGGACACCGTCACCCGCACCGTGGATTTGCTGACCGCAGCGTACAGCGAGGCCGGTCTTCGCGAGCTGCGACCGGGTTCGGACCTCTCGCCCAAGCCCGTGCTGGTCGTGGGCATGCCCCGCTCGGGAACTTCCCTGGTCCAGGACATGCTCGCCGCCCACCCGGATATTCACGGGGCGGGAGAACAGAGCTTCTGGGGCGAGATGCTGGATCGCTACCGCCAGGCCGTGTTCATGGGACAGCTTTCGCCAGCCATGCTGGCGGACATCACGCGGGCCACCCTGGACTTCCTCAACGACCTGTCGGACGGCGCCGCGCGCATCATCGACAAGATGCCGGCGAACTTCCGCTTCCTGGGCCCCGTACACACGGCGTTTCCGAATGCGCGCTTCATCCATGTAACGCGCGACCCTCGCGACACCTGCCTGTCGATCCACTTCCAGAATTTCGGACTGCAGCACACCTACGCCACGGACCTCACCCACCTCGCCCACTACTACCGGCAGTACCAGCGCCTGATGGCGCACTGGGCACGAAGTCTGCCACCCGACCGCTTGCTCGAAGTGCCCTACGAGTCACTGGTGGAAGCGCCGGAGGACTGGACCCGGCGCATGATCGCGTTTCTGGACCTGCCGTGGTCCGACGCCTGCCTCAAGCGGGAGAACCTCGGGCGGTCGGTCGCCACCGCGAGCAAGTGGCAGGTTCGCCAGCCCATCTACCAGACCAGTCGCAGGCGGTGGCAGAACTACCGCGCATTCCTGGCGCCGCTGTCGTCGCTCGCGCCGGACACGCCCGCCTGACGTCCGGCAGAGTCGGTCATGAGATGCATTCCTGCCAACGGGTCTGGCACGTGAAGCACCAGCCGGGGCCGCGGGCAATGACCGAATGCGCGATGGGCGGGTTGCGGTGGGATCGGGGGCGGGCGCGTTGGGCGGCTCCAATGGGTACCGGTGCAATGCCCTTCGGTTATTGCACCCTACGGGTCTGCCGTGGGGCGGAGGCTATGACCGAATGTGCCGAGGGGTGTTGCGGCGGAATCGGGATCGGCGCGATCGGGGGAAGCGGTGCAAGGCCGGTTGGTGATTGGACCCGACGGCCATTCGCCGCACGTAGGGTGCAATAACCGAAGGGCATTGCACCAGGCTGCAGCTCACTCCCGCTTTCCGAGACCATCTGCGACATCACTCCCGGCCCAATCGGGCGCGTAGACCCCACGCGCGACCCACGCGTGGAACGTGGAATGGGGCCAGTCGGCGACCCGCTTCACGAGGCCGTGCCTGAGCGGATTGACGTGAAGGTAGTCCAGATGTGCGCGATAGTCTCGTTCGTCGCGAATCCGGTGTTCCCAGTAGCGCCGTTGCCAGATACCCCGCTCGCCCCGCCCTCGCCGCACCGCGGAGCGGCGTTCGGTGGCGGGCAGGACCTTCGAGAAGCCGGACTTGATCAGCCGCCAGCGCGTTGCGAAGTCCGTGTCGGAGGGGGGCAGTTCCCACACGCAGTGCATGTGCTCCGGCAGCACGACCCAGCCGTGGATGGCAAACGGATGGCGGCGTCGTACCTCGCGGACCGCCTCGCGCAGCCGCTCGATGTGGCGGACCAGCAGGTCGTTGTCACGGCGTTGCAGGAGGTTGACGGTGAAGAACCAGGTGCCGCCGGGGTGCCAGGCACGTCGGTAGTCGGACATGGCGGGATGATGGGCGACGCGCCATGCCAATGCAATATTCCAGGACCTAACCGTGTGGCCTGTCAATCGGTGCAATGCCCTTCGGTTATTGCACCCTACGGCGACCGCCCTACGCCGATGACTGCTCAATCGTGACTACGAAGACGAAGAGTCCAAACCACACCGCGCCACCCACGATACAGAGGAAAAAGATGCGCGTCGGACTCGGGTTATCCGAACGCTTGAACCTCCCGAGGGTAAGCAGGCGCAGACTACCCTCCCCCGTGCGATAGAGGGCGACATACACCAGCATCTCGATGATCAGGTCGAGCACAGTCGATGTCTCCGGTGCTTCGTTTCCTGAGTAGAAGCCGGTGCAGTGCCCGTTGGTTATTGCACCCTACGGGTCAAGAATGGTGCGGTTCGGCGGATCACAGGGTGCAATAACCGAAGGGCATTGCACCACGCCACCTCGGCCGGATGGCCCTCAATGCGCCTCGTCCCAGTTGGCGCCGTCACCCACCTCGGCCAGCAGCGGCACCTTCAGCTCGGCCACGCCGGCCATCAGGGCGGGCAGCTCGGTGCGCACGCGCGCGAGCTCGTCGTCGGGCACCTCGAGCACCAGCTCGTCGTGCACCTGCAGGATCAGGCGTGACTTCAGCTTGCTGTCCCGCAGCCACGCGGAGGCGGCGATCATGGCCTTCTTGATCAGGTCGGCGGCGGTGCCCTGCATCGGCGCGTTGATCGCGGCGCGTTCGGCGGCCTGGCGGCGGCCGGCGTTGCTGGCGCGGATGTCGGGCAGGTGCAGGCGGCGGCCGAAGACGGTCTCGACATAGCCACGCTCGCGGGCTTCGCTCCGGGTGCGGTCCATGTAGCGGGCCACGCCGGGGTAGCGGGCGAAGTAGCGGTCGATGTAGCTCTCCGCGGCGGCGCGCTCGATGCCCAGGTTGCGGGCCAGGCCGTGGGCGCTCATGCCGTAGATCAGGCCGAAGTTGATCACCTTGGCGTAGCGCCG
>JAGRGD010000005.1 GCA_020445665.1 Rhodocyclaceae bacterium
TCGCCCGCACATGGTTGGCGGTCACCACCGACTTGGTGACGTTGGGGTCGAGCACATGCACGCCCAGCGTCAGGAGGAAGGGCGCGCTGTACTGCAGCGCCGGCTGCATCAGGTCGCCGATGAGGGAGCCCATCTGCCAGAGCGCGAAGCGTTCCGGAAAGCTCTTGATCGAGTAGAAGCGCGCCTCCAGCACCTCGGGGCTGGCTTCCTTCCAGAGGGTGAGGCCGCCCGGATGGGGATCCTGGATGGTGTCGAAGTCCACGATCTGGTCGCGCAGCTCGCGCCCGTCGTCGTAGTGCAGGTCGGGGGCGTCAGTCTGCGAGATGCGGTCCGGATTGGTGAAGAGGGCGCACCAGTTGATCAGGTCGGCTGCGTCGCAGACACGGTTCGGGAGGGAGGCCGAGCGCAGCGTCGAGGACATCGAGTCGCGCAGCGCCATCAATTCGTCGCGCCGGTTGAGGTCTTCTGCGTCGCCCGGGAAGGCGACGGAGAGCATCAAGCGAAAGTCCCGGATCGTGTAGTGGAAGCCCGCCGTGAGCGACTTCTGCGCGCCCTGCAGCAGGTGGCCGACGCGCTGGCGGGCGAGCTTCCTGAACAGGTTGCCGTTGCGGGCCGGGCGGCCCCAAGCTTTGGCCTGTTCGGCCTGGGTCGCGTCCTCGACCCGCAAGTTGGCATAGCGGCGCAAGGGCTCGTGCACCTGGGGCGAGGCGAAGAGGTGGAACTGGATGCCGGTGCCGGTCGGGCAGTTGGCGTAGAGCGAGACCAGGACTTCCGCCATGCGCTCGTCGGCGCCGGACTGGGGCATGAGTTCCAGCAGGAAGCCCATGCTGTCGCGATTGACGAAGATCTTCTCGGCGGCGAGGTAGGCGGAGTAGGGCAGCCAGTTGGCGAACTGCTCGGCCGGAGTCTCCACCGGCCTGCCGAAGGCGAAGCGCAGTGCCTCGGAGCGGCCGCGGGGTGTAGGGGTGTCGAGATGCAGGGTGCTCATGACGTCCTCACTGCGCGCGGTTGGCGCCGGCTCCGGTGAAGGGCGGCCGCTGCAGCAAGCTCGGCGCGGCCGGCGAGTTGCCTACGGGGTTCGATTCGGTCGCGGTATCCGGAACGGACTTGGATGGGAAGTTCGGCGGCGGCTTCAGTGGCGCATAGGCGTCACGGATCTGGCGCTGCATGTGGTCGATCAGCCATTGGCCGCTGTCCACCTGCACATACACGTAGCCCTGGTCGTACAGGTCACCATCCGCGTCTTCCCAAGGCTTGATCCACAGGCGTAGCACGCGGGCCTGCGAGCGCAAGGGGCTGGGCGCCACGCCGGGACCGGCATCGCCGGCGGTTGCGGGAGATGCGGCGCGCGTTGTCGCTTGGGGAGCCCGCTCGCCGGATTCCTCTTGGCGGACGGCGGAGGTGCGCCGCGCCCGCTGGCTGGGCAGGTTGTGGTGAAGGGCATTGGCATAGGTACCAGACACCGATTCGCAGGCGACCCCTTCGGGCGCCTTGCAGGCGTACTTCGAGTCGCCACCCAGTCCCGACATGTTCATGCAGGCACCCAGGGGGAGGAGCAGGCAGGCGGTGGCGATGCGCAGGACGAGGGCCTTCATGGCTGCCGCTCCCGGCTGCCGGCCTGGGCGAGTCGCTCCTCCAGCACCGCTCGCCCGACGAAGCCTTCGGTCCGCGTGCCATCCGCCCAGACCAGGGTGGGCGTGCCTTGCACGCCGAGGCGGCGGGCCAACTCCAGGTTGCGGGCGATGGGGTGGTCGCAGGCGGCGCCGGGGCTGAGGAGCGTCTCGTCGCCGTGGAGCATCAGGCGCTCCCAGGCCTGCTCACGATCGGCCGCGCACCACACCGCGATCGGTTTGGTCTCGCCCTGGAAGGGCACGAGGAAGGTGTAGACGGTGACGTTGTCGAGGCTCGCCAACTCCGGCTCCAACTGCTGGCA
>JAGRGD010000006.1 GCA_020445665.1 Rhodocyclaceae bacterium
CAACGCCGGCAACACCGAGCGCTATCACGATCTGGCCAACATCGATCCCGGTCCCGAGGGCCGGGTGATCGTCTCGATCTTCCGCGGCCAGCCGCGTACGCTGCCCTTTACCGTGCACATGATGGAGCGTCACCCGCTCGGCTCGCAGGCCTTCATTCCGATGTCGGGCCGCCCCTACCTCGTCGTGGTCGCCCCGGCTGGCCAAGCCCCCGCGGCCCGCGACCTCAGGGTCTTCCTGGCCCGCGCCGACCAGGGCGTCAACTACGTGACCGGCGTCTGGCACCACCCCCTGCTCGCCCTCGAAGGCGTATCTGACTTCCTCGTCGTCGATCGCGCCGGACCGGGGCATAACTGCGACGAGATCGACCTGGACACCCCGCTGGTCATCGACGCGTCCCTGCACAATTACTGAATCGGGGCCCCCGCTCGAGGCACCGACATCACAGCAGGCACGCGCGACGGCGAGGATGACCCTGCGGGGCACCATGACGCCTTCGGCCGATACTCCAAATATCGACAGAAGCGACGGCGGCGGCAGTTCAGCGACGCGGGCTTACTCCCTATGCTCTCTCCGAGCCCGGCACCCGGGCGATCGGAACATCACACAGGAACACACAGGAACACATATGAACGACATTAGCAGCATCGATGGCCTCGAGATTCTCGACTCCCGCGGCAACCCCACGCTGCAGGCCACTGTCACCCTCGCTTCCGGGAAGCGCGGCCGGGCCTCGGTACCGTCCGGCGCCTCCACCGGCAGGCGCGAAGCACTCGAACTGCGTGACGGCGACCCTGCACGCTTTGGCGGCAAGGGGGTGCTCAAGGCGCTGGCACACATCGAGGGCCCGATTGCCGATGCGCTCAAGGGCATGGAGGTGACGGACCAAAAGGCGCTCGACTCGCGTTTGTGCGAACTCGACGGCACCTCGGACAAGTCGCGTCTCGGCGCCAACGCGATTCTCGCGGTGTCGCTGGCCTGCGCGCATGCATCGGCCAATGCACAGGGACGGCCCCTCTATCGCACCCTCGCAGCCGCGGGCCCGACCGCCATGTTGCCGACCCCGCTGATGAATGTCATGAACGGCGGCGCACACGCCAACAACAGCCTCGACATCCAGGAGTGCATGATCGTGCCGCTCGGCTTCGAGCGCTTCGGTGAAGCCTTGCGCGCCGGCGTGGGTGTATTCCACGCGCTGCGCGGCCTGCTGGACAAGCATGGATTTCCCACCTCGGTCGGTGACGAGGGCGGCTTCGCACCCAACGTGTCGGGCACCCGCCAGGCCCTCGACCTGATCGTCGATGCAATCGAGCTTGCGGGCTACCGGCCGGGCGTGGAGCTTGCGCTGGCACTCGACTGCGCAGCCTCGGAGTTTAACCACGAGGGACGCTATCGACTGGCCGGTGAGGGCCGCGAGCTGTCGGCTTCAGAGTTCGCAGGCTACCTCGCCGAGCTGACCACAGACTATCCGATCGTCAGTATCGAGGACGGCATGGCCGAGGATGACTGGGCCGGCTGGGCCGAACTGACCGCGCGTCTCGGAGGGAAAATCCAGCTGGTCGGTGATGATCTCTTCGTGACCAATACGAAAATATTGGCCCGGGGCATCGACGAAGGCATTGCCAACGCGATCCTGATCAAACCGAACCAGATCGGCACGCTCAGCGAAACGCTGGACGCCATGGCCCTGGCACGCCAGCATGGCTACGCCTCGATCGCTTCGCATCGCTCGGGTGAAACCGGCGACACCACCATCGCGGATCTGGCCGTCGCGACCGCCTGCGGCCAGATCAAGACCGGCTCGGCGAGCCGCTCTGACCGGGTCGAGAAATACAATCGCCTGCTCGCCATAGAACGCGAGCTGGGCGCCGCAGCCCGCTTTGCCGGGGCCAACGCGTTCCGGCGCGGCTCGGCTTGAGCCGCCTGCCATGCTGCTCGGACTCTCCCTTCTCTACGTCGGCGCGGTGTTGATCCTCAATGGCTTATGGATGCTCGCAAGGATCAGCGACCGCGAGGTCAAGATCATCAACGTGTTCACCGGTCTGCTGACGCTCCTGGTGTCGCTCAAGCTGGCGCTCGGTGACGGTGCGAACGCGGCCTCGATCAAGGCCGGGGCATTCTCGCTGCTCTTTTCCTTCACCTATCTGTGGGTCGCCTACAACCGCCACACCGGGGCCGACGGGCGCGGCCTCGGCTGGTTCAGCCTGTTCGTCGCGCTCACCGCGGCACCGGTTTCATTCGATGTCCTCAGCAGCGGCGCACCGTCGGCCGGAAATCTCTGGCTCGGGCTATCCTGGGCCGCATGGGCGCTGCTGTGGCTGCTGTTCTTCCTGCTGCTCGCGCTGCAGAAGCCGCTGATGCGACTCACCGCCTGGACGAGCATCGGCCAGGGCATCGCCACCGGCTGGATCCCGGGCTTCCTGATCCTGACCGGTCGACTCGCGTGATGGCCGGTCGCCGGGGTTTCCGATATTCAGCGCGGGCCACGCTCCCAGTAGCCGGGCTGGTTGTAGATGTCTTTGAGATAATCGATGAAGTGGCGCACCTTGGCCGGCAGGTAGCGCTGCTGCGGATACACCGCCTGGATGTCATAGCTTGATACGGCGTATTCATCCAGAACGGTGACCAGCTCGCCGCGTTTGAGCTCGGCCTGGATCTCCCAGGTCGAGCGCCAGCCGACGCCCAGACCGAGCTTGACCCAGTCATACAACAATTCCCCGTCATTGCAGTCGAGATCGCCGTCAACCCGCACCGCGAAAGGCTTTCCGTCACGACTGAAGGTCCACCCGCGCTGCTGGCCACCCTGCAGGTTGAAGGCCAGGCAATTGTGGGTGGCGAGATCCTCGGGGATCCGCGGCACCCCCATCCGCTCGAAGTAGGCCGGCGTGCCGCACACCACCCGGCGGTTCGGATAGAGGCGCACCGACACGTAGTTCGGATCGGTGACGTCGCCGATCCGGATCGCCATGTCATAACCCTCGCGAACCAGGTCGACCACGCTGTCGGTAAAGTTGAAGGACACCTTCAGCGCCGGGTACTGCGCCCTGAAGGCCGGCGCATGGGGCCCGACATGGCGCCGGCCGAATGCCGCCGGTGCCGACACCACCAGATGCCCGCGTACCGTGCTGCGCTCCGCGCTGATGCTGCTCTCGGCCTCGTCGAAATCGCGCAGCAGCTGGCGACATTGATCGACGAACTGCTCACCGAGGTCGGTCAGGACCAGGCCGCGCGTGGAGCGGTGCATCAGCCGCACGCCGACCCGTCGTTCCAGCGAATCGAGCCTGCGCCCCATCACCACCGGTGTAACGCCCTCGACCACCGCGGCCGCCGCGAAGCTGCCTCGTTCGGCGACCAGGACGAAGCTGCGAATTTCGGTATAGCGGTCCATGTGCAAGAACGGTCAACGGCCGCCTCATGATTCGATACCTGAAGTATCGACAGAAACGATCCAGGCTGCAATTCCTTCGGCGCCCGAAGACCCATATTCTTGCTCCAACGACCAGCAGGCATTCCAGAAAAGGAGACACACACATGGCCCGTATGAGAGCAATCGACGCCGCAGCAGCGGTGATGCGCAAGGAAGGCATCAGCACCGTGTTCGGCATTCCCGGCGCGGCAATCAACCCGCTTTACTCGGCAATGAAGAAGAACGGCGGCTTCAATCACATCCTGGCGCGTCACGTCGAAGGCGCCTCGCACATGGCCGAGGGTTACACCCGGGCGCGGGCAGGCAACATCGGGGTGTGCATCGGCACCTCCGGTCCGGCCGGCACCGACATGATCACCGGCCTGTACTCGGCCTCTGCCGATTCGATTCCGATCCTGTGCATCACCGGCCAGGCCCCGCGGGCCCGCCTTTACAAGGAAGACTTCCAGGCGGTCGACATCGAATCGATCGCTAAGCCGGTGACCAAATGGGCGGTGACCGTGCGCGAGCCGGCCCAGGTGCCGCGGGTCTTCCAGCAGGCCTTCCACCTGATGCGCTCGGCCCGCCCCGGCCCGGTGCTGATCGACCTGCCCTTCGACGTGCAGATGGCCGAGATCGAGTTCGACATCGAGACCTACGAGCCGCTACCGGTGTACAAGCCTGCCGCTACCCGCGCCCAGGCCGAGAAGGCGATCGCCATGCTCAACGCCGCCGAGCGCCCGCTGATCGTCTCGGGTGGCGGCGTGATCAATGCCGACGCATCGGCCCGCCTGCAGGAATTCGCAGAGATCACCGGCGTGCCGGTGATCCCGACCCTGATGGGCTGGGGCACGATCCCCGACGACCATCCCCTGATGGCCGGCATGGTGGGTCTGCAGACCGCGCACCGCTATGGCAACGCCACCATGCTGGCGTCCGACTTCGTGCTCGGTATCGGCAACCGCTGGGCCAACCGCCACACCGGCTCGATCGAGGTC
>JAGRGD010000063.1 GCA_020445665.1 Rhodocyclaceae bacterium
AGGTGGGCAGGCTCAGCTACACCGCCGATGCGGGCTTCGTGTTCTTCGGCAAATCGACCGCTGCCGACGCCACACCCGCCACCATCTTCCACACCAATCACCGGGTCGGCTACGCGATCAACGACGCAATCGAACCCTTCGTCGCGCTCGACTACGAAACCCAGGGCTCCTGGACCAACAAGACCGGCAACGCCCGCGTCGCCCGCAACCGCGAGCTGACCGCCGGTCTGGGGGTGATGTTCAAGTACTACGGCAACCAGTCCATCACGGTGCGCTACTCGGGCGGGGTGAGCGGCGAGAACCGCAGTGCCACTGACAGCCTGAACCTCAAGTACGCCTACGCCTGGTAATCGGGCACGCACGCCATGCCGGACTCCGCGCCCGCGGCCGGCCCACTCACAAGAAGAGATGGAGACACCATGAAGCTCAGCAGATACATCCGCCTGGCGCCGCTCGCGCTGGCCCTCACATGCGTCGGCGCGATTGCCGCCGACGAGGCAAAACCCGGCTTTGGCGACCCCGACAACTGGCCGCAGTATCACCGCAGCTCGAACGCCTGGCGCTTCAGCCCGCTGACCGAGATCAACAAGGACACCGTCAAGAACCTGAAGGTGGCGTGGATCCACCAGCCGGGCAACATCACCCACGGCCTGCAGGCCACGCCGATCGTCATCGACGGCGTGCTCTACTACATCTCGGCCTTCAACAACGTGTGGGCCGTGGATGCCGCAACCGGGAAGACCCTCTGGCATTACGAGCCCAAGCTCGCCCCGATCTCCAGGCAGGTGTTCTACGCTGCCGCCAGTCGCGGCGTCACCGTCGGCCGCGGCAAGGTGTTCGTCGGCACGCTGGACGGACGCTTCGTCGCGCTCGACCAGAAGAGCGGCAAGGAAATCTGGTCGACCCAGCTCACCGATCAGAAGACCCAGTACGGGGCACTTTTCTCGGCACCGCCGCAACTCGCCGGCGATGTGCTGTTCGGCGGCACCACTGGTGGCGACCAACCGTTCGCGGGCAAGATCTACGCGGTCAACGCCGACACTGGCAAACCGGTGTGGACCTTCGACATCATCAAGAACGACCCCGCCAGCTGGCCGGCCGGCAGCGGCAAGGTTGGCGGCGGTTCTGCCTGGATGCCGGGCACCTACGATGAGAAATCAGACACCATCTTCATCGGCACCTCCAACGCGGCGCCGGACTTCTACGGCGCAGATCGCAAGGGCGACAACAAATACACCGCCACCCTGCTCGCCCTCGATCCGAAGACCGGCAAGCTCAAGTGGCACCGGCAGGAAATCCCGCACGACGTCTGGGATTTCGACTCCGCCTACGAGGCCCTGGTGGTCAAGAAGGACGGCAAGGACGTGATCGTCCACCTCAACAAGAGCGGCTTCGTGTTCGTCATGGACAAGGACGACGGCAAGCTCGAGAACGTCTGGCAGTTCGCCGAAAACATGAACTGGTCCAAGGGCATCGATCCGAAAACCGGCGCCCTGATCGAGCCGCGCCGGCCGGAACCGGGCAAGCGTGAACTGCTGTGCCCCAACCTGCTCGGCGCACGCAGCTGGAACCATGGTGCCTACAACCCGGGCACCGGCCTGTGGTACTCGCACGCCATGGAAGTCTGCAACGAAGTGGTTTCGGGCCCCGATGATCCGACCAGCCTCAAGGCACTTTCGGCGCTTTCGCTCGGAATCGACGAGATCAAGCTGGTGCCGCCGCCCAACAGCGCCAAGCCTTACGGCCGGCTGGACGCCCGCGACCCGCTCACCGGCAAGCTCAAGTGGAGCATCCGCTACGACATGCCGCCGCTGAGCAGCGTGCTGACCACCGCCGGCGGGCTGGTATTCACCGGCGACATGGAAGGCCACCTGTTTGCCTATGACGCCGACAACGGCAAACAGCTGTGGCAGTTCAACGCGGGCTCCGGTGTGCGCGGCGGCCCGGTGAGCTATGCGGTCAATGGCAAGCAGTACATCGTCATTCCGACCGGCCTCGGCTCGCACGCACCGGGCTTCCTGGCCGGCGCCTACCCGCAGATCAAGGATCTGCCGGGCGGCGCGGCACTGATCGGCTTCACGCTGGA
>JAGRGD010000064.1 GCA_020445665.1 Rhodocyclaceae bacterium
ACCTTCGACGGCACCACCTTCAGCGGCAGCGGCGAGCTGCGCATCAATGCCACCAACAACGCCAGCGGTGGCGCGACCTTCGCGGGTGCCAACAGCCACACGGGGCTGTTCAACGTGATGAGCGGGACGGTCACCGTCAACGACGGCTTCGGTGCCAGCGTGCTGCAGCAAAGCGGCGGCACGATCACCGGGAGCGGTACGCTCACCGTCTCTGGCCCGGCGACGCTGGCGGGCGGCGTGCATTCGGGCAGTGGCGTCTCGCAGTTCGATGGCGAACTGATCCTCGACGGCAACGGCTCGCGCCAATTCAATGGCGGGCGCATCGTCAATGCCACTGCCACCACCACCTGGGGTGGAAACACCTCGGCCGGTGGCAACGCGATCGTGAGCTTCGGCGGATCGACGATCAACAACTCCGGGACCTGGAACGACGCCAACGCCTTCGACAGCAACCTGGGCAACGGCAACGGCAGCCGGGTGTTCAACAACACCGGCACCTACCTCAAGTCCGGCGCCGGCAACACCACGGTTTTCGCCAACTACAACAACACGGGAACAACTGTGGTCGGCGACGGCTCAATGAGCTTCTCTGCCTCGCTGAGCAACACGGGCACGCTGGCCGGTAGCGGGACGGTGGTATTGCCGCGGTCAGGCTTTACCAACGAGGGCGTTATCGCGCCGGGCGTCGGGGGCGTGGGATCGCTCGACATCGTCGGAGACCTGATGCTGGGAAGTGGCAGTGACCTGCAGTTCGAACTGGCGAGCCTGGGAAGTTTCGACACCCTGGCTCTTGATGGCGACATTACGGTAGGGGGCGAGCTTTCCATCTGGAACCTCGGCTATACCCCCACGATCGGCGACAGTTTCGTGATCATGACCTTTGACCAGTCGATCGACGGCCTGGTCTTCGACAACGTCTCGTGGAACGGTTTTGGCGCCGGCGTTGTCTTCGACGTGCTCTACAACGCCGACAACATCACCCTGGTAGCCGCTGTGCCCGAACCGGCGGAGTACGCCATGATGCTCGCCGGTCTGGCCCTGGTCGGCACGATCGCACGGCGCAGGCGCGCTATGGCCCGGGGAGCGAACGCGGGTTGATGGCAGCGCGCCTGTAAATCGAAGCCTGAGACGCGAATATCGCGCCGTTGAGCCGGGGCGCCGCTGATGAATGGGGTGACCTCCCTCATCGCGACGCGCGGCGCCGGCGCCGTGTGCAGACGGTTCGTGGGCGGCCGCGCAGAGGGCGCGGCCTACTGGCGAGACTTCCCAGCGTGGCGCAGCCATTTCAGCACCGCTGCGAACAGCGTATCGGGGCTGGTGGGCTTGGCGAGGAAGTCGTCCATCCCGGCGGCCATGCAGAGCACCCGGTCGTCGTCATAGGCGTTGGCCGTCAGGGCGATGATCGGCGTGCTCGCATGGCGGGGCATGGCGCGAATCGCTTTCGCTGCCTCCAGTCCATTCATTCTCGGCATCTGCATGTCCATCAGGATCACGTCGAAGTCGTTGGCGCTCGCGATGCTCACCGCTTCAATACCGTCGTTCGCGACCTCGACCTGGAGGGATGTCTCCCGCAGAACGTGGCTTCCGATCTCCTGGTTGATGGGGTCGTCTTCCACCAGCAGAATGCGGCTGCCGCTGAAGGACTTCCGGATCACTGTCTCGCTGTCGACTTCGGGGGGGGCGGATGGTGCGCCATCCGATCGGCCCCCCGCCTTTGGCAGATGTGCGGTGAACCAGAATGTGCTGCCCTTGCCCTCGATACTCGACGCACCCGCCTCGCCGCCCATCTGCTCCGCAATCTTGCGGGTGATGACGAGCCCGAGCCCGGTGCCGCCGTAGGCGCGCGTCAGGCTGTTGTCGGCCTGCTCGAAGGCGGTGAACAGGCGGGGCAGGGCGTCGGCGGCGATACCGATGCCGGTGTCTTCGACCTCGAAGCGCAGCCGCAGCCGGGTCGGCGATTCGTCCAGGGGGCGGATGCGCAGGATGATGTGGCCGCTCTGGGTGAACTTGAGCGCGTTGCTGGTGTAGTTGAGCAGCGCCTGCTGCAGCCGGGTCGAGTCACCGATGACGGGGTGCAGATCCGCCGGGACCTCCAGGCTGAAGCGCAATCCCTTGGCGAGTATGCCCTCGAGCATCATCGCGCGCACATTCTCGGCGAGCGCGGCGGGGTCGATGCGGTCCTTGGCCAGGGTGAGCTTGCCGGCTTCGATCTTCGACAGATCCAGGATGTCGTTGAGGACGGCGATGAGGTGCTTGCCGGCCATTTCGAGCTTGGCGAGGTTCTCGCCCTGTCGTGGCGTCAGGCCCTGGCGCTTGATCAGGTGTGCCATCCCGGTGATCGCGTTGAGCGGCGTCCGGATCTCGTGGCTCATGTTGGCCAGGAAGGCGCTCTTGGCGACGTTGGCGGACTCGGCAGCGTCCTTGGCCTGCGCCAGTTCCTGGGTCCTGGCCCGGACCTGCGCCTCGAGTTCCTCCCGGTGGCGCTCGAGTTGCTGCTCGATCCTGCGACGTTCGGTGATGTCCTCGCCGGCCGAGAGGCTGCCCATGACCGCTCCGGCCTTGTCGCGCAGGAGGCTGTTGTGCCACGCGATCAGCCGTTCCTCGCCCTCGCGCGTGATCACGGCGTTCTCCACGTACTCCACGCCAGCCAGTTCGCCAGCCATGATCTGCCGGAAGATGTCTCGGACGGCCACTTCGGTCCGCCCCTGCGGCAGGCAGGTGGCAAACCAGTCTCGGCCGAGCAGTTCCTGTTCGGTAAGGCCGAGGATCTCGCAGCCCTTGCGATTGACCAGCTGGATGCGCCCGTCCGTGTCGAGGGAGATGATGATCGCCTCGACGGTGTCGAGATAGTTCTGGCTGCGCTCGTGGGCAGCGGTCAGATGGACCAGGGCTTCCCTCAGGTGGTTGTCGGCGCGTTTGCGCTCGGTGATGTCCTCGTAAACGCCGAGGACGCCCATCACTGCGCCATCGTCGCCAAACAGCGGCACTTTCGACGTGCGCAGCCAGATCGCTTCGCCGGAGCCCGTCGTCCCCGGTTCCTCCTGGCCGAGCCGGGGGCGGCCGCTGTCGAGGATTGCGCGGTCGTCGGCACGGTAGCTGGCGGCGTGTTCGGCCCACGAGAGCTGAGTGTCGTCGCTGCCGATCAGTTCGTCCGGATGTGTCTTGCCGGCATCGCGGGCGAAGGCCGGGTTGCAGCCGAGGTAGCGACCTTCGCGGTCCTTCCAGAAAACCCGCAGGGGCACGGTGTCGATGACGGTGCGCAGCAGACTCCGGGATGTCGCCAGTTCCGCCGTGCGGCGCCGCAGCGAGGCTTCCGAGTCCTGCAGGGCACGATGGGCCATGCCGCCGCGAATCACGTTCGCGAGGTTGGCGACCACCGAACGGAGCTGGCCGAGCAGCCGCGTCGAGAACTGGGCAGGATCCGCGGATTCGAGCAGCAGCACCCCATCGCGGGCGAGGGGCAGGACGGCGAATGTGGCGGCCTGTCCGTCGGGCTGTTGCAACAGATCGGTAAAGTCGGCCTGGTCGGCACGGATGGCGGTCGGGCCGGAAAGGGCGATCTGCCACAGGGCGTGGGAGGACGGCAGGCTGCGGAGGCTGTACTGGCCGCGGGGGATCGCCTCGAGCAGGGTCAGACGCCGGGGATCCGCCGCGCTTGTGCTCACAGCTTCCTCGCGCCACCAGATCGAGGCGGCGGACAGATTGCGTCGCGACATGATCGCTTTCAGGAAGCGGCGGCTCGTCTCCGAGGGGTCGAGCGAATGGCCGAGTGACAGGGACAGCTCGTACAGCAGCAGCAGTTCTTCGGTGATTCCGCTCATGAGGCGCGTCGGAACAGGCCGATGACGATGGTCTTGTTGAAGAGCTCCAGCTTCTGCCTGCCGTTGGCGGCGATTTCACCGAGGGCCATCACGCCCTCGGGCATGGCATCGGTGAATTCGGCCAGCCCGTTCGAGACAATCTCGAGCTCACGGTCGAAGTCCGCGCCGAGGGTCAGGGCGCGCGAGTAGCAGTCCGACACGAAGCACGATGCGACCGACGGCGGCGCATCGCAATCGGCAACTGCGCGCCGCGCCGCCTCGAGCAGGGAATCGCGATCCCCGGAGGCCAGGTACATCAGCGCGTTCTCGGCGACGTCCGACAAGACCACGACCTCGCCGTCATCGGTGATGCGGATCGGATCCCGGATGATGTCCTCGCTGCCCTCCTTGGCAACCCCAAGGGGGTATTTCGCGTTGATGTCGGGAAACAGGGGCTGGTCGGCCAGATCCGGCGCCTGAGCGGCGACCTGCTGACGGAAGAACGGCCCGGCGGGCTCCCAGTTCAGCTCCCCGATCCGGTTGCCGCAGGTCCGCGATGCGACGAAGGGGCCGGCAATCCGCCGCCAGCCGTGGCGCACGCCCAGCGTGACGGGGAGGGGCAGCGCGATCATCAGGGCGGCGTCGGCGAGGAGCCCATCCGAATCGAAGATAGCGGGTTCGGCGCGCAAGTCGTGGTAGCCCGCGCCTGCGCCGATGTGATGCATGCGGTTGCCGTAGCGGTCGTAGATGTCCTCGAGCAATCGGTCGACGTGGGGCGCCTGATTGTCGAACAGGATGATCGAGCAGGGCTGGGGCGCCTGACCCTCCGGCACATCGGTCGTCCAGCGGGGGCCATCCGGCGCGAGCACGGCCTTGGCGGTGGCGCTCCCGGGGGGCAGGGGCAGCGCGATCAGCCCGCTGTCGAGCGCGCGTTTTCCGTGGATCAGTCCGGGAAACAGGCCGCCACAGACCGTGAGGCCTGCTCCGCGGCACGCCACCAGCAGCGCGTCCAGCGCAGCGGCGTGGCGGTCCGCGACGAGCAGCAACCAGTGGGTCGTTGCGGGGTCTGCCTCAGCCAGTGCGGCCGCGACATGGTCTCCTCCCCCAAAGCTCAGATACATGGTCATGGTCCTTAGCAAGGCGGGTCCAGCCTGACCTTCGCCCTCGAAGCTTCGTATCGGTAGCGTGAGGAAGCATATCGCGTCGGCCCGCGTTCGCAAGGTCTTGTGGCACGGCGCCATGCCGCGTGCCGGCACCCACGCCTTCGGAGTGCGCGCTGCAGGCGTGTCGACGGGCACGGTCGGACCCGGTATCGGCACCCGCTCCGGGATCCCTGTCGATCAGGGGTCGGTGCGACCCGTCGCGACAATCACCCCCGGTCTCGGAGATAGCCTGGCCGCGACGATCAACGCCGTTCTGGCGCCGTCGGTCCTGTCGGGCGCCCGCACGGCGCCGGGCAGCTCAGGGCGTCACGCCTGCATAGCCGGCCAGGGCATCCCGTAGCGACAGGGCGGCAGCCCGCTCTCCAGTCAGCCGACGCGCACGGCTCTTCAGCAGGCCGTGGAAGACGAACTCGAGCTGCTCGAACACCGACTCCCAGTAACTTCCCCGCGCCACCCGCGCAGAGAGCATGGCGAAGTCGGCCAGCAGCGTGCCGCCTGCCGTCGCCAGGCGGCCGTCCGCCAGGGCCTCGAAGACACGCAGGGTGATCTCGTCGGCGGCGATCCAGAAGTCCGGGTCGTTGCGCAGGCTCTCGGCGAGGGACTGGCGGATCGCGGCGAGGCGCTGGTCGTTGAACTCGACGCGCTTGCCCGCGGCGAGGGCAAGCTCGGCTGCGAGGGTGTTGATGGCCGGGTAGAAGAGTCCGCTGCCGCTGCCGCAGGAGGCTTCCGCCTGGGCGTAGTAGTCGCCCATGGCCTTGATCGCCGCGCTGACTTCGGCGGCTGGCCGGCCCGCTTCGCGCAGGATCATCGCGCGGCGCTTCATGGCGGAGCCGAGCAGGCTCAGGCGCTCCTGGTTGGGGTCGATCGCCTGCAGCTTGGCAAGCATGCCGATCGCTTCGTCCAGGTGCTTCTGCGCGGTCTCGATGGCGGATTCGAAGGCGGCCTCGTCCTGTTTGCGTTCCGCTCCGTTACCGGATTCGCCATCGGCGCGTCTTCTCGCCGCCTCGCGCACGATGCCCCAGGCGAGCTTGACGAGCTGGTTGCCGAGCTGCTCGCTCGCCTTGAGCGTTGCGCTGCCGTCCACCGCGGCGATCGCCTGGCGGTAGCAGGCGATCGCCTTTTCGCGCATGCCTGCGGCGATCCACGCCCTGGCAAAGGCTTCGGCGACCCGCCCGATGCGTGGCATGTCGGCCTCGAAGCGGGAGGCCAGGTGGCGAATGCGGGCGCGCAGCCGCTTCGCGTCGCTGCCCGGCCGGCCGCTCTCCGTCGTCAGGGTGTCGAGGGCGAGGATCAGGTCGGCGGTGGACGCGATGCCGGCGAACTCCTGCTGGGGCGCGACCGGCGGCGGGGCACTGTCGGCGTCGGCGCGCAGGAAGACCCAGTCCGGATCGCCGTAGCACTGGTAGGCCGCCCAGGTGTCTCCCGGGAAGTTGCGGGCCGCGAGGCGGGCGTCGGTGACCGCGTCCATGAAGCGCTGGCCGCGCAGCAGGGCCTTGTAGAAGGTCGTCGCGAAGGCCTCGGCGGCGTCGTCGTCGACGGCCCAGCCCGCCGCGACGACACAGCGCACGCCGATGCGGATCAGCTCGGCCGCGACGCCACTGGCGAAGGCGACCGGGTCGCGCAGTGCGCCGTGCTCACTGTCGCCGGGCTGGCTGCTGCCCGACTTGGCGAGGTGGCAGCAGTTCACGAAAACCAGCTCCGGCACCACCCTCAGGCTGCGGATCTCGGCCGGGCCGAGGAAAGTGTCGCCGGAGAGGACCACGCCGCGGGGGTTGATGCGGCGTGAGGCGTCACGCTCCGCCAGGCCCTCGGGCACCACGGGCGGCTCGCCGTGGCCGGCAATATGCACGATGCGCCAGTCCCGGTTCGGGTCCATCAGGGTGTTGATCAGGTCGAGGGCATCGAAGCCGTCGCCGTCATCGGGGCTGATTCGCGCGACCACCGCTTCGGACGCGAGCGGGCGCGCCCCGTGCGTGGTGAGCAGGCGGGCCACTTCGCGGGCTTCGCGCCGGGCGCCGGGCAGGCGTGGGTAGCGGGTCGTGTCACAGCGCGGTTCGCCGATGACCAGCACGTGGGCGTCGCGACGGGCGTCGCGCACCGAGGGCCGGAAGTCGCTCATCAGCAGCTTGCGCACCAGGCGTGCCCGGATCGCCCAGGGCTGCTTCTCGCCTTCGCTGTCGCTCGCCGGGGTGTCGAGCAGCTCCCAGGGGATCTCGGCAGTGTGGTTGTCCAGCTCGAGCAGCATCTGGCTGGTGCTGCCGAAGGTGGGCTCCAGCTCCACCGGTACCAGCAGGTGGAACAGGGTGTGTCCCAACTGGCTGTTGCGGGCGGGCTCGCCACCGCGCGCAGCGGTCTTGACCAGTTCGCGCACCAGCGCGCCCTGGGTTGTCTGGGCGCGGACTTCGGAGCGGGCCCGACGGGTGTGGGCCGAGAACTCGACCACCCAGGCCGCGTCCGGGCCGTCCTTGCGGATGGCGCGGATGATGTCGTAGCTGGCGCCCCGGTAGCCGAAGCCGAGGGGACGGGGGAGTGCCCGGTTGCCCGCGCGCACCTGGGGCGGAAGCCGGAAGCGGGTCGGTGAGGCAGTCGCGAGTTCGGTCAGCGCATGCCAGGCCTCGCTGGCCCGGTTGAGGTAGAGCTCGATCAGTTGCAGGCTCCGCACCCGCGGCCACAGGGGAGCGCCGTGTCCCAGGTCTTCGTTGAGCCGCGCGAGGGCCTCGTCGGCCAGGCGCACGCCTCGCGCGATGAACTGCGCCGATTGGCCTGCCGAGATGTTGCTGCCGCCGCTGCCGGCGAGGGTCGAGGCGATGTCCAGCGTGCCTGCGTTGTCGCCGGCCTCCATGCGCTGCTGGGCGAGCGCGAGCACGGCCAGCTTGACGGACAGCATCAGCCCGCTGGCGGTCAGCGTGCTCTCCTCGCCCAGGCCGAGCACTACGGCCAGGGCAGGCTGGGGCGGCTGAAGCGGGTTCTCGCGGTTGGCGCTGCGGTTGGCGAAGAGCTGGTGGGTGCCGGGCTGGTCCGGGTACTGGCCAAGCTGCAGGGACTGGCTCATGGTGCCCCCGATCAGGCTGTCCACGGCCGCTTCGGCACCGCCCAGGCTACTGGAGCTGTAATGGCCGATCAGGAGCGGCGCATGCACGAAGGCCAGGTCGCCGTTGACGATCTCCACCGGCAAGGGGGCATCGGTGCTCGCATCGCCCGGGCGCCCCTCGGGCAGGTCGAGCAGGCGCAGCCGCTCGGGACGGGGCGGGGGGGCATAGGGCAGGCGTGCGCGGGACGGGCGGCTGCGTTCCACCACTGGCTCGCGACGGGCGCCGGTGAGCGGCGGGACCCGCGACAGGCGTTCCGTGCTGCCCTGGGTCAGCAATTCGAGATAGGCCGCATAGGCGCTACCGTGATCCGGCAGCTCGCCGTGGTTGCAGTCGGTCCGCCAGGTGGGCACCCCGGGGAGCATCGCGCTGTCGCGGGTGACCCGGCCGTCGCCCGAGTTGCGGGCGTTCAGATAGACGAGTCCTTCGTCGCCGATCTCGAATCCGTCCGGGGTGAAGTCGGCTTCGCCGATCACCAGCAGCAGCCTTCCGGGATAGCGCGAGAGGTCTTCGTCGCGCTGGCGGTCGAGGCGCACCCGCAGGGCACTGGCGGCGTCGAGCACCGCCTGCTCGGGAATGCCCCACTCATAGATCGTGGCCTGGCGGAGGTCGCTGTGCCACCAGCTGTTGTCGTTGATCGCGTCCCGGTCGGCCTTGTCGAGCTTCACCCAGGCCTCCTTGCGGCCCAGGCCCTTGATGGGGTCGGTGAGGGCCGCCTGCAACTGCAGGAAGCCGGGGAACTGGGCCATCAGGTTCCGCGCCTGGCGGTCCTGGAACGGTGCGCCGAAGGCCACCAGGGTATTGCCGAAGGTGTCGTCGCCGGAGAGGGTCTGCATCGGCGCCCAGGAGCCGCCGTTGGGGGTGCCGAGCATCAGAAGGCGGGCGCCGGGCAGCTGCATCAGGCGGTCCCAGACGTCGGGGCGCTCGATCTGCATGGTGCGGGCCACCAGGCCGCCCATCGAGTGGGCGACGATACGCACCGGCTGGCCGCTGGCGGCGCGCGCGTCGATGGCGCGCTCGACCGCGGCACCAAGACGCGCAGCCTCCTCCTCGATCGGGCGACGCCAGTCGTAGGAGAACTCGACCACTTCGTGCGTCCTGGCGAGGAATTCGATCAGGTCGTCGTAGATCTGGCCCACGGCGCCGTCGGGCTCGAACAGGCCCGGCGGATCGCCGGCGTCATAGCGGAGCTTCTTCAGCCCGCCGAGCAGGCGGAAACCCAGCCAGATCCGCTTGCCGTCGCGTTTGATGTGGCTGCCGAGAATGCCCGGCAGCACAAAGGCGACGGGGCGCTCCGGGTGAGACGCGCCATCGCTGGTGCGTTCGCCACGGGCGGCGCGCTCGCCGCTGGCCGATTCGCCGGCGTAGGAGAGCGGGCCGATAGGCCGCCAGCCCGTGCCGCCGCCGCGGGTCAGGGCTTCGACGATCGGCTCGGCCGTGGCCTTGTTGGTGAAGTAGCGGAAGTGGCTGACCCGACCCCCCTGGTCGAGGGTGAACTGGGCCTCGTCGGCGCGGGGCGTGCCACCGTACATCGAGCGGGTCTGAACCACGAGGTCGTTGTCGGTCCAGAAGAACGCGTCGGCCATCAGGGTCTTGAGCCAGCTGCCAAGGGAATCTCCGGCCATGTCGCCGGCGATGACCCACAGCTCGCCCCGTGCCGGCGACTCGGCGGCATGCAGCCATTGCACCAGCGGGCTGTCCGGCACCATCGCCGCGAGGCCCGGCATGCGTGCCGGGTCGGTGCGCTGGCGGGCGACCTCGCCGAGAAAGGTGACGAGTTCGGGCACCACTGGCAGCTTGGCCAGCTCGATGGCCCAGCGCAGCACCGACAGGTAGGCGTCGAAGCGCTTGCTGGCGAGCAGGGTGCCGCGCGCAGGGCAGGCGACGCGCACCACCCGCTCGATCTCGATGTCCTTTTCATCCAGCAGCGCGATCAGTGTCGAGAGGGCTTGCCGCTGTGCCGCCAGTGCCGCGGCCATGGCCCGCTTGCCGTCCTCGTCGAGGGCATCGAGATCGACGGCGGGCAGCGACTCCGGTGCGAAAAGGGCTGCGTCCTCGTCGCCGAGCCGGGCAAGCCCTGTAGCGCGCACCAGCACCTCGGCGACCAGGCCGCCGCGGGAGTGGGTGAGCAGGGTCAGCCGGGTGTGGGGCGGGCAGGCCTCGGCCAGCGTGAGGGCGTTCTCGATCGGGCTCTTGCCGAGGGTGGCGTGGTCGAGGCCATACACGCAATCCTCAAACCGGGAGAACAGCGCGCCGACCAGGCCCGGGTGCTCCGACCACAGCTTGGAGAAGGTGCCGCTGGTGCTCGAGAAGGTGCCGTGGGCCAGAACCAGGGCGCGGCGTCCGTCCCGGGTGGTGTCGATGGTCTCGACGGCGGTCTGATCCTTGAGCGACTCGAGGGCGTTGGCGCTGAGCCGGTAGACCCCCTCGCGCACCTGGCCATCGATCAGGCCCACCAGCGCGCTCCCGGCCAGATCGGCGGCCTTCGGGCGGATGACCTGGAAGAGCTTCAGGAGCACCTTGCCGAGGAAACCCCGGCTGGTCCCACGCGTGGCCGTGGCGGCCCGCTCGAGGCCGCGCCAGCGCAGCTCGATCGGGACATGCAGTTCGGCGGGGGCCTCCGCGTTCGCGCCGCGCCCCCGCTGGGCCTCGGACTGGGCCATCATCAGGCTGCGGGCGGTTTCGGGGTGCAGGATCAGCTGTGGCCCGCCGTCGAGTTGCAGCACCACGACATCGGTCCCCGCCCGGGCGACCACCCGCTGCTCGGTGCCCCCGTCACGCTGCCCGGCAACGCGGATCGAGCTCAGGACCTCGCCTTCGAGGCCCTGGGGCGGGGCGTCGCGGGTGCTCCGGCCACCACGCGTGCCGGACGACGACGAGCCGTCGCCGGGCACGATGAAGACGATGTCGTGGGAAGTGTCGTTGGGCATCGGGGTGTCCTTGTCTATGTCCGGGCGAACGGGCGATCAGGCCGCTCGGGCGCGGCCCCGCGCGCTGGCGTCGGGCCTGCGAAGGGCTGCGCCCGGTGATCGGGCATGGGTCGGATGCGGCATACGGGCGGGTTCTGCGTTCTTGTGGTTGCCGACGGTGCATCTCGGTCAGATACCCCGCTTGTCTCCGTCCCGGGCTGCCTGCCGGATTCATTATGGGTCAGTGACGCGTCATGATGAAGTCCGGTTGCAGGATCACACGCCCCTTGACAGATGAATGTTCGATGCATTGACTGTGACGGATGAGGAAACGACGCGTGATGCGACAGGAACCGCTGAGATCCACCTGCGCGGCCAGGTCAGGCCGGGCATGAGCACGGGGCCGTTGAACTGCTCCGTCTCTGCGGTGAGCCGATCGGCCGTCCTGCTGGCCCTCTGGGTGCTGATGGGCTGCATGGCGGCAGTGCCGCCCGACGGCGGCGCCGGAGCGCAGGGTGGCGCCTGGCCGGAGTTTGCCGGCGCATGGTTCACCGTGGCCTATCCGCCCGGGTTCCGACCGGAGCCGGTGCTGGCTGCGCCCGATGGCTCCGGCTGGGACAGCGTGCGGTTCCGGGCGCCGGATGGACTTGGCGCGTTCTACGTGTTGTCGCCCCAGTGGCGCCGGACGGACCCGGCAATCGCTTTTGATCCGGCGACCGAGCAGGTCATCGCCAAACAGCACCGGACCGGGCAGGGCACGGTGCACAGCGAACGGGAAATCGTGGCGCGGGACGGCAGCTACCTGCGGACGATCGAGACTGTCGAGTCGGCCGACGGCACGGTGAGCTGGACCTTCCAGCTGACGAGCCGGGATGCGATGGCGCGGGAAACCCTGTTGCCGGCCTATCGGCGCTTCAAGGCGTCACTGCAACAATTTGCGGACTGACAGAGGAGAGGGCAATGGCCATCAGCAGCACCGTGATCCGCTTCATCCAGAACGAACTCAATGAGCGCGGCCACGCCGCCGGCGATGTCGATGGTCGCCTCGGTGCGGACTCCGAAGGCGCCCTGCGGCGGGCACTGCGGCCACGCCGTGCGGAACTGCCGGACGATTGGGAGGCCTGGCCGCGAACCAAGCTGCTGACCGGCTACGTACAGCTGCGCTGTCGCGACGAGGGGGTGAATCCGGGCACGATCGATGGCTTGTGGGGCAGCCAGACCGACTATGCGGTGAACGTCATCCGCGAGCGGCTGCAGAATGATCTCGTGGCGCCCAACTTCCGGGACAACGAGGAGCTGGACCCGTCACGGCCCCATCCCTGGCCCCATCAGCGCCAGAGCGAAGTGGAGGCGTTCTTCGGCGCTGTGGGCAAGCACCAGACGATGCTCGAGCTACCGTACCGCCACCGCCTGGCCTGGGACCGAAACGTGGAACTGACCCGCTTCAGCTGCCACGAGAAGGTCCATGACAGCCTGTCGCGCATCCTGACCCGGGTGCTCGATCACTATGGGCCCGAGCGCATTGTCGAGCTGCGGCTCGATCTGTTCGGCGGCTGCCTCAACGTGCGCAAGAAGAAGGGCGGCAGCACCTACTCGATGCATGCCTGGGGCGTTGCGGTGGACTACGACCCCGGCAACAACCGCTTCGAGTGGGACTGGCGTCAGGCCGGCTTCGCCCGGCCCGAGTACGACGCCTGGTGGGCTGCCTGGGAAGACGAGGGCTGGACCAGCCTCGGCCGGGCCCGCAACTACGACTGGATGCACATCCAGGCGCCCCACCTCTAATCCCATCGGAACGGGACGCGGCCGCGCAATGCGGCCGCGCCCGGGATCAGGCCGCCGCGGCGCGCGGGGCGTGTTTCTGGATGATCGGCAGCAGCTGGCCGAAGATCTTCGGCGTGCCGGCCACCACCTCGCCGGTGGCGAGGAAGCCCGCCTCGCCGGTGAGATCGCTGATCAGGCCACCTGCCTCCTGCACCAGCAGCGAGCCGGCCGCGATGTCCCAGGGCTTCAGGCCCAGCTCCCAGAAGCCGTCGTAGCGTCCGGCCGCGAGGTAGGCAAGGTCGAGCGCCGCAGCGCCGGGACGGCGGATGCCGGCGGTTTTCTGGGCGATCTCGCGGAACATCGCGAGGTACGCATCGATGTTGTCGAACTCGCGGAACGGGAAGCCCGTGCCAATCAGGGATTCGCCCATACGGTCGCGCTTCGAGACGCGGATGCGGCGGTCATTGAGGAAGGCGCCGGCGCCCTTGGAGGCGGTATAGAGGTCGTTTGCGACCGGGTCGAAGACCACCGCCTGCTCGACCACGCCCTTGCGCGCCAGCGCGATCGACACCGCGTATTGCTGGAAGCCGTGAATGAAGTTGGTGGTGCCGTCGAGGGGATCGATGATCCACTGGTACTCCCCCTCCGGTCCGGAGCTGCCGGTCTCTTCTGCTAGAATCCCGTGCCCCGGATAGGCGTCCTTCAGGACCTCGATGATGGCGGCCTCGGCCGCGCGGTCCACCTCGGTGACGAAGTCGTTGGCACTCTTCGCGTGGACCTTGATATGCGCCAGGTCGGTCGAAGCGCGGTTGATGATGTTGCCGGCACGGCGTGCGGCCTTGACGGCAATGTTGAGGGTGGGGTGCATGTCTCGGGGTCTCGTCGCGGGGCAGGCGTGCCCCGGCTCAGCGGAAAACCCGGGATTTTAATATGAACAGCGGACCTACGCTCGACCACGTCCGGATCGTCCTCTCGCGTACCAGCCATCCGGGCAACATCGGCGCGGCGGCGCGCGCCATGAAGACCATGGGCCTGCACCGCCTGGTGCTGGTCTGCCCCGAATCCTTCCCCGACCCGATCGCAGAGGCCCGAGCCTCGGGCGCCACCGACGTCCTCGAGCAGGCGCGGGTCGTCGACTCGCTCGAGGAGGCCCTTGAAGGCACGGTCTTCGCAGCGGCGATGACCGCCCGCCGGCGCGAGCTGGCGACCCCGGCGCGCTGGGCCCGCGAGGCGGCGGACGAGGTGGTGGCCCTGGCCCACGATGCCGACGTGGCGCTGGTCTTCGGCAACGAGACGAGCGGGCTGTCCAACGAGGAACTCGGCCTGTGCCACATGCCGGTCATGGTGCCCGCCAATCCGGACTACTCCTCCCTGAACCTGGGCGCCGCGGTGCAGCTGATGTGCTACGAACTGCGGGTCGCGGCGATCGATCCGGGGGCCGCGCCCTTCCTGTCGGGCCAGCCTGCGAGCTTCGAGGATGTGGAGGGCTTTTACGGACACCTGCAGCGCCTGATGGTGGAACGGGAATTCCTCGACCCGGACAACCCGCGCAAGCTGATGGCCCGCGTCCGCCGACTGTTCGGCCGGATCCGGCTGGAGCGCGAGGAGGTCGGGATCCTGCGCGGCCTGCTGAGTGCACTCGAGAAGAAAACCTGATAAAAACGGTCGGAATTGATCCGGCGCCGTGGTCGCGAGGAAACACCCATGTTCGAAAGATTGCGTGAAGACATCGCCAGCGTGCGCGAGCGAGACCCCGCGGCGCGTTCGAACTGGGAGATCCTCACCTGCTACCCCGGCGTCCACGCCCTGATCTTTCACCGCCTCGCCCACCGGGCGTGGCGGGCCGAGTGGTTCTGGCTCGGGCGTTTCCTGAGCCACATCGGTCGCCTGCTGACCGGCATCGAGATCCACCCGGGGGCGACGGTCGGACGCCGCGTCTTCATCGACCACGGCATGGGTGTGGTGGTGGGCGAGACGGCCGAGATCGGAGACGACTGCACGATCTATCAGGGCGTCACGCTGGGCGGCACCTCGCTCTACCGCGGCGAGAAGCGGCACCCCACGCTGGGCAAGGGCGTCGTGATCGGCGCTGGCGCCAAGGTCCTCGGCGGCTTCGAAGTGGGTGACGGGGCCAAAGTAGGCTCCAACGCGGTGGTGGTGAAGCCGGTGCCGCCGGGCGCCACGGCCGTCGGCAACCCGGCACGGGTCATCGAGAATGGCCGCAGGGAGCGGGACGCCCGCGAGGAGAAAGCCAAGGAGATGGGCTTCTCCGCCTACGGCGTCACCCGCGACACGGACGACCCGCTGGCCAAGGCGCTGCACAGCATCCTCGACCACGCGGTGGAGAACGACCGCCGTATGAACTGCCTGCTCGAGCGGCTCGCGGCTGCCGGGATCAAGATCGACGAGGTCCCGGACTGCAGTGACGGTTTTGATCCGGACAAGCTCTCCCGGATGGTCGACTGACCCCCTTGCGCCGTCCGGACGATCGGGAGCGTCGTGGGCGAGTGAAATACTTGAGGCTTTTTGTCGGGAACTGTATAGTTGAGCGAAACACTAAGGTATTGCTCACCGACAGAGGGTTGCAATGAGACTGACGACCAAAGGACGTTTTGCCGTGACGGCGATGATCGACCTCGCGCTCCGCGAGGGGGATGGCCCCGTGACGCTGGCGGGGATCGCAGACCGGCAGAAGATCTCCCTGTCCTACCTTGAGCAGCTGTTCGGCAAGCTGCGCCGGCACAAGCTCGTGACCAGCGTTCGCGGCCCGGGTGGCGGCTACTGCCTCGCCCGCGTCGATGACGAGATCACGGTCGCCGACATCATCCGCGCCGTCGATGAGCCGCTTGATGCCACCCAGTGTGGCGGCAAGCAGAACTGTCATGACGAGCATCGTTGCATGACCCACGATCTGTGGACCAACCTCAACAAGCGGATGTACGAGTACCTGCACTCCGTTCGCCTCGGTGATCTGGTGCGCCAGCAGCGCGAGAAGGCGGGCGAGAAGGTGATGCAGGACCGTCGTGGCGAGCGCGACAGCGTCCGTCCCATCGCTGCGTCTGCCTGACCGTCTGGCCATATGTTCGCCCCCGTCTACCTCGATCACAACGCGACAACGCCCCTGGACGCCGAAGTCCGGGAGGCGATGCTGCCGTTTCTCGATGCGCGCTACGGCAACCCGTCGAGCCGCCACGAGTACGGTCGTCAGGCCCGCGCTGCGATCGAGGATGCCCGCGCCCGGGTCGCCGGGGCGGTCGGTGCCCACGCGACCGAGGTGGTCTTCACGAGCGGGGGCTCAGAGGCCAACAACCTGATCATCAAGGGCGTCGCGGGTCGCATGCGCCCCGGAATCGTCGCGACGAGCGCCATCGAGCACCCCTGTGTCCGTGAGCCGGCGCGTCAGCTGGCCCGTCACGGCTGGCAGCACGTCGAGATTGCGGTGGATGCGGCGGGCCGTATCGACCGGGGCCACTGGCAGCAGGTGCTGCAGGAGCGTCCGGCCATCGTCTCGGTGATGCTGGCCAACAACGAGAGCGGGGTGGTGCAGGAGATTGCCACCCTGGCAACCGAGGCGAAGCGGGTCGGCGCTGTTTTTCACACCGATGCGGTGCAGGCTGTCGGCAAGCTGGCGGTCGATTTCCGCGCTCTTGGTGTCCACGCCATGACCCTGTCAGCCCACAAGCTGCATGGCCCGATCGGCACAGGCGCGCTGGTGCTCGACAAGCGGGTCGACCTCGAAGCGCAGGTGGCCGGCGGTGGTCAGGAGCGCAATCTGCGCTCCGGCACGGAGAATGTGGCGGCGATCGTCGGGTTTGCCCGGGCCTGCGAGCTGGCCGTTGCGCGACGGGCCGACGAGGCGGAACGCCTGGGTGCTCTGCGTGAGGTGCTCGAGCGCGGGCTGGCGGCACTCGGTGCGCGCGTCTTTTCTGCAGATGCGACGCGCCTGCCCGGCACCAGTTTTTTTGCCTTCGACGATGTGGATGGCGAGACGCTGGTCGGCAAGCTCGACCGGGCCGGCTTCGCCATCGCCAGCGGATCGGCCTGCTCCAGCGTGAACCCGGAGCCTTCGCGTACGCTGCTGGCGATGGGCGTGTCCCACCGGCAGGCCAAAGGCGCCGTGCGCGTCAGCCTGGGTTACGGCAACACCACCCGACAAGTGCAGGATTTCGTCGCGACACTGGGCGCGACGCTGGCAGAACTCAAGACACTCGTGGCCGTTTCGGCCTGAACCGACATAGACCTTCGACGGAGAAGCCAACATGCTGAAGTTCCCCATCTATCTCGACTACTCGGCTACGACCCCGGTCGATCCCAGGGTGGCCGAGAAGATGATCCCCTACATCGCCGAACACTTCGGCAACCCTGCCTCCCGTAGCCACGCCTACGGCTGGACGGCGGAGAAGGCGGTGGAGGAGGCGCGGGCCCAGGTGGCGGCGCTGGTGAACGCGGACCCGAAGGAGATCATCTGGACCTCCGGCGCTACCGAGTCGGACAACCTCGCAATCAAGGGCGCTGCGCACTTCTACCAGGGCAAGGGCAAGCACGTCATCACGGTCAAGACCGAACACAAGGCGGTGCTCGACCCGTGCCGGGAACTGGAGCGCCAGGGCTTCGAGGTGACCTATCTCGACGTGCAGGAGAATGGCCTGATCGACATGGAGGTCCTGAAGGCGGCCATCCGACCCGACACCATCCTCGTCTCGATCATGTTCGTGAACAACGAGATCGGCGTGATCCAGCCCATCGAGGCCATCGGCGAGCTGTGCCGCGAGAAAGGCGTGGTGTTCCACGTGGATGCCGCCCAGGCGACCGGCAAGGTGGCGATCGATCTGGCCACGCTGAAGGTGGACCTGATGTCGTTCTCGGCCCACAAGAGCTATGGCCCGAAGGGGATCGGCGCCCTTTACGTGCGCCGCAAGCCGCGGGTACGACTCGAGGCGCAGATGCACGGCGGCGGTCACGAGCGGGGCCTGCGCTCCGGTACGCTCGCCACCCACCAGATCGTCGGCATGGGCGAGGCCTTCCGCATCGCCCGCGAGGAAATGGAAGCTGAGAACGAGCGGATCCGCATGCTGCGGGACAAGCTGGTCAAGGGCCTGTCCGAGATTGACGCCACCTACGTCAATGGCGACATGGAGGCTCGCGTCCCCCACAACCTGAACATCTCCTTCGCCTACGTGGAAGGGGAGTCGCTGATCATGGCGATCAAGGACGTGGCGGTGTCGTCGGGTTCGGCCTGTACCTCGGCCTCGCTGGAGCCCTCGTACGTGCTGCGTGCCCTGGGCCGCGACGACGAACTGGCCCACAGTTCCATCCGTTTCACGATCGGTCGCTTTACGACCGAGGAAGAAATCGACTATACGGTTGATTTGCTGCACCGCAAGATCGGCAAGCTGCGCGAGCTCTCGCCGCTCTGGGAGATGGTGCAGGAAGGCATCGACCTCAATACCGTCCAGTGGGCTGCCCACTGACCCAGCAGGAGAGACGACATGGCATATAGCGACAAGGTACTGGACCACTACGAGAACCCCCGCAACGTCGGGTCCTTCGGCAAGGAAGACGACGGCATCGGCACCGGCATGGTCGGTGCGCCGGCCTGCGGCGACGTGATGAAGCTGCAGATCAAGGTCGGCATCGACGGCGTCATCGAGGACGCCAAGTTCAAGACCTACGGCTGCGGCTCGGCGATCGCGTCGAGTTCGCTCGTCACCGAGTGGGTCAAGGGAAAGACGGTCGACCAGGCCCTCGAGATCAAGAACACCCAGATCGCCGAGGAGCTGGCCCTGCCGCCGGTCAAGATCCACTGCTCGATCCTGGCCGAGGACGCCATCAAGGCGGCGGTGGCCGACTACAAGAAGAAGTCGGGCGGGGAGTAAGCCAGCATGTCCGTGACGATGAGCGAACGTGCCGCCAAGCACGTCACCAACTTCATTGCCAAGCGGGGCAAGGGTATCGGCGTGCGCCTCGGCGTGCGGACCTCGGGCTGCTCGGGCATGGCCTACAAGCTCGAGTTTGCCGACGACCGGGAAGACGAAGACCTGACCTTCGAGAGTCACGGCGTGACGATCCTGGTCGATCCGAAGAGCCTGCCCTACCTGGACGGGACCGAACTTGACTACGTACGGGAGGGCCTGAACGAGGGGTTCCGGTTCAACAACCCGAACGTCAAGGACGCCTGCGGCTGCGGCGAGAGCTTCAACGTCTGACCGTGCCGGGCTCCGCCCGGCACCGGAGAACGCATGTCGATCGACCTGCAGAAGGATTACTTTGCCCTGTTCGGCCTGCCCAGGGCCTTCCGCATCGACCGGGAAGCCCTCGAGCGCAGCTACCTCGGCCTGCAGCAGCAGGTCCACCCCGACCGGCACGCGCACCTGCCCGAAGCGGACAAGCGCCGCGCGTTGCAGTGGGCGACGCGGGTCAATGAAGCCTTCCAGGCGCTGCGGAGGCCGCTGACGCGGGCGCGCTACCTGCTCGAACTGGCCGAGGTCGATGCGGCGCTCGAGACCAACACCGCGATGTCGCCCGAGTTCCTGATGGAGCAGATGGAATGGCGCGAGGCAGTCGGTGAGGCCTCGGAGGCTGGCGACATGGACGAACTCGATGCGCTGCATCGGCGTCTGCGTGCCCAGGCGGCCGGCATCGAAGAGACCCTTGCGGCGCAACTCGACGACGCGCACGATCACGCGGCGGCGGCCGAGACGGTCCGCCGGCTGATGTTCCTCGACAAGCTCGACCAAGAAATAGAAGACGCCCTCGCGGCGCTGGAGTCCTGATGGCCCTGCTGCAACTCTCAGAACCCGGACAGTCCGAAGCCCCGCACCAGCATCGCCTCGCCGTAGGCATCGACCTGGGGACCACCAACTCCCTCGTAGCGACGGTTCGCAACGGCATGGCGGTGTGCCTCAACGACCTCGACGGCAAGGCCATGCTGCCGTCGGTGGTGCGCTACCAGGCGGACGGTTCGGTTGTCGTCGGGCGGGAAGCGGCCCTCGCCCTGACCCGTGACCCCCGCAATACCATCGCGTCGGTCAAGCGCTTCATGGGGCGTGGCCTGAAAGACGTGACGCACATCGAGTCCACCCCCTACGATTTCGTCGATGCGCCTGGCATGGTGAAACTGCGCACGGTGCAAGGGCCCAAGAGTCCGGTCGAGGTGTCGGCCGAGATTCTCAAGGTGCTCAAGGTCCGCGGCGAAGCCAGCCTGGGGGGAGAGCTCACCGGCGCCGTGATCACCGTGCCGGCCTACTTCGACGACGCCCAGCGCCAGGCCACCAAGGACGCCGCGAGTCTCGCCGGGCTGAATGTCCTGCGACTGCTCAACGAACCGACCGCCGCTGCCATCGCCTATGGTCTCGACAATGCAGCCGAGGGGGTTTATGCCGTGTACGACCTGGGCGGCGGGACCTTCGACATCTCGATCCTGCGGCTCACCAAGGGCGTGTTCGAGGTGCTGGCCACCAATGGCGACGCGGCTCTCGGGGGCGACGATTTCGACCACCGCCTGTTCTGCTGGAGCCTCGACCGGGCCCAGATCGAGCCACCGAGTGCGGTCGATGTCCGTCGCCTGCTGGGCAAGGCGCGGGAGGCGAAGGAGTTGCTCTCCCACACCGAAGAGGCACTCCTGAGTTGCCAGCTGGACAGTGGCGAGGCGGTCAGCCTGACGGTGAGCCGGCAGGTGTTCGCCGACATCACCGCCAACCTCGTACGCAAGACCCTCGCGCCAATGCGCAAGGCCCTGCGTGATGCCGGGCTGAAGCCGGATGAGGTGAAGGGGGTGGTGATGGTGGGGGGCGCGACGCGCATGCCCCACGTGCAGCGGGCGGTGGCCGAGTTTTTCGGTCAGGAGCCGCTCACCAACCTGGATCCGGACAAGGTGGTCGCGCTCGGTGCCGCCAAGCAGGCCAACGCGCTGGCAGGCAATCGCTCTGCGGACGAGGACTGGCTGCTGCTCGACGTGATTCCCCTGTCCCTCGGCCTCGAGACGATGGGCGGCCTGGCCGAGAAGGTGATCCCCCGCAACGCGACGATTCCGGTGGCGCGGGCGCAGGAATTCACCACCTACAAGGACGGCCAGACGGCCATGGCATTCCACGTGGTGCAGGGCGAGCGCGAACTGGTGAGCGACTGTCGCTCGCTGGCTCGCTTCGAATTGCGCGGCATCCCGCCGATGGTGGCCGGTGCGGCGCGGATCCGCGTGACCTTTCAGGTCGATGCGGACGGCCTGCTGTCGGTGTCGGCCCGGGAGATGTCGTCCGGCGTCGAGGCGAGCGTGACGGTGAAGCCCTCTTATGGCCTGTCCGACGACGAGATTGCCACGATGCTGCGCTCCGGCATCGACCACGCGGGCGACGACATGTCGGCCCGCTCGCTGCGGGAGCAGCAGGTCGAGGCCAATCGGCTGGTGGAAGCCACCCGGCAGGCGCTGGCGGATGATCCCGAGCTGCTGCAGGCCGAGGAGCGCGCTGGGGTCGAGGCCTTGGTGCGAACGCTCGAGGCTCTGGCTGCCGGCGACGACCTGGCTGCCATCAAGCGGGGCGTCACGGCGCTCAACAAGGGCACCGAGACCTTCGCCTCGCGGCGCATGGACAAGAGCATCCGGTCAGCGCTGACCGGACAGAACATTGATCAGCTGGAGGTTTGAAGAGCGGATGACCCAGATCATCGTGTTGCCGCATGTGGAGCTGTGCCCGGAAGGGACCGTGATCGAGGCCGATCCCGGCCAGACGATCTGCGACGCGCTGCTCAGGAACGGGGTTGAGATCGAGCATGCCTGCGAGAAGTCCTGCGCGTGCACGACCTGCCATGTGATCGTGCGGGAGGGCTTCGTCAGTCTGGAGAGTGCCGAGGACGAGGAAGAGGATCTGCTCGACAAGGCCTGGGGCCTCGAGCCGAACTCGCGCCTGTCGTGCCAGGCCAGGGTGGCCGACGCGCCGCTGGTGGTAGAGATTCCGCGTTATACGCTCAACATGGTCAGCGAGGGCAAGCACGGATGAAGTGGACCGACGTCACCGATATCGCGATCGAACTGGACGACGCCCATGCGGATGTGGACCCGACGCAGATCAACTTCGTCGATCTGATGAACTGGGTGCTCGCGCTTCCGGGCTTCGACGATGATCCTGCACGCTGCGGCGAGCGTATTCTCGAGGCCATCCAGCAGGCCTGGATTGACGAGCGGGAGTAGGGTTCGAAAGGCGCCGTCCGGCGCAGATCAGACGCCGGTTGCGGGCTCGTTGAGCGACAGCCAATACACGCCGAGCTGGCCCACGGCCTGAATGAAGCGTTCAAAGTCGACCGGCTTGCGGATGTAGCTGTTGGCGCCGAGCCGGTAGGCTTCGCTGATGTCCTGTTGTTCCTTCGAGGTGGTCAGCACCACCACCGGCAGCAGTGACGTGGCCTCGCCGGCCCGGATGCGGCGCAGGACTTCCAGGCCGTCGATGCGTGGCAACTTCAGATCCAGCAGGATCACGGCGGGCATCACCGAGGTGTCGCGGCCAACGTGCGATCCAGTACCGAAAAGGTAGTCCAGCGCTTCGACGCCGTCGCGTGCCACGACAACGGGGTTGGCGATCTTGTTCTTGCCGAAGGCGCGAAGCGTCAGGGCTTCATCGTCCGGATTGTCCTCGACCAGCAGGATCGGGCGCTCGTTCGCCATTGAGTCAGTTCTCCGTTTGCCGCGGGGCGTTCCGCGGCGGACGTCCAGTCAGGTTTCTCCCGCGAGTTGTTCGCGGGTCAGCAGGAAGATCTTGTCTTCGCCCTCTTGGTCGCCGATCCAGGTGAACGGCGTGTCGGGGAATGCGGCTTCGACAAGCTCCCGGTTATGTCCGACTTCTACGGCAAGAATGCCACCGGAGTTGAGGTGAAATTGTGCGTCGGTCAGCAAGCGGCGGACGAGATCGAGTCCGTCCTCGCCCGCGGCGAGTGCCATGCGTGGCTCGTGGAGGTACTCCGGCGGGAGTGTCTCCATCGACTCGGCGGTCACGTAGGGTGGGTTGCACAGGATGAGGTCGAAGCGATCCGACTCGCCCAGGGCGCCGAACAGGTCGCTCTCGACCAGTTCGATGCTGCTGTCCAGTCCGTAGTCGGCGACATTCTCGGCGGCGACGTCAAGCGCATCGGGCGAGAGGTCGATGGCGGTGATGCGGGCATGGGGAAAGACGTGGGCCATCAGGATCGCGAGGCAGCCGGATCCGGTACACATGTCGAGCGCCGACGTCACCGATTCGGGCTCGCCGACCCACGGCGCCAGACCTGTCTCGAGCAGGCGCGCGAAGTAGGAGCGCGGGATGATCACCCGGGGATCGACCCGGAAACTGAAATCACCCAGCCAGGCCTCGCCGCTCAGGTAGGCAGCAGGGATCCGCTCATCGGCACGCTTGTCGATGGTCTCGAGCAGGGGAATACGCTCCTCGATCGGGATGCAGGCGTCCAGGAAGAGTTCGAGGCGATCGAGGGGCAGGGCGAGTTGCTGGGTGACCAGGTAGGCCGCCTCATCGAAGGGCGTCAGCAGACCGTGCCCGCAGAAGATGGTGGCCCGGTTGAATCGGGTCAGGCTGTAGCGTAGCCAGTCCCGAACCGTGACGAGTTCGACCAGGGGGCCGGCGTCGTGCTCATGATCGTGATCCATCGAAGGGGCGTGGGCGTCGTCGCTCATGTTTCCGGGTTGCCTAGCAGGTGCTCAAGGGTCTGGCGATAGACGCGGGCGAGGGGGCCGATGGCCGCGACCTCGATGCACTCGTCGATCTTGTGGATAGTCTCATTGACCGGGCCGAACTCCACTACCTCGTCGCATATGCTTGCAATGAAGCGGCCGTCGGACGTGCCGCCGGTGGTGGACAGTTCGGTGTCGATGCCGGTTACCTCCCGGATCGCCGCCGACAGCGCGCCCACCAGTGTGCCACGTGGGGTCAGGAAGGGCATGCCGGACAGGGACCAGGTCAGCGCATAGTCGAGCTTGTGGGCATCCAGAACGCCGTGGACCACCGACTTCAGGTCGTCCACGGAGTGCACCGGGGCGAAGCGGAAGTTGAACATCACCTCGACCTGGCCAGGGATGACGTTGTTGGCGCCGGTGCCGGCGTGGATGTTCGAGACCTGCCAACTGGTCGGCGGGAAGTATTCGCTGCCTTCATCCCAGTTTCGCGTCGTCAGTTCAGCGAGGGCCGGGGCCAGTTCGTGGATCGGGTTGCGCGCCTTGTGGGGATAGGCGATGTGGCCCTGGATGCCACGCACGGTGAGCTTGCCCGAGAGGCTGCCCCGGCGCCCGTTCTTGATCGTGTCGCCCAGCTGCACGGTCGAGGTGGGTTCTCCGACGATGCAGTACTGCAGGCGCTCGCCCCGCTCTCGCAGCCACTCCACGACGCGCGTCGTACCGTCGGTAGCGTCGCCTTCCTCGTCACTGGTGAGCAGCAGCGCGATGCTGCCGGGGTGATCCGGGTGACGCGAAACGAAGTCTTCGATGGCGGTCACGAAGCCGGCCAGGGAGCTCTTCATGTCGGCGGCGCCGCGGCCAAAAAGGTAGCCATCGCGCTCGGTGGGGGCGAATGGGTCGGAGGACCACTTCTCGATCGGCCCGGTCGGCACCACGTCGGTATGGCCGGCGAAGCACACGATCGGCGCTTCGCTGCCGCGGCGGGCCCACAGGTTGCACGTGTCGCCACGGTCGATGCGCTCGAGGGTGAAGCCGATCGCGGCCAGCCTCGCGCCGATCAGTTCAAGGCAGCCGGCATCGTCCGGGGTCACGGAGCGGCGGGCGATGAGCTCGCTCGCCAGCGCGCGGGTGCGCGCGTCAAGGGAAGGCTGGGGCATGGGGTCCGGTGGAGGGCCGGTCGGCGGCCCAACGGTCAGTCGTAGGAGGTGTTGCCGTCGATGTGCAGGGTGAATTCCTTGAAGGAGGCCTCGCCGCCGTCGTCACCCTCGTCTTGCTCGAATTCGATGGTCGGGGCGCGCATCTCTTCGTTGCGCTTGCGGGGCTCGTCCTTGCCGAACTCGGAGTTGTTGATCAGCCACGACAGGTTGGTCGGGGAGTCGGCGTTGGCCAGCGCCTCTTCGAGGGTGATGGTGCCTTCCTTGTAGAGGCGGAACAGGTCGTGCTCGAAGGTCTGGGAGCCGGGGGCGAGGGACTGCTCCATGGCCTCCTTGATCTCCCCCAGTTCGCCGCGCTCGACAAGCTCCGCGACGTGGCGGGTGTTCATGAGGATCTCGACCGCAGGGATGCGCTTGCCGTCGGGCTTGCGCACGAGGCGCTGGGAGATCACCGACTTGAGCGCCACGGCCAGGTCGAGGTAGAGCAGGGGCCGGTTCTCGAGGGGGAAGAAGTTAACGATCCGGTTCAGCGCATGGTAGGCGTTGTTGGCATGCAGCGTGGCCAGGCACAGGTGGCCGGTCTGGGCGTAGGCGAGCGCCGCCTGCATGGTCTCCCGGTCTCGGATCTCGCCGATCAGGATGCAGTCCGGCGCCTGGCGCATCGCGTTCTTCAGGGCTTCGTGCCAGTCGTGGGTGTCGAGCCCGATCTCCCGCTGGTTCACCACCGAGCGCTTGTGCTTGAAGAGGTACTCGATCGGGTCCTCGACGGTGAGGATGTGGCCGGTCCGGCTCTCGTTGCGGTGGTCGAGCATCGCGGCCATCGTCGTGGATTTGCCGGAACCGGTCGCACCCACGACCAGCAGAAGCCCGCGCTTCTCCAGCACCAGCTCGGAGAGCACGTCGGGCAGACCGAGATTGTTGAGCTTCGGGATGTCGCCCTGGATGAAGCGCACCACCACCGCGATGCTGTTTCTCTGCCAGAAGACGTTGACCCGGAAGTTGCCCAGGTCGCGGCGGCCGAACGAGAGGTTGAGCTCCTTCTCCCGCTCGAACTTCTCGATCTGCTCCGGCTTCATCATCTCGTAGACCATGCGCTGGATCATGGGCGGATCCATGACCTGCTGGTTGACCGGAACCGTGTTGCCCTCGATCTTGATGTGGATCGGTGCGCCAGCGGAGATGAAGATGTCCGAGGCATTCTTCTCGGCCATCAGCTGGAACAACTTGTCGAGGATCATGGGCAGGCTCCGGTCGTCAGGCGGGGTCAGGTACGCAGCAGTTCGTTGATGCCGGTCTTCGCGCGGGTCTTGGCATCGACCTTCTTGACGATTACGGCGCAGTACAGGCTGTACTTGCCATCAGCCGACGGAAGGTTGCCCGAGACGACGACCGAGCCGGCCGGTACCCGCCCGTAATGCACCTCGCCGGTCTCCCGGTCGTAGATCTTGGTGCTCTGGCCGATATAGACGCCCATCGAGATGACGCTGTTCTCTTCGACGACAACGCCTTCAACGATCTCCGAGCGGGCGCCGATGAAGCAGTTGTCCTCGATGATCACCGGCCCGGCCTGCACCGGCTCGAGCACGCCGCCGATTCCGACGCCGCCTGACAGGTGCACGTTCTTGCCGATCTGGGCGCAGGAGCCGACGGTGGCCCAGGTGTCCACCATCGTGCCCTCGTCCACGTAGGCGCCGATGTTCACGTAGGACGGCATCAGCACCACGTTGGGCGCGATGAAGGTGCCGCGGCGTGCCGTGGCCGGCGGGACGACACGAAATCCACCCGCGCGGAACTGATCTTCGGTGTAGCTGGCGAACTTGGTGTCCACCTTGTCCCAGTACTGGGTCGAACCGCCAGGCATCAGCTGGTTGTCGCGCAGGCGGAAGGAAATCAGGACGGCCTTCTTGACCCACTGGTTGACCACCCACTGGCCATCCACCTTCTGGGCGACGCGGAGCGAGCCGTCGTCGAGGCCGGCGATGACCTGCTCGACCGCGTCGCGGACCTCGGCCGGCGCGCTGGCGGGGGAGAGGGTGGTGCGAACTTCAAAGGCGTCGTCGATGATTTTCTGGAGTGCTTGCATGTCGGGGAGGGATCCTGCTCAGAGTTTTTGACTGAAATCGATGATGCGGCGGGCGGCCTCGAGACATTCCTCGAGTTCGGCCACCAGCGCGATGCGCACGTAGCCGGCGCCGGGGTTTGCGCCGTCCACCTCCCGGCCGAGATAGCTGCCGGGCAGAACCGTCACATTATATTCGGCCTGCAGGCCCCGGGCGAAGTCGGTGTCCGCCACCGGCGTGCGTGCCCACAGGTAGAAACCCGCGTCGGGCAGCTGGCAGCCCAGCACCTCGGCCAGCATCGGCGTGATGCGAGCAAACTTCTCCCGGTACTTGCGGCGGTTCTCGGCGACGTGGGCCTCGTCATTCCAGGCGGCGACGGAGGCGGCCTGGAAGCTCGGGCTCATGGCGCAGCCGTGGTAGGTCCGGTACTGCAGGAAAGGCTTGAGCAGGCGCGCATCGCCAGCCACGAAACCGGAGCGCATGCCGGGCACGTTCGAGCGCTTGGACAGGCTCGAGAACATCACCAGGTTGCGAAAGTCGTCGCGGCCGAGCTGGCGGGCCGCCTCGAGGCCGCCGAGGGGCCGGGCGTCGTCGTCGAAGTAGATCTCCGAGTAGCACTCGTCGGCGGCGATGGCGAAGCCATGGCGATCGGACAGCGCAAATAACGTCTGCCAGGCGGCCAGGTCCATCACGGCGCCGGTGGGATTGCCCGGGGTACACACATAGACCAGCTGCACCCGCGACCACTGGGCGTCGGTGAGCCTGCCGAAATCCATCGCAAAGGCATTGTCGGCGACGGTCTCGAGGAACATCGGCTGGGCGCCGGCCAGGAGAGCCGCCCCTTCGTAGATCTGGTAGAACGGGTTCGGCGAGACCGCCAGCGCATCGCCCCGGGACGGATCCACGACGCATTGGGCGAAGGCAAAAAGCGCCTCGCGGGAGCCATTGACCGGAATCACCTGCGTCGCCGGATCGATCCCTTCCAGGCCATAGCGGCGCCCCAGCCAGGCGGCGATCGCCTCGCGAAGGCGTGGCTCGCCGAGGGTCGCCGGGTAGGTCGCGAGGCCCCCCAGGGCGTCGCTGACGGCGTCGAGGATGAAGCGCGGCGTGGGGTGCTTCGGCTCGCCGATCGAGAGGCGGATCGGCGCGAGGCCGGGGGCCGGCTCGAGCCCCTCGAAGAGCCGGGCGAGCTTCTGGAACGGGTAGGGTTGCAGCGTCTGGAGCTTCGGATTCACGGCGGCGGACCTGGTGCCGGCCGCCATGGGGGCGACCGTCGCTGAAAAGCAAAAATGGTATCATGCCGCGCCTTCGCGCCTGCCCCGCCCGGTGCCGCGCATCCAGACGCAGACCAAGTCCGCAACGTGCGACTCTCCAAGCTAAAACTCGCCGGTTTCAAGACCTTTGTGGACCCGACGACGGTGCACACGCCGGGCAATCTGGTGGGGGTGGTCGGGCCGAACGGCTGCGGCAAGTCGAACATCATCGATGCGGTGCGCTGGGTGCTCGGCGAAACCCGCGCCTCGGCCCTGCGTGGCGAGTCGATGCAGGACGTCATCTTCAACGGCTCGACGACCCGCAAGCCGGTTTCGCGGGCCAGCGTCGAGCTGGTCTTCGACAACCAGGAGGGGAAGGCCGCGGGCCAGTGGTCCCAGTACGCCGAGATTTCGGTCAAGCGCGTGCTCGACCGCAGCGGCGAATCCACCTACTTCATCAATGGCAGCAAGGTCCGGCGCAAGGACGTCATCGACCTGTTCCTCGGCACCGGCCTTGGCCCGCGGGCCTACGCGATCATCGAGCAGGGCATGATCTCGCGCATCATCGAGGCGCGACCGGAGGAGATCCGTGGCTTTCTCGAAGAGGCCGCCGGTGTCACCAAGTATCGGGAGCGACGGCGCGAGACCGAGGGGCGCCTGTCCGATGCCCGCGACAACCTCGCCCGCCTCGACGACATCCGGATGGAACTGGGAGAGCGCATCGAGCACCTCGCGGCCCAGGCCGAGGTGGCGGAGCGCTACCGCCAGCTGCGCGAGACCCACGCCGAGCGGCAGGATCTGCTGTGGCTCCTGAAGCGGACCCAGGCCGACGCAGAGGCCACCCGGCTGCGCGAGGCGGTGGGAGAGACGGGTCGCCGGATGGAAGCGGACAGCGCGCGATTGCAGGAGCTCGAGGCCCTGGTCGAGTCGGCCCGCGAGGCCCACATGCAGGCGTCCGAGGCGGTCAACGTGGCCCAGAGCGAGCTCTTCGCCGCATCCAGCGAGGTCAGCCGGCTGGAGTCCGAAGGGCAGCGGCTGCGGGACAGTCGCGCCCGGATCGAGTCCCGCCTGAGCGAGCTCGAGGGCGAGAATGCGCACTGGACCACCCGCCGCGAAACCCTCCTCGAAGAGGCGGCCCGCTGGCGCGAGCTGCTCGAGAACGCCCGCATGCGCGCCGAAGAGGCAGGTGCCCGGCAGGCCGAGGTGGCCGACATGCTGCCCGAGCTCGAGGAGCGGGCCGCCGGGGCAGAGGCGACGGTCCTCGCGGTGCGTCGCGAGTTGTCCCAGGTCGAGCAGCAGCTTCGTGTTCAGGAGGCCCACCGCACCAGCGCGCGGCGCGCCCTGGACGCCCTGTCGGAGCGGCGTGCCCGCCTGAGCCAGGGCGGACAGGTGCCCGACGCGCCCGAGGCGGTCGAGATCGCGCGGCTCGAGGCGGAACTCGAGTTGGCCGGAGATGCCCAGTCCCGCAGCGAGTCGGCCCTGGGGGAACTCCAGGCCGGCGTGCCGGCGCTGCAGGCTGCTCTGCGAGCCCGGGTGGACGAGGAGCGCCAGGCCCAGCGCCAGGCGACGGAACTGCGCGCGCGCCTGGAGGCCCTGCAGCAGATCCAGGCGCGCGTGAAGGATCAGGGCGAACTCGGCGCGTGGATCCGGCGCCACCAACTGGACCCGGACCAGCCGGTCTGGAAGCGTCTGTCGGTCGAGCCTGGCTGGGAGCCGGCGGTGGAGGCGGTGCTGCGAGAGCGCTTGTCGGGCCTGCCCATGGCGGAGGGGGCCGCACGCGCTGCCCTCAGCGAGGATCCGGCGCCGGCCAGCATCGCACTGGTTGCCGGTAGCCTGGGTGCGCCGGCGCGGCGCGAGCCGCCGCCGGGCAGCGCCTGGTTGAGCGAGCGGGTGTCGCTGGATGGCACGGGTCCGAGCGATTCGGTCGCGTCCTGGCTCGACGGCATCGCCGCCGTCGACTCCTTGCTGGACTGGCTGCCGCGGCTGGGTGAGATTCCCCACGGGGTGCGCCTGATCGACGCCGCGGGGCGGGTGCTCGACCGGACCGGACTGTTGTGCTTCGCCGCCGATAGCCGGACCCACGGCGTGATCGAGCGGCAACGGGAGATCGACGGGCTGCGCGACGAGGTAGCCGGGCAGTCCGCGACGGTCGCGCTCTGCCACGAACGATTGACCGAAGCCGAGGCGGCCCTCGCCGGCCGGCAGGAGCGCATCGTGCAGCTCCGCCAGGAAGTTCAAGGCGGGCAGCAGCGGCTTCATGCCCTGCAGGTGTCCCACCTCAAGCTGGTGCAGGCGCGTCAACGTGCCGACGAACATGCCGCGCGCATCGCCCGCGATCTGGCGGAGCTCGGCGATGCGGAGGCGTGCGAGCGGACGCTGCTCGATGCTGCCGACGCGGAGCATGCCCGCGCCAGCGAACTGGCCGCGCTCCACGGCGAGCGGCTGGCCGCGGCCGAGGCCGCCAATGACGAGCAGCGGGAGGCCTTGCGCACGGCCCGGGCGAGCGAGCAGGCCATCGCCCGCGAGTTGCAGGAGTTGCGATTCGGCGAGCGGGAATGCAGCGGCAAGCTGGACGACAACGCGCGCAACCTCGCCCTGGCCGACGAACAGCTGCGCCGGGTTGGGCAGGAACGGGCGGCGCGTGGATCCGAGCTGGCCGGTTGCGACGATGAAGCCACCGAGGTGGCGCTGCAGGCGGCGCTCTCGCAACGGGGTGCCCGGGAGGTTGCGCTGGCGGCGACACGGGACCGCCTTGCCGAAGCGACGAACACCCTCAAGGCCCATGAGGCGACGCGGCTGCAGACCGAGCACGCGGTTGCACCGATGCGCGAGCAGCTCGGCGAACTGCGCATGGCCCTGCAGGCTGCCGAGATATCGGTTGCGCAGTTTCAGGAACGGCTTGCCGAGAGCGGTGCCGACGAGGCGCGGCTGACCCCCTTGCTCGACGGGGATCTGAAGGAAGCCTCCCTGGTGCGCGAGGTGTCACGCCTGTCGCGGGAGATCGAAGCCCTCGGCGCGGTGAACCTGGCAGCCCTTGACGAGCTGAAGGGCGCCCAGGAGCGCAAGGGCTATCTGGACGCCCAGAACGACGACCTGATGCTGGCCATCGAGACCCTGGAGGATGCGATCCGGCGCATCGACAAGGAGACCCGGGAGCAGCTCCAGAGCACCTACGATTTCGTCAACCGGCATTTCGGCGAGCTCTTCCCCCAGCTGTTTGGCGGCGGGCAGGCGCAACTGGTGCTGACCGGCGAGGAGATCCTCGATGCTGGCGTGCAGATCGTTGCCCAGCCGCCGGGCAAGAAAAATGCAAGCATTCATCTCCTGTCCGGCGGCGAAAAGGCGCTCACCGCGATCGCGCTGGTATTCTCCATGTTCCAGCTCAACCCGGCCCCGTTCTGCATGCTTGATGAGGTCGACGCCCCGTTGGACGATGCGAACACCGGCCGTTATGGCGCGATGGTGCGCAAAATGGCGGCGCAGACCCAGTTCGTGTTCATCACCCATAGCAAGATCACGATGGAGATCGCTCAGCAGCTGGTCGGCGTGACGATGCAGGAGCAGGGCGCCAGCCGGGTCGTCGAAGTGGATATCGAAGAGGCATTGCGCCTGGCCGAGACAGAGCCGGCGTAGGCAAGGGACAACAATGGCAGTCAGTGAATTGCAGATGGGTCTGGTCGCGGCGGGTGTCGTGGCGGTCGTGGGGGTCGTGGCATACAACAAGTGGCAGGAGAACCGCCACCGCAAGCGGGCGGAGAAGGCCTTCGGCTCGGAACAGCCTGACGTCCTGCTCGAGCCGGGTCTGCGCGAGCCCGTCACGGACGCGGCGGACGCCACGACCGTGACGCAGGACGAGGCTCCAGGCAGCTCACCGGTGCGAGACAAGGTGCCGGGCCGCGCGTCGCCCTCCAGCCCTCGTGACGCGAGCGAACTTGCCGACTGTGTGGTGCGCATCGAGTCGATCGAGGCCCTCGGCGCGGCCCGGCTGTGGCGCGCTGCGGCAGAGTCGATGGGTGACGTGGGCAAGCCGCTGCGCTGGTACGGCTTCGACGACGCGAGCAACCTGTGGGTCGAAATCGACCAGGGCAGCGAGAGCACCCACCACTGGTTTGCCGCGGTGCTGCAACTGGTCGACCGGCGTGGTCCGGTGGGCGATCCCGAGCTGGTGCGCTTCTTCTCCGGTCTGCAGCGGGTGGCCGATCAGTTCCTGGCGGTGCCGGCGGATATGCCGCCACGCAACGAGGTGCTGGCCCGTGCCCAGGAACTCGACAGCTTCTGTGCCGGCGTGGACGTACAGATCGGCCTCAACGTGGTCGCGACCGAGGAACCCTTCCCGGGCACCAAGATCCGGGCCCTCGCGGAATCCCAGGGCTGGGTGCTGCAGGAGGACGGCGCCTACCTGGCGGCGGACGCAGACGGGCGCTCCCTGTTCGCGATGAGCAATCTCGATGGCGCTCCGTTCGCGCCGTCCGACATGAAGGCGATGCAGACCCGTGGCATGACGCTGCTCCTCGACGTGCCGCGCACGGGGCAGGGGCTGGCGGCGTTCGAGCGCATGCTGACCAGCGCGCGACAGCTGGCCGAAACCCTCAACGGCGCGGTCGTCGATGACAACAATGCCCCCTTTGGTGATGCCGAGGCCCAGGTCATTCGTGGCCAGATCAAGCATTTCCAGGGACGGATGGACAGCCGCGGCCTGCCGCCGGGCGGCGAGGTTGCCCAGCGACTGTTTGCCACATGAGCGGGTCGGCCGAGTCCCGTGTGCGCGAGCTGCGGGAGACGCTGGATCGCTACGACCACGCCTACTACGTGCTCGATGCGCCGCTGGTGCCGGATGCCGAGTACGATCGCCTGTTCCGCGAACTCGAGGCCCTCGAGCAGGCCCACCCGGAGCTGGCCAGCGACGACTCGCCGACACGGCGGGTCGGCGGCGCGCCGGCGCCGATGCTGGCCGAGTCGCGTCACGCGGTGCCGATGCTGTCGATCCGCACCGAAACCGACACCACGGCCCAGGGGGCGCGCAACTTCGACAGCCGCGTGCGCAACGCGCTCGGCATGGGAGAGGACGCCCCGCCGGTCATCTACGCGGCCGAACTGAAGTTCGACGGCCTCGCCATCAGCCTGCGCTACGAGGGGGGCCGCCTCGTGCGCGCAGCGACCCGCGGCGACGGCCAGACCGGCGAGGACGTGACCCACAATGTCCGCACGATCCGCCAGATCCCGCTGCGCCTGACCGGCATCGACGCCCCGGTGCTCGAGGTCCGCGGCGAAATCTACATGCGGCGGGACGCCTTCGAAAGGCTCAATGAGCACCAGCGCGCAGCCGGTGCCAAGACCTTCGTCAATCCCCGCAACGCCGCCGCAGGTGCGGTGCGACAGCTTGACCCCGCGATCACCGCCAGGCGTCCCCTCTCGTTCTTCGCCTACGGTCTGGGGGAGGTGGAAGGCTGGCCCCTGCCGCCGACGCACTCCGGGACCCTCGACGCGCTGTCCCGCGCCGGCCTGCCGGTCTGCACGCATCGCACCACCGGTGCCGGACCCGAGCCCCTGATCGCCTTCCACGACGAGATCGAGGCCATGCGCGACGCGCTGCCCTACGACATCGACGGCGTGGTCTACAAGGTGGACAGCTACCGGGTGCAGGCGGAACTCGGCTTCGTGACCCGCGAGCCGCGCTGGGCGGTGGCGCACAAGTACCCGGCCCAGGAAGAGATGACCGAGCTGCTCGGCATCGACGTGCAGGTCGGGCGCACCGGCGCGCTGACGCCGGTCGCGCGGCTCAGGCCGGTGTTCGTCGGCGGCGTGACGGTCACCAACGCGACCCTGCACAACCAGGACGAGATCGACCGCAAGGATGTGCGCATCGGTGACTGGGTCATCGTCCGGCGGGCTGGCGACGTGATCCCCGAGGTCGTGGGCCCAATCTTTGAACGCCGGCAGGGGCACGAAAGAAAATTTTGTATGCCGTCGGTCTGTCCAGTTTGTGGGTCGCCTGCGATACGAGAAGAGAACAAGAGTGCAACCGTATGTACTGGTGGGCTGCATTGCGAGGCTCAAAGAAGCCAAGCAATCTTGCATTTTGCGGGTCGCCGCGCGATGAAGATCGAAGGTCTGGGTGAGAAGATCGTCGATAGTTTGCTCAATTTGCAACTTATATCTGATCCGTCGGACCTTTATCAGCTCACGACGGAATCTCTGCTTAAGTTGCCGGGCTTCAAACTCAAGTCCGCGACGAATTTGTATGATTCGATTCAAGATGCTAGGAAGAGATCTCTCGGTCGACTGATATTTGCCATTGGGATTCCAAGCGTTGGGGAGTCAACTGCAAAGTCACTTGCAGAATTTTTTGGAACGCTGGATGCACTGCGAAACGCCTCTGTACGGAGTCTTTCTCTTGTTCGCGATGTCGGTCTTGGTACCGCAGTCTTGATTAGGGAGTTCATGCAAGCTTCTCAGAATGGAGCAGTTCTCGATCGCATGGTGTCGCAGGGTAGATTCGTATGTATTGAATTACAGGATGTCCGAGTTCGAAAGGTCGGAGCAGTTGACGTTCTCGAAGCTCTTCGCGAAATCGAGGGTAGCAGTGTAGGTGGATACCATTTCAGATCGGATGGCCTCGGGAGATCTGGATCTCAAAGAATTTGTAACGCATTTTCGAACTTTGATGAGATCCTCGCGGTAGATTCGGCTCTAGCTTTTGAGAATTTAGCTGGAGTTTCTGAAGGGCAAGCTTCGGCTGCATATAGAAGAGTGAAGTCACCGTTTGCTCAGGACTTAGTGTTTGAGCTGAAGTTGCTTGATATTTGGGTGGGCGATCATCGAACAGAAACTAAGAATCAACCTAGTGGACTGGTAGGCAAGACCTTTGTGCTGACTGGTACGCTACCGGATATGAGCCGGGTCGGGGCCACGGAGTTGATCGAAGCGGCCGGCGGGCGGGTAACCAGTTCGGTCTCGAAGAAAACTGATTACGTGGTGGCTGGGGTCGACGCGGGCAGCAAGCTCGAAAAGGCCAACGCACTAGGGGTTGCGGTGCTGGATCAGGCCGCTTTGATGGCGTTGCTTGAGGATCGAGCCTAGCGCTGCTTGCCGCAAGGGAGAATTTGAAGCACATGAAAAAACTGACTAAAGCCGTATTCCCCGTCGCGGGTCTCGGCAGCCGTTTCCTGCCGGCCACCAAGGCCAGCCCGAAGGAAATGATGCCGATCGTCGACAAGCCGCTGATTCAGTATGCGGTGGAGGAGGCTGTGGCCGCCGGCGTGACCGACCTGGTCTTCATCACCGGCCGCTCCAAGCGCGCCATCGAGGACCACTTCGACAAGGCCTACGAGCTCGAAACCGAACTCGAGGCGCGAGGCAAGGAGGCGCTGCTCAAGATCGTGCGGGACACGGTGCCCGACGGCGTCAATTGCATCTACATCCGACAGCCCGAGGCCCTCGGTCTTGGCCACGCCGTGCTATGCGCCGCGCCGGTCGTCGGTGACGACCCGTTCGCCGTGCTGCTCGCCGACGACCTCCTCGACGGCGAGGGCGAGGGGCCGGTGCTCAAGCAGATGGTCGAGGTATACGACTACCACCGCTGCTCTGTGCTGGGGGTCATGAACGTGCCCCGCGAGCAGACCGGCAGCTACGGCATCGTCAGCACCGAGCGGGACGACGGCGAGGTGCAGCGGGTCACCGGCATCGTCGAGAAGCCCAAGCCCGAGGCGGCCCCGACGACCCAGGCGGTGGTCGGTCGCTATGTCCTGACCGGCAGCATCTTCGAGCACCTGCGTCGCATCGATCCGGGCGCCGGCGGCGAACTCCAGCTTACCGATGCGATCGCCTCGCTGCTGAAGGAGGAGGCGGTGCTCGCCCACCAGTTCAAGGGCGTACGCTACGACTGCGGCTCCAAGCTGGGCTATCTGCAGGCCACCCTGGAGCTGGGGCTCAAGCACCCGGAGGTGGGGCAGGCCTTCGCCGCCTACCTGGCATCGCGGGAGGACGACAAACCCAGAGCCAGACCCAAGCCCAAGGCCGCCTGAGGTCGGGGTCAAAAAAAGAAAAAGGCACGGTTCGCACCGTGCCTTTTTTTCGTTCCGAGGAAGCCGGGGGGTCAGCCCGCTTCGCGGCTCGCGCGCTTGCGCTCGTGTTCCTTCAGATAGCGCTTGCGCAGGCGGATGCTCTTCGGCGTGATCTCCACCACCTCGTCGTCGGCAATGAACTCGATCGCCGATTCGAGGGTGAGCTGGATCGGCGCGGTCAGGTTCACCGCCTCGTCCTTGCCCGAGGCCCGCACGTTGGTCAGCTGCTTGCCCTTGATGGGGTTCACGACGAGATCATTGTCGCGGGTGTGGATGCCGATGATCATGCCCTCATAGAGCGCATCGCCGGGGCTGACGAACATCCGGCCCCGGTCCTGCAGCTTCCACAGCGCATAGGCTACGGCCGGACCTTCTTCCTGGGAGACCAGCACGCCGTTGCGTCGCTCGGCCATCGCGCCGGCCATCGGGCCATAGTCGTCGAAGACGTGGCTGGCGAGGCCGGTGCCACGGGTCAGGGTCAGGAACTCGCCCTGGAAGCCGATCAGGCCGCGGGCCGGGATGCGGTACTCGAGGCGGGTGCGGCCCTTGCCGTCCGGGGCCATGTCCTGCAGCTCGCCACGACGGCGGCCAAGTTCCTCCATGACCGAGCCCTGGTGCTCGTCCTCGACGTCGACGGTGAGCATCTCGTAGGGCTCGCACTTGACCCCGTCGATCTCCTTGAAGACCACCCGCGGCCGCCCGACGGCCAGTTCGTAGCCCTCGCGACGCATGTTCTCGAGCAGGATGGTCAGGTGCAGCTCGCCGCGTCCCGAGACCTCGAAGACGTCGGCGTCGTTGGTGGCGGCGACGCGCAGGGCCACGTTCTTGAGCAGCTCGCGGTCGAGGCGCTCGCGGATCTGCCGGCTGGTCACGAACTTGCCCTCGCGGCCGGCCAGGGGCGAGGTGTTGACCATGAAGTTCATGGTCAGGGTGGGCTCATCCACCGCGATCGGCGGCATGCCGGCCAGGTTGTCCGGGTCGCACAGGGTGACGCCGATACCCACCTGGTCGATACCGGCCACCAGCACGATATCGCCGGCTTCGGCGCGCTCGGTCGGCGCCCGCTCGAGGCCCTTGAAGCCGAGCACCTGGCTGACCTTGGCCTTGCCCCGGTTCTCGTCGCCGTACATCACGACGACCTCCTGATTGGGCTTGAGGCTGCCGCGGGTGATGCGGCCGATGCCGAGCTGGCCGATGTAGGTGGAGTAGTCGAGGGAGCAGATCTGGATCTGCAGCGGCGCGCTGGCGTCCACGTCGGGCTCGGGCACGTGCTTGAGGACGGCCTCGAAGAGCGGATCCATGTTGGTGCCGGGCTTGTCGGCCTCGAGCATCGCGAAGCCGTTCAGGGCCGAGGCGAAGACGACGGGGAAGTCGAGCTGCTCCTCGGTGGCGCCCAGCTTGTCGAAGAGGTCGAAGGTGTGGTTGATGACCCAGTCGGGTCGCGAGCCGGGGCGGTCGATCTTGTTGATCACGACGATCGGCTTGAGGCCGAGCGCGAGCGCCTTGCGGGTCACGAAGCGGGTCTGGGGCATCGGCCCCTCGACCGCGTCAACCAGCAGCAGGACGCCGTCGACCATCGACAGCACCCGCTCGACCTCGCCGCCGAAATCGGCGTGGCCCGGGGTGTCGACGATGTTGATGTGGGTGCCCTTGTAGTCGATGGCGCAGTTCTTCGAGAGGATCGTGATGCCACGTTCCTTCTCGAGGTCGTTGGAGTCCATGACCCGTTCGGACACCTGCTGGTTGTCGCGGAACGTGCCGGACTGGCGCAGGAGCTGATCGACAAGGGTCGTCTTGCCGTGGTCGACGTGGGCGATGATCGCGATGTTGCGTTGGGAGCGGGACATTGGGGTCGGGAAGCTAATTTTGGTCAGCCTTTCATGATATCACGGCGTTGCGCGTTGCAGCATCTCCCGTTTCGGGCGGTGCGCCGCCCGCGAACCGACGCGTGCTACCATCGCTGACCCATTTCTGGCGAGACCAAGCGATGCTGGCAATCATCGGTGGCAGCGGGCTGACCCAGCTGGCCAATTTCGACGTGGTGCGCAGGGAGGTGGCCCGCACGCCCTATGGCGAGCCTTCCGGAGCGCTGATGTTCGGCACCCTGTGTGACCGTCCGGTGGTTTTCCTCGCGCGCCACGGCTACGGCCACACGATTCCACCGCATCTCGTGAATTACCGCGCCAACATGTGGGCCCTCAAGCAGGCCAAGGTGTCGCAGGTGGTGTCGGTCGCGTCGGTCGGAGGCATTCGTGCCGACCTTGGGCCCGGAGCGCTGGTCGTGCCCGACCAGATCATCGACTACACCTCCGGCCGCAAGACCACCTATTTCGAGGGGGGCGAGGATCCGGTTCGCCATATCGACTTCACCCGGCCCTACGACGAGGGTCTGCGCCAGCGTCTGCTGGCCGCGGCAGCGGTGGCCAGCATCGAAGTGGTGGATGGGGGTGTTTACGCGACAACCCAGGGTCCCCGGCTCGAGACGGCTGCCGAGGTCAACCGGCTGGAGCGGGATGGCGCCGACGTGGTCGGCATGACCGCGATGCCCGAGGCCGCGCTGGCCCGTGAACTCGACATGGCCTACGGGGCCATCAACGTGGTGGCGAATTTCGCTGCCGGTCGCGGCAACAGCGCCGACGCAATCTGCTTCGATTCGATCGAAGCCGTCCTTCAGGAGGCCATGCAGCGGGTCCGGACCCTGCTTGCCGGCCTTTGCGAGGCATGATTCGCGCTGTCCTCCGGATGGGCAATCCGCGGCTCCTGGAAGTGGCCAGGCCCGTCGAAGCCTGCCCGTCGCCCGAGCTCGATGATCTGGTCACGGATCTGCTCGACACCATGCGACACCTCGATGGCGCCGGGCTGGCCGCACCGCAGATTGGTGTCTCCCTGCGGGTTGTGGTGTTCGAGGTGAAGTCGAATCCGCGCTATCCGGATGCGGCGCCGATCCCGCTCACCATGCTCGTCAATCCCGTCATCACGCCCCTCGCCGACGACATCCTGGAGGATTGGGAAGGCTGTCTTTCGGTGCCCGGCCTGCGCGGGCTGGTACCCCGTTACCGGCACGTGCGCTATACCGGAACCGATCCGCAGGGTCAGGCGATCGACCGGACGGTGAGCGGCTTTCACGCGCGCGTCGTGCAGCACGAGTGCGATCATCTCGATGGCGTGCTCTATCCGCGCCGCATGCGGAACATGGAGTGTTTCGGTTTCGAAGGCGAGGTGGCGGCCCTGCGCACCCAGTTCGATCCGGGCTGAGCCTCGCCTTCGCCTCAGATGCGAAGGCGCTCCTGCAATTCCTGCTTGATGCGGAGGACGGTCTGGGTGTTTGCGAGCGAGCCGCCGCTGACCACGAAGGTGTCCTCAACCCGCTCGCCGAGCGTGGCGATCTTTGCAGAGTGCAGCGACACGTTGCTGCGAGCGAGTACGTCGGCCACGTCGTAGAGCAGGAAAGGCCGGTCGGCAGCGGACAGGGTCAGGGTGTAGCGTCGGCCGGCTTCGTCCTGGCGGATGTCCACCCGCGGCGTCATCGGGAAGTGCCGCAGCTTGCGCGACACTCGCCCGCCGGGCGGACGCTCGACGGCGGCTTCCTGGTCGAGGCGCTCTGCCAGATCGTGCTCGAGCAGGGCGATGATGTCCCGGTAGTGGGGGCCTTCCTCGGGATTCTGCAGCATGAAGCTGTCGAGCGCGAAGCCGTGCTTGGTGGTGTGGATCTTGGCGTCGAGGATGGTGAAACCGAGGCGTGCGATGCTGCCGCACAGGCGCATGAACAGGTCCTTGGCGTCCGGCGTGTAGACCATCACCTGGATCGCGTCGCCGCTCTCGACCAGGCGGGCCTTGATGATCGGAGCCTCAGGCGCGTCGCGGTAGTAGAGCTGGCGCGTGTGCCAGGCGATCTCGTCCGGCGTGTGGCGCAGGAAGTAGAGCTGGTCCAGGTGCCGCCACAGGGGCTTCTCGGTCTCGGGCCGCAGGCCGTAGTAGCGGAGCAGGCGGCGTGCCTCCTCGGTGCGGGCGTCGGCGCCCAGCGCCTGCTGGGGGGTGGCGCCGCGTAGCAGGCGTCGGGTGGCGTGGAAGAGATCCTCCAGCAGCTTGGCCTTCCAGCCATTCCAGACTTTGGGGCTGGTGCCGCGGATGTCGGCATGGGTCAGCAGATAGAGTGCCGACAGGCGGCGCTCGTCGCCGACCAGCTCGGCGAACTGCTCGATCACTGCCGGATCACCAATGTCCTGCTTCTGGGCCACGTGGGACATGGTGAGGTGGTGTCGGACCAGCCATACGACAAGCTCCGTGTGCTCCGCAGGCAGGTCGTGTTCATCGCAGAACTGGCGGGCATCCACCGTTCCGAGTTCCGAATGATCTCCCCCGCGACCCTTGGCAATGTCGTGGAAAAGGGCGGTGACGTAGAGCAGCCAGGGCTCGTCGAAGGCCAGGATCAGCCGCGACATCAACGGGTACTCGTGGGCATGCTCGGCCATCGTGAAGCGGCGCAGGTTGCGCATGACCACGAGGCAGTGCTGGTCCACCGTATAGACGTGGAACAGGTCATGCTGCATCTGGCACAGGATCTTGTTCCACGACGGCAGGTAGCGGGACAGCAGGCCAAACTGGTTCAGCCGGCGGAAGGTGGCGACGATCCCCCGCCGCTGCTGGAGCAGGGACAGGAACAGAGCCCGATTGGCCGGGTCTGCTCGGAACTCGGCGTTGATCCGGTTGCGATGCTGCCAGATCGATCGGATCGTGCGTGCGGTCAGGCCCTTGAGTTCCGAACGCTGTTCGAGGATCAGCAGGCACTCGAGCAGGGCCGTCGGGTTGCGGCTGAAGACGCCCTCGTCGCGGATGTCGAGCAGCTCGCGGATGGTCTGGAAGTTCTCATTGATGACCATTGCCGGCGCGTTCTGGTCGGCCAGGAACTGCTCGGCAAAGTTCAGCAGCAGGATGGTGTTGAGCTGGGTGACCTTCTTGGCGTTGATGTAGTAGCTCTGCATGAACACCTCGGAGGCTCGCTTGCCGCCCTGGGGCTCGCAGTCGAAGGCCCGCGCGAGTTGCTCCTGGTGATCGAAGAGGAGCCGATCCTCGCGGCGCCCCGCGAGCAGGTGGAGGCGGATCCGGACGTGCTGCAGAAAGCGTTCGACTTCCCGGAGCTCCCGCGCTTCCGAGCCAGTTACGAGGCCGCGGCGCAGCAACTCACGCCAGTCGTCCTGGTAGCCGGCGGCACGGCTGATCCAGATCAGCATCTGGATGTCGCGCAGGCCGCCCGGGCTCTCCTTGCAGTTGGGCTCGAGGGAATAGGGGGTGTCCTGGTAGCGCGCGTATCGCTGCTCCTGCTCGGAATGCTTGGCGTCGAAGAACTCCGGCACGGAAAGCTGGGCGCGCAACGCACCGGCGAACCGTTCGAAAAGCCTGGCGTCGCCCACCAGCAGCCGCGCCTCGAGCAGATTGGTTTCAACCGTGATGTCTTCGGCCGCCTCGCGCAGGCAGTCGTCGATGGTACGGACGCTCTGGCCGATCTCGAGGCCAATGTCCCAGAGGGCGGTGATCAGGCCGCTGATTCGGCTGCGGATGTCCGGCGTCTCCTCGCGAGGCAGGAGCAAGAGGATGTCCACATCGGAGTAGGGGTAGAGTTCGCCACGACCATAGCCGCCGACCGCGACAAGGGCCAGGTCCTCGGGCATCTCGAAGGCGCGCCACATGCGCTCGAGGATGCCGTCCACCAGTCGCGAGCGCCCCTTGAGCATCGGACCGGTGACCGGGCGGGTCTGGTATTGCGCGACCAGGCGATCGAAGCCGGATTTGTGGGCGTCCCTGAGTTCGGCAATCAGGGGGTCGGCGGTGTCGTTCAAAAAGCCAGTCTCCTGCGCTTAGCGGGTCGTGAATTGATCGGCGACGAGCTCGGGGATGCCGGGCGCACCGGCCGAGCGGGTCAGGACCTCGGCGCCGTCGGCCGTCACCAGGATCGTGTGCTCCCATTGGGCGGACAGGCTGCGGTCCTTGGTCACGATCGTCCAGCCGTCGGGCAGTTCGGAGATCGCGGCCTTGCCGGCATTGATCATCGGCTCGATCGTGAAGATCATGCCTTCGCGCAACTCGAGTCCGGTGCCGGGCCGGCCGTAGTGCAGCACCTGGGGTTCCTCGTGAAACTTGGTGCCGATGCCGTGACCGCAGAATTCGCGGACCACCGAAAAGCCGCAGCCCTCGGCGTGACGCTGGATCGCGTGGCCGATGTCACCCAGGCGGGCGCCTGGGCGGACCTGGGCAATGCCGAGCCAGAGGCACTCGTAAGTAACCTCGCACAGGCGCTTGGCGAGGATCGAAGTGGCGCCCACCTGGAACATCCGGCTGGTGTCGCCGTGATAGCCGTCCTTGATGACGGTGATGTCCAGATTGACGATGTCGCCCTTCTTCAGGGCTTTGGGACCCGGTACGCCGTGACATACCTGATGGTTGATCGACGAGCAGATCGACTTCGGGTAGGGGCGGTAGCCCGGAGGGGCGTAGTTCAGAGGTGCCGGTACGCAGCCCTGTTGCTCGACCATATAGTCATGGCAGAGCCGGTCGAGCGCTTCCGTCGTGACGCCGGGTTGGACGTGGGCTTCGATGAAGTCCAGCACTTCGGAGGCCAGGCGGCCCGCGATGCGCATCTTCTCGATATCTGCAGGGGACTTGATCGTGACGCTCATGGTTCTCGTTCTTCTGAATGCCAGCGGCCAAGCCTAGCTGATGGCGTGTGTGGCGGCAATCGCGTGCACTGCAGCATGCTTGGCAAGCGGCTTGAGTGCGAATTCGGGAAAGGGCTATAATCTCGGGCTTGACCGGCGGAGACCGCCGTTCAAAATCCACACGCCGGGTGCAGTGCAATCGAGGGTGTGGGCGGCAAGTCGCAGAGGCGGCGGTCGCTCACTCGAATGCCCGGCGGAGGCTCAACCCTTACGAATCATTGGAGTTTCTATGTCCGTCACGATGCGCCAGATGCTGGAAGCCGGCGTCCACTTTGGTCACCAGACCCGTTTCTGGAATCCGCGCATGGCCCCGTACATCTTCGGCCAGCGCAACAAGATCCACATCGTCAACCTCGAAAAGACCATGGTCAAGTACCAGGAGGCGATGGAGTACGTGCGCAAGCTGGCCGCCAACCGCGGTCAGGTCATGTTCGTCGGCACCAAGCGCCAGGCCCGCGAGATCGTCGCCGAGGAAGCCCAGCGCGCCGGCATGCCGTACGTTGACGAGCGTTGGCTCGGTGGCATGCTGACCAACTTCAAGACGGTCAAGCAATCGATCAAGCGCCTCAAGGACATGGAAGCGATGGTGGAAGACGGCTCCATGGAGCGTCTGTCCAAGAAGGAAGCCCTGATGATGTCCCGCGAGCTGGTCAAGCTCCAGAAGTCCATCGGCGGCATCAAGGAAATGGGCGGCCTGCCCGACGCCCTGTTCATCATTGATGTCGGCTATCACAAGATCGCCGTCACCGAAGCCCGCAAGCTGGGTATCCCGGTCGTTGCGGTGGTCGATACTAACCACTCTCCCGACGAAGTGGACTACGTCATTCCGGGTAACGACGACTCCTCCCGCGCCATCCGCCTGTACGCCCGTGGCGTGGCCGATGCGGTGCTGGCCGGTCGCAACCAGGTGGTTCAGGAGATCGTTGCCGCCGGTGGCGACGAGTTCGTCGAGGTCGAGGAAGAGGCCGGCGAAGGCGAAGCCTGAGCGAGCCCCCGAAACGACACCGAAGATTGAACAGAACTTAGCAGGAGCAAGCATGGCGGCAATTACCGCAGGCATGGTCAAGGATCTGCGCGAGAAGACCGACGCGCCGATGATGGAATGCAAGAAGGCGCTGTCCGAAGCGGACGGCGACATGGGCAAGGCGGAGGAGATCCTCCGCGTCAAGCTGGGCAACAAGGCCACCAAGGCAGCCAGCCGGATTACCGCCGAAGGCGTGGTCGCGGTGGAGATCTCCGCCGACGGCAAGCTGGGTGCGATGGTCGAGCTGAACTGCGAGACCGACTTCGTCTCGAAGAACGACGACTTCCTCGGGCTGGGCGCTGAAGTGGCCAAGCTGGTGGTCAGCCAGAACCCGGCTGATGTCGAGGCGCTGTCGGCTCTGAAGATCGGCGACAAGACGGTCGAAGAGACCCGTTCCGCGCTGGTCGGCAAGATCGGCGAGAACATGAGCATCCGGCGCTTCGTGCGCATCGATGCGCAGGGCGCCCTGTCCAGCTACATCCACGGCTCGCGGATCGGCGTGCTGGTCGATCTGGTCGGCGGCGACGACCAGCTCGGCAAGGATCTGGCCATGCACATCGCCGCGAGCAAGCCCAAGGCGCTTGACGCCAGTGGCGTGCCGGCCGAACTGCTCGAGGCTGAGCGTCGTATCGCGATCGAGAAGGCCCGCGAGGGTGGCAAGCCGGAGAACATTCTCGAGAAGATCGCCGAAGGCACCGTCCAGAAGTACCTGAAGGACGTGACCCTGCTGGGCCAGGTCTTCGTCAAGGCCGAGGATGGCAAGCAGACCATCGAGCAGCTGCTCAAGGCGCGCAACGCATCGGTGGCCAGCTTTACGCTGTTCGTCGTCGGCGAGGGCATCGAGAAGAAGAGCAGCGACTTCGCTGCCGAAGTGGCCGCCCAGGCCGCTGCGGCTCAGAAGTAAGCGGGCTGCAATCGTGGCCGCCGCCTACAGACGCATTCTCCTCAAGCTCTCCGGCGAAGCCCTGATGGGCGATGACGCCTACGGCATCAACGAGGAGGTCGTTGGCCGGATCGTCAACGACATCGCCGAGATCACCCGACTGGGTGTCCAGGTGGGTGTCGTGATTGGCGGCGGCAACATCTTTCGTGGCATGGCCGGTGCAGCCTCCGGCATGGACCGCGCCACCGCCGACTACATGGGCATGCTCGCGACCGTCATGAACGCCATGGCGCTGTCTGACGCGATGCGTCGCGCAGGCATCGTCAGCCGTGTCCAGTCGGCCCTGACGATGGACCAGGTCGTGGAACCCTACATCCGCGGCAAGGCCATCCGCTACCTCGAGGACGGTCGCGTGGTGATCTTCGCGGCCGGTACCGGCAATCCCTTCTTCACGACTGACACCGCCGCGGCCCTTCGGGGTTCCGAGATCGGGGCCGAGATTGTCCTCAAGGCCACCAAGGTCGACGGTATCTACACCGCCGATCCGAAGAAGGACCCGGAAGCGACGCGCTTCCCGAAGCTCAGTTTCGACGAAGCCATCAGCCGCAACCTGCAGGTCATGGATGCGACAGCGTTCGCGCTGTGCCGCGACCAGCGCCTGCCGATCAATGTGTTCAGCATCTTCAAGTCCGGCGCCCTCAGGCGGGTCGTGATGGGAGAGGATGAAGGCACGCTCGTCTACTGCTAAGGAGTCGATCGATGATCGCCGAGACCAAGAACAACGCCGAACAGAAGATGAAGAAGTCGATCGAGGCGCTCAAGGCCGACCTGGCCAAGGTGCGTACCGGCCGGGCCCACACGGGCCTGCTCGATCACGTCATGGTCGAGTACTACGGCAGCATGGTGCCGGTGAACCAGGTGGCCGGCATCTCCCTTCTGGACGCCCGCACGATCGGCGTCCAGCCCTGGGAGAAGCCCATGTTCTCGAAGGTCGAAAAAGCGATCCGCGACTCGGATCTGGGCCTCAACCCGTCGAACCAGGGCGACATCATCCGCGTGCCGATGCCGGCCCTCACTGAAGAGCGTCGGCGAGAGCTGATCAAGGTGGTCAAGCACGAAGGCGAGACCGCCAAGGTGGCGATCCGCAACATCCGCCGCGACGCCAACAACCACCTCAAGGACGCGACCAAGGCCAAGGACATCTCTGAAGACGACGAGCGTCGCGGCCAGGACGAGGTTCAGAAGATCACCGACCGCTACGTCGCCGAAGTCGACAGCCTGCTGGAACAGAAAGAGCAGGAACTCCTCCAGATCTGATCGCGCCTCCCGTCGTTTAGCCACGAGGCGCCGTTTTGGGCATTCCCTTCGTCAGTTCGACACGCGCGATTCCCGACACCGAGCGGGGGCCGCGCCATGTCGCGATCATCATGGACGGCAACGGCCGGTGGGCGCGTCGCCGCATGATGCCGCGGGTTGCCGGCCACGCCCGGGGCGTCGAGTCGGTGCGCGCGGTGATACGCGCCTGCATCGACCAAGGTGTCGAGTTCCTGACCCTGTTTGCGTTCAGTTCTGAGAACTGGCGTCGTCCTGCGGACGAGGTGTCGTTCCTGATGCAGCTCTTCCTGAAGTCGCTGCAGAAGGAACTCGACCGGCTCCACGAGAACGGCATCCGCTTCCGTGTCATCGGCGACCTCGAGCGCTTTGACGCCTCGCTGGTGCAACTCATCCGCGAAGCCGAGGCGCGCACTGCCGGCAACGAGCGCCTGACCCTGACGATCGCCGCCAACTACGGCGGCCGCTGGGACATCATGCAGGCCATGGAGCGCATGCTGGCCGCAGAGCCCGAGCGGCGCAGCGGATTCAGCGAAGAGGCGCTGTCCGCCCACCTGACACTGGCCTACGCTCCGGAGCCGGATCTCTTCATCCGCACCGGTGGAGAGCAGCGGATCAGCAACTTCCTGCTGTGGCAACTCGCCTACACCGAGCTGTACTTCACCGAGACCCTTTGGCCCGACTTCGACGAGCAGGCGCTCGGTGAGGCGATCCGCTCCTACCGCAAGCGGGAGCGGCGCTTCGGCCGGACCAGCGAGCAGCTCAAAGGGGGCCAGGAGGACGCCCCCGGCGATGCTTAGAACGCGGGTGATCACGGCCCTGATTCTGGTTGCCGTCCTCGGCGCCCTCCTGTTTGGTGCGCCCGGCCCGGCCTGGATTGTCTTCGCCGCCCTGATCGCCGCGCTCGGTGGCTGGGAATGGACCGGGCTCATCCACGCCCGTGGCCCGACCCGTCTAGTGTTCTGCAGCCTGATGGCGGTGCTCGTCCTGGTGATGGCGCCAAGCGGGCAGGTTGTCGAGACCCACTGGCCGAGCCTGACGCTGTTCGCCCTCGGGAGCGCTTTCTGGCTGCTCGTCGTGCCGATCTGGCTGACGCGACGGTGGCCGGTGCCCCGGGGCTGGGCGGGACTGGCGGTCGGGGCCATCCTGCTCGTGCCGCCCGCCCTTGCCCTCATCGTCCTGCGCCAGCAGTTCGGCGCGGGGTGGCTGCTGGCGATCATGGCCTCGGTGTGGATGGCTGACGTGGCCGCCTACTTCGCCGGAAAACGCTTCGGTCGCGTCAAGCTGGCCCCGAGCATCAGCCCCGGCAAGAGCCGGGAGGGGGCCTACGGTGCGATCGCCGGCGTGGCGATCTATGCTCTGGTGGTCGCCCTTGCGACCGGCGCCATGGCCCCCACGCCGCTGAATATCGTGCTGCTCGCGGGCGCCAGCGTCATTCATACCGTGGTCAGTATCTGGGGCGATCTGTTCGAGTCCCTCGCCAAGCGCCAGGCCGGCGTCAAGGACAGCGGAAAGCTCCTGCCGGGGCACGGCGGCCTGCTCGACCGCATCGACAGCCTGACTTCGACCCTGCCGATCGTGGCCCTTGCCGGGCTGTGGCTGGCTGGCGCCTGAGCCCCCGGGGGCAAGGAAGGACATGAAGCAAGTCACCATCCTCGGTGCGACCGGTTCGATCGGGCGCAGCACGCTCGACGTCATCCGCCGCCATCCGGACCGCTATGCGGTCTTTGCCCTGACGGCCCACAGCCGGGTTGACGTCCTGCTCGAGCAGATCCCCCTGTTTCGCCCTGCCGTCGTGGTCGTCGGCAGCCCCGAGGCTGCCCGGCAGCTCGAGGCGGAGCTGGATGGTACGTGTCGTCCCGAGATTCTGTGGGGCGAGGCGGCCCTTTGCCAGGTGGCGTCGGATGATGCGGTCGATTGCGTGATGGCCGCCATCGTCGGCGCGGCCGGCCTGGCGCCGGCGCTCGCCGCGGCGCAGAGCGGCAAGCAGGTGCTGCTCGCCAACAAGGAGGCGCTGGTCATGTCCGGTGCGCTCTTCATGGATACGGTGCGTGCCGGGAAGGCGAGCCTTCTGCCGATCGACAGCGAACACAACGCCGTCTTCCAGGCCCTGCCGGCCGGCTTTCGTGGGCTGGCGGACGAGGGCGTGCGGCGCATCCTGCTGACCGCGTCGGGCGGACCCTTCCGCACCCGGGAGCCGGCTTCATTGGTGGATGTCACGCCGGAGGAGGCCTGCGCTCACCCCAACTGGGTCATGGGCCGCAAGATCTCGGTCGACTCCGCTACGATGATGAACAAGGGGCTCGAGGTCATCGAGGCTCACTGGCTGTTCGGGGCGGGCGCGGACCAGATCCAGGTGGTGATCCACCCCCAGAGCGTCATCCATTCGATGGTCGAGTACACCGACGGCTCGGTCCTGGCGCAGCTCGGCAATCCGGACATGCGCACGCCCATCGCCCACGCCCTGGCCTATCCGGAGCGCATCGACTCGGGGGTCGCCTCCCTCGATCTCTTCGAGGTGGCACGGCTGGACTTCGAGCGGCCCGACCTGGCGCGCTTCCCGTGCCTCGGCCTGGCCTTCGAGGCGCTACGGGCTGGTGGTAGCGCAGCAGCGGTGCTGAACGCGGCCAACGAAGTCGCGGTCGAGGCCTTTCTCGAACGCCGGCTCGGCTTCACCGGCATCGCCGACGTTTGCCGTCGGGTGCTGGAACACTTCGGCACGGCTGCGGTCTGCAGCTTGCAGGATGTATTCGATGCCGACCGTGCGGCGCGCGAACTGGCGCGCCGTGCGATCGCCGCCTGAGGAACGATGACTCTTCTCGACTACCTGATTCCGTTCGCGCTGGCCCTCGGCGTACTGATCGTGTTCCACGAACTGGGGCACTACCTCGTCGCGCGCTGGTGTGGCGTCAAGGTGCTGCGCTTCTCGGTGGGCTTCGGCAAGCCCCTGCTGACGCGGCGCCTGGGTGCCGACGGCACAGAGTGGTCGCTGGCGGCCTTTCCGCTGGGCGGCTACGTCAAGATGCTCGACGAGCGCGAGGGCGAAGTGCCCGCCCACGAGGTTTACCGGGCCTTCAACCGGCAGACCGTCGGCAAGCGCTTTGCGATCGTCGCGGCGGGCCCCCTCGCCAACCTGTTGTTGGCCATTGCCCTGTACTGGGGTCTGTTCGTCTATGGCTCCGAGGAGCTGCGCTCGCGCATCGACGCGCCGGCGGCGGCGACTGCCGCGGCCGAGGCCGGGCTGCTTGCCGGCGACAGCATCGTCGGCGTCGAAGGGGAGTCGGTGCGCAGCTGGCAGGAGCTGCGTTGGGCGATGCTGCAGCATGCCCTGGACGGCGCGCGCATCCAGCTTTCGGTCCGGCCCGACGGTGCCAGCCAGGTGGTCGAGCGCAGCATCTCGCTGGCGGGGACCTCCCTCGAGGCGGAGGCTGGCGACGTGCTCGACCAGCTCGGCCTGCGCCCGATCCGCCCCCACCTGCCGGCCGTGATCGGCCGCATGATCCCGGACGGTCCGGCCGAGCAGGCTGGCATCCAGGTGGGCGACCGCGTCGTCGCCATCGACGGGCAGCCGGTTGCCGACTGGGCGGCGCTGGTCGAGCAGGTGATCGCGTCCGAGGGGCGCACCCTGGCGATCGAGGTCGAGCGTGGTCGTGACCGCGTCGCGCATCAGGTGACGCCTTCCATCGAGACGGTCGGTGGTCAGCCGGTGGCCCGGATCGGCGTGGCGGTGGCGGAAGATCCGACCCTCCGCGAGCGCATGTTCGCCACCGTGCGCTACGGCGTCGTCGAGGCCCTGGGCAAGGCCGTGCAGCAGACCTGGGAGACCTCCGTCCTCAGTGTCTCGGTGATCGGCCGGATGATCGTCGGCGATGTGTCGTGGAAGAACCTGTCGGGGCCGGTCACCATTGCCGACTTCGCCGGTCAGTCGGCCAAGATGGGCATTCCCCACTATCTCAAGTTCCTGGCCCTGATCAGCATCTCGCTCGGAGTCCTGAACCTGCTGCCCATTCCGGTGCTGGATGGCGGGCACTTACTGTATTATCTCGTCGAAATCGTCAAGGGCAGTCCGGTTCCGGACCGCATCATGGAGATCGGCCAGCAGGTAGGTCTTGCACTGCTGGTGATGCTGATGGCCTTTGCGTTCTACAACGACATCAATCGCCTGATCTCGGGCTGACCATTTCATGAACCCTAAGCTTCTACCCGGGCTCATTGCGGCCCTGCTGGCCGTGCCATTGCCTGCCGCGGCCTTCCAGCCGTTCGTGATCCAGGACATCCGTGTCGAGGGCATCCAGCGCACAGAAGCGGGTACCGTCTTCAATTATCTGCCGGTGCGTGTCGGCGACCAGCTGACCGAATCCGCTGCGTCGTCGTCGATCAAGGCCCTTTACGCCACCGGCTTCTTCCGCGATGTGCGCATCGAGGCGGACGGCAAGGTGATGGTCGTCGTGGTCGACGAGCGGCCTGCGATTGCCCAGGTCAACTTCGAGGGGGTCAAGGCCTTCGAGAAGGACGGGCTCAAGCAGGGCCTGCGCGAGGTCGGCCTGTCCGAGTCGCGCATTTTCGACCGGGCACTGCTGGATCGCGCCGAGCAGGAGTTGAAGCGGCAGTACCTGTCGAAGGGTCTCTACTCGGCCAAGATCAGCACCAGCGTGACGCCGATGGAGCGCAACCGGGTGGCGGTGAACTTCAATGTGGTGGAGGGCGAGGCCGCCAAGATCCGCAAGATCGGTATCGTCGGCAATCGCGCGTTCGGCAGCGAGGAATTGCTCGATCTCTTCCAGCTGACCACGCCCGGCTGGCTCACCTGGTACACCAAGAACGACCAGTATTCGAAGCAGAAGCTGTCGGCCGATCTGGAGAAGCTGCGCTCCTTCTACCTCGACCAGGGCTACCTGGACTTCAGCATCGACGCCACCCAGGTCTCCATCACGCCCGACAAGCAGGACATCTACATCACCGTCAACATCAACGAGGGCCAGAAATACACGGTCTCCGGGGTGCGCCTGACGGGTGACCTGATCCTGCCCGAGGAGACCTACCGCAAGCTGGTGAAGGTCAAGCCCGGCGAGACCTTCTCGCGCCGCAAGCTGACCGAGACCAACAAGGCCATCACCGACCGGCTCGGCAACGAGGGCTATGCCTTCGCCAACGTGAACGCCTCGCCGGAGGTGGACCGGGAGAAGCAGGAGGTCGCGTTCACGATCTTCGTCGATCCGGGCCGGCGGGTGTACGTGCGCCGTATCGACGTGTCGGGCAACACCCGCACCCACGACGAGGTGGTCCGGCGCGAGATGCGTCAGATGGAAGGCGCCTGGTACGACGCCGCCAAGATCAGTCGCTCGCGGGTGCGCGTCGAGCGGCTCGGCTTCTTCGACGAGGTCAACGTCGAGACCCCGCCGGTGGCCGGCACCTCCGACCAGGTGGACCTGAACTTCGCGGTCAAGGAGCGGCCCACCGGCAACCTGATGTTCGGCGCCGGCTTTTCGAGCTCCGAGAAGGTGGTCATCACGGCCTCGATCTCCCAGCAGAACCTCTTCGGCAGTGGCAACTCGGCATCGCTCAACATCAACACCAGCCGGATCAACAAGACCCTCTCGCTGTCATTTACGAACCCGTACTTCACCGTGGACGGGGTCAGCCTGGGCTGGGACATCTACCAGAAGAACGTGGACCCCACCTCGCTGACGGTGGCCCGCTACAAGACCGAGTCGATCGGTGGCGGGGTGCGCTTCGGCTACCCGATCGCCGAGGATGACAAGATCAACTTCGGCCTGGCCGTCGATCGCACCAAGATCACCACCTTCGACGACAGCCCCGACCGCTACAAGCAGTTCTGCGAGGATTTCGACTGCGAATCGGTGTCGAGCCTGATTGGCACGGTGAGCTGGGCGCGCGACGAACGCGACAGCTTCCTCTATCCGACCAAGGGCACCTACCAGCGGGTGTTCTTCGAATCGGCCCTGCCGCCGGGCACGCTGCGCTATGGCAAGCTGATCTACGAGCACCAGCGCTGGTTCCCGATCGGCTCCGACTACACCCTGATGCTCAATGGCGAGATCGGCTTGGCCAAGGGCTGGGACAACAAGCCGCTGCCGTTCTACAAGAGTTTCTACGCGGGCGGCATCGGCTCGGTGCGGGGCTTCGACCAGAGTTCGCTCGGCCCGCAGTTCATCGACAGCACGACCGGCGACCGGGAATCCCTCGGTGGCGACCGGCGGATCATCGGCAATGCCGAGTTCTACTTCCCGGTGCCCGGGTCGGGACGCGACAAGTCGTTCCGCATATCGGCCTTCGTCGACGCCGGCCAGGTCTATGGGGAGGGCGAACCGCTGAAGCTGTCGGAATTGCGCTACAGTTCCGGCTTGGCGTTTTCCTGGAGTTCGCCCATCGGCCCGCTGAAGTTCAGCCTCGGCTGGCCGCTCAACAAGAAAGAGGGCGACCGGACCCAACGCTTCCAGTTCCAACTCGGATCCATATTCTGATTCGGAGCCCAGGCAAGTGGAGACACAGTTGAAACGATTCGGCATGTCGCTCGTCGCGGCCTTGCTGGTCGCGCTGCCCGGCATCGCCGCGGCGCAGGCCAAGATCGGCTTCGTCAATTCCGATCGCGTGATGCGCGAGGCGGTCCCGGCGGTGCAGGCGCAAAAGCGCCTCGAGAAGGAATTCGAGCCCCGCGACAAGGCCCTTCAGGCCCGCGTCGAGCGCCTCAAGACCCTGCAGGAAGATCTCGAAACCAATGGCATGACCTTGTCGGCAGAAGAGCGCCGCAAGCGCGAGCGTGAGTTCAACGAACTCAACCGGGAAGTCCAGCGCACCCAGCGCGAGTTCCGCGAAGACCTCAACGCGCGCCGCAACGAGGAACTGGCCGCCGTGCTCGACAAGGCCAACACCGCCATCAAGAAGATCGCCGCCGACGAGAACTACGACATCATCTTTCAGGAAGCGGTCTACGCCAGCACGCGGATCGACATCACGGACAAGGTGATCAAGGCGCTGGGCGAGGGCAAGTGAGCGTGGGCAGCGCCCGCAGCTTCCTCCTGACGGAGATCGTCGCGACCCTCGGCGGCGAGTTGATCGGTGATGGTGCGGTGGCCGTAGAGCGGGTGGCAACGCTGGAGAACGCCGGCCCCGATGCCATCGGCTTCCTCGCCAACCCGCGGTACAAGTCGCAGGTGGCGGCCTCACGCGCCGGCGCGATCATCCTTTCGCCGAAGCTCGTCGATATCACCGACGTGCCCCGCATCGTCGCAGACGATCCCTACCTGTATTTTGCGCGGCTCGCGCAGCTCCTGAATCCGCCGCCGGCGGCCTCGGGCGTGGTGGCCGCGACGGCGGCCGTCGAGAGTCCGCTGCCTTCCGGTACCGAGGTAGGCCCAGGGGCATGGATTGGCCCCGAGGTTTCGATCGGTCGCGACGTCATCATCGGCGCCGGCTGCCACGTGGGCGCCGGCGTCACGATCGGCGACGGCACGCGCCTCTACCCGGGCGTGTCGATCTATCCCGGCTGCCAGGTCGGTGCGCGCTGCATCCTGCACTCCGGCGTCGTGATCGGCGCCGACGGTTTCGGCTTCGCCCGCAGTGCCGAGAAGGAGTGGGTCAAGATCCCCCAGACCGGGCGAGTCGTGATCGGCGACGATGTCGAGGTGGGGGCCAACACCAGCATCGACCGGGGCGCGATCGACGACACCGTGATCGAGGACGGGGTCAAGCTCGACAACCAGATCCAGATCGGCCACAACGTGCGTATCGGCCGACACTCGATCGTCGCTGCCGCGGCGGCCATCGCGGGCAGCACGCACATCGGCGAACGCTGCATGATCGGCGGCATGGTCGGCATCGTCGGTCATCTCGAGATTGCCGACGACGTGGTCGTCTCCGGCGGCACGGTCGTCGCCAAGAGCCTGCGCAAGCCAGGCATGTACACCTCCATCCCACCGCTCCAACCCCACGCGGACTGGGTGCGCAACTTCTCCCACATCCGCCACCTTGACGCGATGGCGGATAAAATACGCGCCCTCGAACATCGAATCTCAGAACTGGAAGAAGGGTCCTCGCCGCGATGAACATCCACGAAATCCTGCAGTACCTGCCGCACCGCTACCCGTTCCTGCTGGTCGACCGGGTGAATGAGCTGGTGGAGGGCGAGCACATCGTCGCGATCAAGAACGTGACCATGAACGAGCCGTTCTTCCCCGGTCATTTCCCGCACCACCCGGTGATGCCGGGCGTGCTGATCGTCGAGGCCATGGCCCAGGCCGCTGCGATCCTCTCGTTCAAGACCATGGGCGCGCTGCCGGACGACGATTCGGTGGTGTACTTCGCCGGCATCGATGGCGTGCGCTTCAAGCGCCCGGTCACGCCCGGCGACCAGCTCGTGATGACCGTGACCATCCTCAACACCAAGCGCAACGTCTGGAAGTACAAGGCCGTCGCCCGCGTCGATGGCGAAGTCGCGGCCGAGGCCGAGCTGATGTGCGCGCTCAAGAAGCTGGCATGATCCACCCGACCGCCATCGTGCATCCCGATGCGTGCCTCGCAGAGGGGGTCGAGGTCGGGGCCTACTCGATCATCGGGCCCCATGTGGAGATCGGCCGCGACACCTGGATCGGCCCCCACGTGGTGGTCGAGGGGCACACCCGCATCGGCGAGCAGAACAGGATCTTCCAGTTCTGTTCGGTCGGCGCTGTCCCGCAGGACAAGAAATACGCGGATGAGCCGACCCGGCTCGAGATTGGCGACCGCAACACCATTCGCGAGTATTGCTCGTTCAACGTAGGTACGGCCCAGGACGGTGGCGTGACGCGGGTCGGGAGCGATAACTGGATCATGGCCTACGTGCACGTCGCCCACGACTGCATCGTCGGCGATCACACCATCTTCGCCAACAACGCGACCCTCGCCGGTCACGTGGAGGTGGGCGACTGGGCAATTCTCGGCGGCTTCACCGGCGTGCACCAGTTCGGCCGGGTGGGCGCCCATTCCTTCTGTGGTGTCGGCACCGTGCTGCTGCAGGATCTGCCGCCCTACGTCACCGTGGCCGGGAATCCGGCCGCCCCCCGCGGCATCAACTCGGAGGGGCTGAAGCGCCGCGGTTTCAGCGCCGAGCAGATCAGCGCCATCAAGCGCGCCTACCGACTCCTCTACCGTTCCGGCCTTGGTCTCGACGAGGCCCGCGAACAGATCGACACCGTCGCCGGCGAGCACGAGGCCGTGCGTCTGTTTGCCGACTTCATCGGCGTGCGCAACCGCGGCATCGTCCGCTGAACCGATGACCGTCCGCATCGCGATGGTCGCCGGCGAGGCCTCGGGCGACCTGCTCGCCGCGCACCTCATCCGCGCCCTGAAGCACCACCTGCCCGACGCCGAGTTCTACGGCATCGGGGGGCCGAAGATGGCGGCCGAGGGCTTCGACGTGATGTGGCCCTGCGAGCGGCTCGCCGTACACGGCTACGTGGATGCCCTCAAGCGCTACCGTGAGCTGTCCGGCATTCGGCGCGAGCTGGGCCGGCACATCCTGCGGGAGCGGCCGAACGCCTTCATCGGGGTCGACGCGCCGGACTTCAACCTCGGTCTCGAGTCCCGCCTGAAAGCCGGCGGCCTGCCGACCATCCACTTCGTCAGTCCGTCGATCTGGGCCTGGCGGGGCGGGCGCATCAAGCGCATTTCGCGCAGCGTCAGCCACATGCTGTGCCTGTTTCCGTTCGAGCCGGCGCTCTACGAGGCGCGGGGCATCCCCGTGACCTACGTGGGACACCCGCTGGCCGATGTGTTGCCGATGGCACCCGACCGCGCGGCGACCCGCGAGACGCTCGGCTTGCCCGACGAGCAACTGATCTTCGCGCTGCTGCCCGGCAGCCGGCAGTCCGAGGCGCGCAACCTGGGGCCGCTCTTCATCGAGACCATCCAGGTGCTCGCCCAGCGTCACCCCGATGCCCAGTTCCTGGTGCCGCTGGCCACCCGCGAAACGCTGGCCATCTTCGAGCAGGCGATCCATGCGGCCGGGGGGCGCGAGCTGCCGGTACGGCTGATGCGCGGCCACGCCTGGGAGGCGATGACCGCCGCCGACGTGGTGCTCGTCGCCAGCGGCACCGCGACCCTCGAGGCGGCGCTGCTCAAGCGGCCGATGGTGATCACCTACCGCATCGGCCAGTGGCAGTACCGCCTGATGAAGCGTATGGCCTACCTGCCCTGGGTGGGTCTGCCGAACATCCTGTGCAACGACTCGGTGGTGCCGGAGCTGCTGCAGGACGAGGCAACGCCGGTCGCCCTGGCCGACGCGCTCGATGCCTGGGTTGCCGACGGTGACGCCCGGGCCCGGCTCGAGGCCCTGTTCACCGAGATGCACCAGGACCTCCGACAGGACACGGCCAGCCGGGCCGCGGAGGCGATTCTTCCGTACCTGGAGCCGGTGTGAGCGCGCCTGGCCGGGTCTGTGGCGTCGATGAGGCAGGGCGGGGGCCGCTGTGCGGCCCGGTGGTCGCCGCGGCGGTCATTCTCGACCCGGCCCGGCCGATTGCGGGCCTGGCCGATTCGAAAAAGCTGACGGCTCGCCGCCGGGAGCAACTCGCGGCCGAGATTCGCGAGAAAGCGCTTGCCTGGCACGTAGCCGAGGCCAGCGTCGAGGAAATCGACCGCCTGAACATCCTGCACGCCAGCCTGCTGGCCATGCGCCGGGCGATCGAGGCGCTCGCGCCGCCACCCGCGCTGGCCCTCATTGATGGCAACCGCTGCCCCCCGGGCCTGCTGTGCGAGGCACGGGCGGTGGTCGGTGGCGATGCGCTGGAGCCGGCCATCTCGGCCGCCTCGATCCTCGCCAAGACGGTGCGCGATGCCCAGATGGTGGCGCTCGACGCGTCCTATCCGCAGTATGGCCTGGCGAGCCACAAGGGTTACCCGACGAAGGCACACCTCGACGCCCTGCGCGTCCATGGGGTGCAGCCGTTCCACCGCCGCAGCTTCGGCCCGGTGCGCGACATTCTGCAGAACCCGCCCCTGTGGGTGGATGGAGAAACCGGATGAACTTCCACAACATCGCCCTGTTCCTGCACCTGATCGGGGTCATCGTCTGGGTCGGGGGCATGGCCTTCGCCTACGTCTGCCTGCGCCCGGCCGCAGGCGCCCTGTCGCCGGCCGACCGGCTGAGCCTCTGGCGGGGCGTCTTCCAGCGCTTCTTCCCGCTGGTGTGGGTGTCGATCGGGCTGATCCTGTTCTCGGGCATCGGCACCCTGGTCAAGGTCGGCTTCGCCCACGCACCCATGGCGTGGCACGTGATGATGGTCGTCGGCCTCGTCATGATCGGGGTCTACGTCACCCTCTGGCTCGGCCCCTGGCCCCAGCTAAAACAGGCAGTCGAGGAACAGGACTGGGCGCGGGGCGCCAAGGCGCTGAACGCGATCCGGCAGCGGGTGGCCCTCAATCTGGGCCTCGGTGCCTTCAACGTGGCCACCGCGACGCTCGGCCTCGCCTTCTGATGCAGCAGATCACCTCCCGCGACAATCCGCTGGTCAAGCGGGTCCGTGCGCTGGCGCGCTCGTCCAGGGAGGTGAAGAAGCAGGGCCTGACACTGCTCGATGGCGACCACCTGCTGCGCGCGGCGCTCGGCGCCGGGCGCAGCGTCGAGCAGGTGCTGCTGTCCGCGTCCGGCGCGGGTCGCCACGACTACCTCGCGCTCGCCAGCGCAGCGGGCTGCCCCGTTACGCAGTTGCCCGATGCCCTGTTCGCGTCGGTCAGTCCGGTTGAGTCGCCCAGCGGCATCCTCGCGCTGATGGCGGTACCGGCGTCGCCGGCGCCCGCCGCGAGCGGCACCGTCGTCGTGCTCGACGCGGTCCAGGATGCGGGCAACCTCGGCACGATCCTCCGGACCGCGGCGGCGGCAGCGGCGTCCCAGGTGTGGCTGACGGATGGCTGCGCCCAGGCGTGGTCACCGAAAGTGCTGCGCGCCGGCATGGGGGCGCATTTCGCTCTCGAGATCTGTGAGCCCGTGGATGCCGAATCGCGCCTCGTGGAATTCGGTGGCGAAGTGCTGGCCACCGAACTGGGCGACGGCGCGCGAAGCCTCTACGACTGCGTGCTCGACGAACCGCTGGCGTGGCTCTTCGGCAACGAAGGGCAGGGGTTGAGGCCTGCCCTGTCGGCGCTGGCGACCCAGCGGGTCCGCATCCCGATGCCTGGGCCGGTGGAGTCCCTCAACGTGGGGGCGGCAGTCGCGATCTGCCTGTTCGAGCAACGCCGCCGATGCGGCGATGCCCGATGAGGGCGCGGGCACCGCATCGATGCCCGCGGCGGATTTGCCGTCAGGAGTAGACCGTACGGGTGGCCGGCTTGCGGCGCCGGGCAAGGAAGCGCTCGAGGAGGCGACGCGGCGCCGAGAAGGCGGCGGCGAACGCTCGGGAGAGTTCCTCGCTGCGCATCTGGTGCGCGCGGACGATATAGGAGTTGATGCATTCCGGTGTCAGCTCAGGGCTCGTGGCCCGCGCCTCGACCGTGGGGTTGGGTCGATTGCTCATGGTGATATCTCCGTACTGTGAGCACCGTTTGTGCGGTGCAGGATCGCAAGGTACGAGACACCCCCCGATGGCGGCAAACGAAGAATTCTGTCGATACGGTTTGGTTGAACTATTGCATCAAGACGTAACTGGATTTACATCTCTGATGTATCACCCCTGCCGCGCGCATGGCTGGCAGCCTCGACGACCGACATCCCCGGAAGCACCCCCAGCGCCTCGGCCAGGCCGTTGACCCGCGAGACCTTGCCGTTGCCGAAGGCGTCCCGGGCATCTCCGATCCGCGCCGAGTGGTGGCCGTAGCAGGCCGCGGCGAGCCCCTGGGCCTCGAGCATCGCGAGGGCCGAGATACCGGCACCGTCCTTGCCTTCCCCCGCATCGTTGAAAAAGCACAAGGCCGGGCGAGCGCTGAGGGCGTAGCGGGCGGCGCTGGCACCCCCGTGGCTGCCGGTGACGACCACCCGGCCAGAGTGCCCTTCGCCCAGTTCGGCGGCGCTGTCGAGGATTGCGATGGCGGCTGCCGGCGTGGCCGGGGTCGGGCGTGGCAGCACGAGGCAATCGGCGATTGCGGCCGGATCCCCGTCCACGCGGTGGGGCAGCACACCCAGCCTTGGGCACCCCAGGCGGGCGTCGAGGGCTGCGATGTTCTCGTCGAAGCGGTTCATCGTGGGATCCACCTGATTGGCGATCCAGCCGGCCAGCGGCAGGCCGCGGGACCGGATGGCCTCTGCGGTCAGCAGGGCGTGACTGATGCACCCCAAGCGCATGCCCACCACCAGCACCACCGGCGCGGCGAGATCCCGGGCCAGCATCGCGGTGTCGTAGTTCGGCCCGAGGGGCACCCGGAATCCGCCAACGCCCTCGATCAAGAGCAACTCGCAGCGCTCGGCGAGCCGGTCTGCGGCGGCGAGGATCGGTGCCGGGTGGATCGGGGTGCCCTCCAGTTCGGCCGCGATGTGCGGCGCGATGGCCTCGCGCAGGCAGACCGGGTTGATGGCCGCGTAGGGCAGCCCGGTCGCTGCGGCGGCAATCAGGGCCAGCGCATCCTCGTTGTGCCACGCGCCGCCGGCCGGGCGGGCGCCGGCGGCCACCGGCTTCATCCCGACGGCGTCGATGCCGTCTCGGCGCGCCCGGTGGAGCAGCGCACAGGTGGCGAAGGTCTTGCCGATCTCGGTATCGGTGCCGGCGATGAAGAGTCGGTGGGCAGGCATCAGGTCGGCTTCCTCAGGACCAGGAGCAGGGCATCGTAGCTGATCGTCACCAGGCCGTCCGGCTGGCGGTAGGCTTCATAGCGGTTCTCGATCGTGCGCCAGGCGCGGCGTCCGAGCAGGCCCTGGCGGCGGCCGCTGCCGACGCCTTGGGCGCCGGCGGCCTTGATGTCCCGCAGCAGCCCGGCGAGGTCCGGTGCGCGGGCGTTCAGCAGCTGGTGCTCTTCGCCGAGGACCTCGAGCCGGGCCTGGCCTGCGGCGGCGTGCAGGGCGGCCGGGGACGGGCAGTCCAGTACGTGACGTGCGCCATCGATGCCGTCGAAGGCGTGGCGCAACTCGGTGAACGTGCCGGGCCCCAGGGTTGCGAGCCAGACGACGCCGCCCGGTCGAAGGACACGGGCGAACTCCGACAGCGCCACGGCCGGGTCGCACCACTGCAGGCAGAGGCTGGACCAGATACCGCCGAGGCGCGCGTCGCCGACGGGCAGGGCTTCGATATCGCCGGCAACGCAGGGCAGGGCAGGATGCCGGCCCTGCACCCGCGCGAGCATCGCCGGGGCGATGTCGACACCGACCCACAGGCGGCCCGGGTGGCATGCCGTGAGATGGTCGAGACCGAAGCCGGTGCCGCAGCCCGCATCGAGCAGCGGGCCTTCCACCGGCGCGTGTTCGGCGGCCAGCGCCGACAGCCGCCGGCAGATTTCGCGCTGGACCGATGCGGCATCGTCGTAGCCGCCCGCCGCGCGGCCGAAGCGGGTGGCCACGTCGGCATGGGGGGTGCGTTCAGTCATCGAGAAAGCCGTCGATCAGTGCGGCGCAGTCCGCGGGACGCGACAGCTGCGGCGCATGGCCGCAGTCCTCGAGAAGGGTGAGGCGGGCGTCTGGCAGGGCGTCGGCCAGGGCGGTGGCACCGCTGGCCGGCATCAGCGCATCGCCGCTGCCGTGAAGCAGCCGGACCGGGCAGGCGATGGCGGCCAGGCGGGGTCCGAGGTCGCTGTCTCTCAGCAGCCGCAGCCCGATCCCCATCGGCGCGGGATCGGGCGGCAGCGCCGGGAGGCAGCTGCGCAAGGCGGTGGTGACGGCGCGGCGCCGATCATCGCCGACGGCCTGAAGGGCCGTGAAGCGCTTCATCAGCGCCTGCGGATCACTGGCGAACTCGGCCTGGAAGGCGGCGATGTCCTCGTCGGGCAGGCCGTGGGACCAGCCTGGACGGCGCGCGAACGAGGGCGAGGTGCCGATCAGCACCAGCCTCCGCACCTGTTGGGGACGCGACGCCGCGAGGGCGATGGCAAGCAGCCCGCCGAGCGACCAGCCGCACAGGTCCACGGGGCGCGAGGCGGCAGGCAGCATCGCCTCGGCCCAGGCATCGAGCGTTCCGTCGGCTGCCGGGCCGCCGGGATGTCCGGGCAGGGCCGGCGTGAGTCGATCGCACGGGTCGGAGAGTGCAGCCAGCAGGGGGTGCCAGCTGGCCGGGGTCGTACCCCAGCCGTGGAGCAGCATCAGGGGCGGCCTCATGACGCAGCCGCCAGCTCGCCCAGTGCGGCGAGCAGTTGATCCACGTCGGCCCGCGTGTGGGCCGCCGAAAGGGAGATCCGCAGCCGCGCGCTGCCGCGGGGTACCGTCGGCGGGCGGATGGCCGGCACCCAGATGCCCCGCTCGCGCAGCCCGCTGGCAAGGGCCAGGGCCGAATCGTTGCTGCCGGTGATGAGGGGCTGGATCGGCGTCATCGAGTCGGCCAGCGTCCACGGGACGTCGGCCAGCCCTTCGCGCAGGCGTGCGACCAACTGCGCGAGCTGCGCCCGCGCCGGGTCGGCGTCCCGCACCAGCCTTACGGCGCAGAGCAGGGCATGGGCCAGGGCTGGCGGCGCAGCCGTGGTGAAGATGTAGCTGCGGGCCTTCTGGAGCAGCCACTCGATCACCGTCTGGCTGCCGGCGACAAAGGCGCCAGCGAGCCCGGCGGCCTTGCCCAGGGTGCCGACCAGCACGATGCGCTCCGAGCGCAAGCCGAAGTGGGCCAGCGCGCCGGCGCCCTCGGGGCCCAGCACGCCCAGGCCGTGGGCGTCGTCGAGGAGCAGCAGGGCGTCATGGCGCTCGGCCAGATCGAGCAGGGCCGGCAGCGGCGCGACATCGCCATCCATGCTGAACACGGTGTCGCTGACGATCAGCTTGTGGCGGGCGCTGGACGCTGCGAGGGCGGCCTCGAGGGCCGCGGTGTCGCGATGGGGGTAGCGTTTGAAGGTGGCGCCAGAGAGCAGGGCGCCATCCACCAGCGAGGCGTGATTGAGCCGGTCGGCAAAGATCGCGTCGCCACGGCCCGCCAGGGCACTGACCGCGGCGAGGTTCGCCATGTAGCCGGTGGAAAAGCTCAGGCTGCGGTCACACCCGCACCACGCGGCGAGTTCGGCCTCGAGCTGGTCGTGCGCGGCATAGTGGCCGCTGACGAGGTGGGACGCGCCCGATCCGGCGCCCCAGCGGGCCGCCCCTTCGGCGAGGGCCTCGGCCAGCCGAGGGTCGCCCGCCAGGCCGAGATAGTCGTTGCTGCAGAAGGCCAGACAGGGCGCGCCATCGACCCGCGCGTGGGGTCCGCAGGGCGTCTCCAGCGTCCGCCGTGCGCGGCGCAGCGACTGACGATCCAGCTCGACGAGGTCGTCGCGGAGATCCTGCAGGTACATGGGGCTGCCAGGGCGTTCGGAAAGTCGAATTTTATCCCATGCCCGCGACTGGACTTCCGGTGAACGAAAAACGGGGCCATGGGCCCCGTCGTGTGATGCGGTCCCGACCTGCTGCGTCAGGCGTCGCCGCGCATGCGGCGCTGCGCGGCATAGCCGAGCATGCCGATGCCTGCGAGGAACAGCGCGTAGGTCTCGGGCTCGGGCACGGCCGTCACGTAGGACTCGAAGCTGTAGGACGAGAACATCGACCCGCCGGTCGGGAAAACCGGTGCGTAGTAGTAATCGCCCGCGTCGAGGGTGACGCTGGTAAAGCTGGTCTCGTAGGTCGTCGGCGAGAAGATCGTGCCGCTGACGAGCGAGTCGCTGGCGTCGAACAGACCGAAGCCGAGCATCGGCAGGGTCGAGGCGCCGGTGAAGGTGACGAGGGACTCGGTGCCAAGGGTGAAATCAAAGACACCGGCGAAGCTTTCGGGGCCGAAGAGGATCTCGCTGCCACTTTCCACTGCGTCGTGCTCGCCCCCGAAGGACGAGAAGACTGCAGCGTGGGTGGGCGATACCGCGAAGGCGGCCGGCAGCAACAGGCACAACAGGCGCTTCTTCATCGTGTAACTCCTGTATCTGGGCTTGGAAAGGCTGCGGCATTGCAGCCCTACGGACGCTATTTAGGCATGCCTCATGCCGCTCTGGTATTTCACGTGCATTTTTTTACAAACCGATCGAGAGACAAAAAAATGCACCAAAAAACAGACAGATACAGCGTTCCGCATTCCGAAATCCGCACGACAATGTCGTGCTCCGGCGACAGCCCCCTGAAAAACCGTTGGCATTGTGCGCCGCGGTGGTGCGCGCTGCACCAGCGTGATGCACGTCACGGTGTCGGTGCGCACCGCCGGAGCCCGCGAATAATCCGGTCGTGGGACACACTCGGCGCGTCGACGCAACGGGGGGGGCGGCCAGGCGGTGCGTCCGTGGCAGAGCGCGCGAAAAGACACGCCCGGATGCGACCGCGGCGGGCGATTACTATTAACACGGCAATCAATACGGCGATTCCAGTCCAGACGCTTCGCGGCCCCCTCGCTCCCTCCCCTTCAATGGGGCGATGGCGGGAATTCGCAAGGCATAGCCTTGCGCCGCCAGAGCGGGCCGGCTGTGCAAAGCCGGCATTGGACGGGCCGGGGTGGGGATGGGGCAAATCGCGTGACTCAACCCCATCCCCCTCCTGGCCGCCCAGGACTGGCTTTGCACAGCCAGTCCGTTCCGCGGGCGCGAAGCCGTGCTTCGCGAATTCCCCGCTTCACCCCCCTTGAATGGGGAGGAAGCCCAGCCCGCAATCGTTACCTGTTTGGTTGCCGGGTCAATAGCCGGCCAGGCTGCGCACCAGAGCCAGGCAGGTGGCGCTGGCCATTTCTCCGGCGAGCCCCTCGTCGAAGACGTAGGGGGGCATCAGGTAGACCGTGTTGCCGATCGGGCGCAGCAGGATGCCGGCATCGAGTCCGTGATGGAACATATGCTGGGCGAAGTCCGCCGGCGCGTCGGGCACGTCGAAGGCGAGGATCATGCCCCGCTGGCGCAGGGCGGCAGTGGGATGGCTGGCGAGCGCGCTGGCAAAGGCCTCGCCCAGCCAGCGGGCCCGCTCCCGGTTCGCTTCGATGACATGGTCGCGCTCGAAGATATCGAGCACGGCCAGCGCCGCGCGGCAGGCCAGCGCGTTGCCCGTATAGGAGTGGGAATGGAGGAAGGCGCGCTCGATCGCGTCGTCGTAGAAAGCCTCGTAGATCTCGTCGGTACACAGCACGCAGGAGAGCGCCAGATAGCCGCCGGTGATGCCCTTGGAGAGGCACATCAGGTCGGGCCGGATGCCGGCCTGCTCGTGGGCGAAGAAGGTGCCGGTGCGGCCGAAGCCGACCGCGATCTCGTCGGCGATCAGGTGCACCTCGTAGCGGTCGCACAGGGCGCGCGCCCGGCGCAGGTACTCCGGGTCGTACATGACCATGCCGGAGGCCCCCTGGACCAGGGGCTCGACGATCAGCGCGGCGGTCGTCTCGTGCTGGGCCGCCAGCACCGCCTCGAGCCGGGCGGCGGCACGGATCGCCACGTCGACGGGCGACTCGCCCGCTGCGGCGAGTCGTGCGTCGGGGGTCGGCACGGTCTGCGCCGCCCGCACCAGCGGCGCATAGGCGTCGCGGAAGATCGCCACGTCGGTGACGGCCAGCGCGCCGACCGTCTCGCCGTGGTAGCCGTCCTGCAGGCACAGGTAGCGGTTCTTGTCGGGGCGGCCCAGGTTGCGCCAGTAGTGCTGGCTCATCTTCAGCGCAATCTCCGTTGCCGAGGCGCCGTCCGACGCATAGAAGGCGTGGCCCAGGCTGTGGTCGGTGAGGGCGGCGAGCCGTTCTGACAGCTCGACCACCGGGCCGTGGGTGAAGCCGGCCAGCATGGCGTGCTCCAGCTGGCCGAGCTGGTCGGTGATGGCGGCGTTGATCGTCGGGTTGCAGTGGCCGAAGAGGTTGGTCCACCAGGAACTGACTGCGTCGATGAAGCGGCGGCCCTCGGTGTCCTCCAGCCAGATGCCGTCGCCGCGCCGGATCGGCAGCAGCGGAAAGCGCTCGTGGCGCTTCATTTGTGTACACGGGTGCCACACGGCATCCATCGATCGGCGAAGCAGCTTGTCCTGTGTCATCGTTCCCTCCCGGCTCCGGGCGATGGTGTCGGCGGTTGCAGGTGCTGTCAAACGCCGGACCGGCGGCTTTGCTACCATCGCCGCTGACAACCCAACCCGCGGAGCCCCGATGCTGATCGTCCTCTCGCCTGCCAAGGCCCTGGACTACGACACGCCGCCCCACCTGGACACCCGCACGCAGCCCGATTTCCTCGACGAGGCCGAAACCCTCGTCGGGGTGATGCGCGAGAAGAGTCCCCAGGAGGTGGCGGGCCTGATGAAGCTCTCCGACCCGCTGGCCAGTCTCAACGTGGCCCGCTACCAGGCCTGGAAGCGCCCCTTCACCAAACGCAACGCCAAGCAGGCCGTGCTGGCCTTCGACGGGGACGTCTATGGCGGGCTGGATGCCCGCAACCTGGACGAGCAGGATCTCGCCTGGGCCCAGGGGCACGTGCGCATCCTGTCGGGGCTCTACGGCCTGCTGCGCCCGCTGGACCTGATGCAGCCCTACCGCCTCGAGATGGGCACGCGCCTCGCCAACCCCCGCGGCCCCAACCTCTACCGCTACTGGGGCGACCGCCTCTCGCTGGCTCTGAACAAGGTGATCAAGAAGCAGCGGGGCGCTGCGCTGCTCGTCAACCTCGCCTCCGAGGAGTATTTCAAGGCCGTCGACCGCAAGGCCTTGCAGGCGCGGGTGATCACGCCGGTGTTCGAGGAGTGGAAGGGCAGCAGCTACCGCATCATCAGCTTCAACGCCAAGCGGGCGCGGGGCCTGATGACCCGCTATGCCATCGAGCACCGTATCGACGACCCGGAGGCCCTCAAGGCCTTCGACCTGGAAGACTATGCCTTTGCCCCGGCGGCCTCGGAAGGAGACCGCTGGGTCTTCCGCCGGGGCGGCCAGTAAGCCGGACGACCCCTTGATCATGACCGAACCCAGAAAACTCTCCCTCGTGCGGCTGCGCCCCGACGTGCCCGCCGAAGTAGCCGGGCGCTACCCCTTCCACGGCGACTTTCCGCTGGTCTTCCTCGGTGAGATTCCGAACATGGCGGGCCACGGCGTGTTCGTCGGCTACAGCTCCGGCCGGCTCTACTCGGGTATCCACATCGACCACTTCGAGGAACTCGGCGAAGACGAGGTCTAGCCGCCCCCTCGCCGGTTGCCACCCCAGGGAGACGCGATGCGCATCAGTGCCAACTTCGACGGCGGCTCGGTCGAAATCGTCGACGCCAGTGATCCGGCCGACATCCGGCTGCGGCTGCGCGCCGACAACGCCGCCGACTTCCGCCAGTGGTTCCACTTCCGGGTCCTCGGGGTGGCCGGCACGCCGCTCACCATGCGCTTCGAGAACGCCGCCGATGCGGTCTTCGCCGACGGCTGGCACGACTACCGGGCGGTGGCCAGCTACGACCGCCGCCACTGGTTCCGCGTACCCGGCACCTCGTATGAGGACGGTCAGCTGGTCATCCGCCACACGCCGGAGCGGGCCAACATCTACTACGCCTACTTCGAGCCCTATCCCCACGAGCGTCATCTGGAGCTGGTCGGCAAGGCCGAGCTGTCGCCCTGGGCCCAGGTGACGGACCTGGGTGCCAGCGTCGAGGGGCGTGACCTGGAGATGATCGTGGTCGGCCGGCCGATGCCCGAGCGCCTGCCGGTGTGGATCACCGCCCGCCAGCACCCCGGCGAGACGATGGCCGAGTGGTTCGTCGAGGGCCTGCTCGAGCGCCTGCTCGACGGCGCCGACCCGGTCGCGCGGCGGGTGCGCGAGCTGGCCTGCCTCTACATCGTGCCCAACATGAACCCGGACGGCGCGGTGCGCGGCAACCTGCGCAGCAACGCCGCCGGTATCAACCTCAACCGCGCCTGGCGCGAGCCGGACCCCACCACCAGCCCCGAGGTCTTCCACGTCCGCCGCGAGATGCAGCGCACCGGCGTCGCCCTCTACCTGGACATCCACGGCGACGAGACCCTGAGCTACGTCTTCTTCTCCACCGCCGAGGAGGTGCCCGGCTACAGCGACACCATCGCCCGCCAGCAGGCCGCCTTCTGCGACGCCTTCCGCGCCGCCAGCCCCGACTTCCAGACCGAGCACGGCTACGCGACCGGCCGCTTCGGCGAGGAGCTGCTGACGCTGGCCTCGAAGTGGGTGGCCTGGCACTTCCAGTGCCTGTCGCTGACGCTGGAGATGCCCTTCAAGGACAACGCCAACCTGCCCGACGGGCGCACGGGCTGGAGCGCCGCCCGCAGCAAGCGCCTCGGCGCGGCCGTCCTCCAGCCCATCCTGCGCTTCCTCGAAGACGCCGCCGCAGCCCACTGAGCGACACCCCATGCCCGACACCGCCATCGACCTGCAGGCCGTCCTCGACGACATCGTCACCGAACTGCGCCCCCGCTTCGGCGAGGGGCAGGTCGCCACCTATATCCCGGCCCTTGCCCGGGTCGATGCCGGGCATTTCGGCATCGCCCTGCGCACCCGCGCCGGCGCCGAATACAGAGCCGGCGAGGCCGACCGCGCGTTCTCGATCCAGAGCATCTCCAAGGTCTTCTCGCTGGCCCTCGCCCTGCGCCTTCACGGTTCGGACCTGTGGGCCGGCATCGGCCGCGAGCCTTCCGGCAACCCGTTCAACTCCCTCGTCCAGCTCGAGACGGAGCAGGGCGTGCCGCGCAACCCCTTCATCAACGCCGGCGCGATCCTCGTCGCCGACCGCCTCGTCAGCGGCTGCGACGACCCGCGCGAGACCCTGCGCGCCTTCGTCTCGTCCCTGTGCGGCGAAACCATCGCCTTCGATGAGGAGGTGGCGGCCTCCGAGGCTGCCACCGGCTTCCGCAACGTGGCGCTGGCCAACTTCATGAAGAGCTTCGGCCGCCTCGAGAATCCGGTGGACACGGTCCTCGACCTCTACTTCCACCAGTGCGCCCTCGCCATGAGCTGCACCCAGCTCGCCCGAGCCATGGCCTGCCTGTGCGCCGACGGCCGGAACCCCCTCGACGGCAGCCAGGTCCTCACCGACCGCCAGGCCCGCCGCATCAACGCCCTGATGCTCACCTGCGGCACCTACGACGCCGCCGGCGAGTTCGCCTTCCGCATCGGCCTGCCGTGCAAGAGCGGCGTCGGCGGTGGCATCGTCGCCACCGTGCCGGACGAGCTCTCCCTGTGCGTCTGGTCGCCGGGGCTGGATGAAACCGGCAACTCGGCGCTCGGCATGGCGGCGCTGGAGGCCTTCGTCAGCCGGACCGGGCTGTCGGTGTTCTAGTATCCAGCAAGAGCGGAGACCCCATTGACCAGCGATGTTTGATTGCTTGCCCAAAGTCGCTTGGATGTTGGCGCCAGCTTCTTGATTACGTTACTTGGAGTTGTCGACTGGTATGGGAAATAGCGGTATGCGCGGCGCGGCTCTTTTCGTCGCAATCTGCGCGTTCATGATGGCGGTCAAGCAGTACTACATTCCTTCCGACCTGGTTTCGGGCGGGCAAACCTTCTACTGGCTCAGGGTATTTTCAGAGATGGGCGGACGCTGGGGATTGCCCCTGTTCTTTTCTGGGGTCGGTGTGCTGGCCCTTCTAGTGTGGTATGTCGATTCCCACAGGAAATGAGGAAAATCTGGGAATGGAGACACGTTGACAGGGCACTGGCGGCAGGTCTGAAAGGGCAGGGCTGACATGGCCGTATCCCTGTGCATAGCCTACTCGTGAGCCTTGGCCCCAAGCTTTCTTTCCGCTGAGCTGGCCCCAAGGTCTTCCCGATGACGTGGTCGGAAATGCCTCCTGTGCGAGCCGGTTCGATACCACCTTGCCTTCCATAGCCCACCTGCCGATACTCTGGATCCCTCGCCACCAACCATCAGGCGTCCGTCCGGACGCCGGCCATTCCGGTCGATGCTCCTCGAAATCGTTTTGCTGTTTCTCGCCGGCGTCTTCGGCGGGGTGCTCAACTCCGTGGCCGGCGGGGGCAGCTTCATCACGTTTCCAGCCCTGCTGGGGGCCGGGGTGGCGCCGATCAGCGCCAACGCCACCAACACCTTCGCGTCCTGCGCCGGCTACCTGAGCGGCGTGTTCGCGCTGCGCCAGGAGCTGGCGGCACATCGCGCGGAGTTGCCGCGGCTGATCGGTGTCAGCCTGCTCGGCGGCATTGCCGGCGCCTGGCTGCTGCTGCAGACACCGGAGGCCGTGTTCCGGGAGGCGATTCCGTGGCTGTTGCTGTTCGCCACCGTGCTGTTCATTTACGGTGGGCAGATCAACCTGCGACTCAGGGCGCTGTCCGCCGGGCACCGCCACGCGTCGGCCGCGGGCGCCGTCGCGCTGGCCGGTCTGTTGCTCGCGGTGTGCGTCTATGGCGGCTTCTTCAATGCTGGCCTCGGCATCATCACCCTGAGCTATCTGGCGCTGGCCGGGCACACCAACATCAACGCGATGAATGGCCTCAAGCTGCTGGTGTCGACGGCGGTGTCGCTGATCGCGATCGGGCTTTTCATCGCCAATGGGGCGATCGCCTGGTACGAGGGCACGATCGTTCTGGCCGGGACGCTGGTGGGCGGCTACGGCGCGGCGCACGTGTCGCGCAGCCTGCCGCAGCAACATGTTCGCCGCTTCGTGATCGTTGCCAGCATCGCCATCACAGGCTATTTCTTCTTCGCAACCTATTTCATCGCGACGCCGCAGGGGGCATGAGCGCCCGATCGCCCGGCGATTGCGTCGGGCAAGGCACCCGCAAACATCCTGCCTGACGCTCGTCGCGCCGGCGGTGCGGGCCCCGGACGGCCCGGAACACCCCGCGCTCGGCGCCTGCGTCGCAGCTTGCGGCGATGGCGTTGCGGTGGTCCGCTCCCGAGTCCTTCCCAAGCCCCTTGGCGGGAGTGGAGCGCTGTGCTTGGGCGGGGCGGGCGGTCTTGCCGCAGGACCGGGCGCACGATAATTGCGGGCGGCAGCCCACCACCGACGTGGCTTCGTGCCACACTCACCGCACGGCGTGTGCCGCTTGCGGGAGCGCGCGATGGACAGGCAGGGCAATCCCCCGATCAGCATCGTGCTGCGTGCGGTCACCTGGCTGGAGGTGGTCATCCTGGCCTGGGCGGGGGCTGGCTTGGTGCTGTATCCACCGGTGGTCACTGGAGTCTGGCCGTGGGCGCTGGCACCGTTCAACCAGCGCTACCTGGGCGCCCTGTATCTCGCCGCCCTTACCGCGGCGTGGCTGCAAGCGTCGGCGGGGCGCTGGTCGCCGGGGCGAGTCGTGACCACGATGATCTTCGTCTTCACGCTGGTGGTGACGATCTTCTCTTTCGTGCATCTCGGCCGCTTCGACTTCCAGCGCGTGGAAGCCTGGATCTGGTTTGGGCTCTATATCGGCGTCTGTGCCAACGCCGCTTGGCATCTGTGGCGCTACCGGTCGATCCGTCTGGCGGGCCGGGTGATCCCGGCGGCGCGACTGCGCGTGGGCCTGGCAACCGTCGTGATGGCGCTGGGCACCTATGGGCTCGCCCTGCTGGCACTGCCCGAGGTCGCGGCAGGGTTCTGGCCCTGGCGGCTCGATCCGTTTCACGCCCAGATCTACAGCGTGACCTTCCTGACACCCGCCGCCGGCGCGGTGGTGTTGATCCGGGGGGCGACGGTGGCTGAGTGGCGGGCGCTCGGACTGACGCTGGCCGGCTGGGGGGCGCTGCCAGTCGTGGGACTGCTATGGGTCGATGCGATGCTGGGGCGGGTATCGTGGGGCGAGCCCGGCACGTGGCTATGGCTGGCCCTGTTCGGGGCGATGGCCTTGGGCGGCCTCTCGATTGCGGCAGCGGGGCCGAACAGGCGAGCGCGCGCCCGCGCGCTGCAGCAGGGCTGAACCGCCTAGTTGAACAGGTTCAGGATCCCGTCCAGCCCGGCCCAGTCGAGGGCGAAGCGGCAGCGGGCGCGGACCACCGGCTTGGCGTGGTAGGCGACGCCGATGGCGGCCTCGTCGAGCATCAGCAGGTCGTTGGCGCCGTCGCCGGCGGCGATGGTCTGGGTGTCGAGCAGGCCGATCTCGTCGCGGAAGCGGAGCAGGGTGGCGCGCTTGGCGGCGGCGTCTACCACCTCGCCCTTGACGCGGCCGGTGAGCCGGCCGTCGACAATCTCGAGCTCGTTGGCCACGGCGGCGTCGAAGCCGAGCTGGGCCCTGAGACGCTCGGTGAAGTAGGTGAAGCCGCCGGAGACGAGCACGGTGCGGATGCCGGCCTGGCGCAGGCCGCGCATCAGCACCTCGGCACCGGGGTTCAGCTGCAGGCGCGTATCAAAGACCTCGGCGAGGGCGCCCTCGGGCAGGCCCTTCAGCAGCGCGACGCGGCGGGTCAGGCTCTCGGCGAAGTCGAGCTCGCCGCGCATCGCGGCTTCGGTGATCTCGGCCACCTGCGGCTTCACGCCGGCCACGTCGGCGAGCTCGTCGATGCACTCGATGTCGATCAGCGTCGAGTCCATGTCGGTGACGAACAGGCCGAAGTCGCGCAGACGGCGGCTCTCGGGCACCCAGGCGGCGTCGAGCTGGTGCTCTCGGCAGTAGTCGGCCACCTCGTCCGCACGCTCGGCGGCACCCAGCAGCCGGAAGGCGGTGCCGGTGATGCGCTGGATGCCTTGGGCGCCGGTGAGCTTGGCCAGTTCCTTGAGGGCGCGGGTCGGAATCTCCACGCCCTGGACGACCAGGTTCATGCCATCGGGCCCCGCTTGGCCAGGCCTTCGCGCAGCACCTCGTGGGCGCCGCGGATCATCGCCACGGTGTCGTCCCAGCCGACGCAGGCGTCGGTGACGGAGCAGCCGTACCTGAGCTGGGAGAGGTCCTTGGGGATCGGCTGGTTGCCGGCCTCGATGTTGCTCTCGATCATCATGCCGACCACCGAGCGGTTGCCCTCGCGGATCTGGTGGCAGACGTCCTTCATGACCAGCGGCTGGAACTCCGGCTTCTTCCAGGAGTTGGCGTGGCTGCAGTCCACGACGATGTTCTGGGGCAGCTTGGCCTTGGCCAGGGCCTGCTCGGCCAGCGAGATCGAGACGGTGTCGTAATTGGGGCGGCCACCACCGCCGCGCAGCACGACGTGGCCGTAGCGGTTGCCGTTGGTGCGCACGATGGCCGACTTGCCCTGGCTGTTGATGCCCAGGAAGCTGTGCCGGTTCGAGGCCGAGATGATGGCGTTGATGGCCACGTCGAGGTCGCCGTCGGTGGCGTTCTTGAAGCCTACCGGCGTGGACAGGCCCGAGGCCATCTCGCGGTGGGTCTGGGATTCCGAGGTGCGGGCGCCGATGGCGGTCCAGGCGATCAGGTCGCCGTAGTACTGGGGGGCGATCGGGTCGAGGGCCTCGGTGGCGGTGGGCAGGCCGGCCTCGCCCACGTCGAGCAGGAACTGGCGGGCCTTCTGCATGCCTTCGTCGATGCGGAAGGAGTCGTCCATGTACGGGTCGTTGATGTAGCCCTTCCAGCCGGTGGCGGTGCGAGGCTTCTCGAAGTACACCCGCATCACCAGCAGCAGGGTCTCGGAGACTTCCTCGGCGAGGCCCTTCAGGCGGCGCGCGTAGTCGAGGCCGGCGACCGGGTCGTGGATCGAGCACGGGCCGACCACGACGAACAGGCGGTTGTCCTCGCGGTCGAGGATGCGCTGCAGGGCGCGGCGGCCTTCGCCGACGGTGGCGGCGGCGGCTTCGGTGATCGGGACCAGCGCCTTGATCGCCTCCGGCGAGGGCATCTCGTCGAAGGTTCCGACGTTGAGGTTTTCGGTCTGGGCGACGGTCATCGGTGCGCTCCGCACGGCTAGAGGGGTGGGCATTGTAACGCAAGCCGATGACCGGCTCGCTGCGGCCCGGTTAGCCCTCGGGATCGATCTGCTGCAGGCTGCGGGAGCGCCAGTCCAGCACCGCGGTGCGCATGTGCATGCGCTCGGCCAGGTCCGGGTGGGAGGTGCCGATGACCTTTGCGGCAAAGCGGGCCATGAAGCGGCTCTTCAGCTCGGCCCGGGCGCGGTCCATGCCGATCTCGGTGTAGGGCACGTTCGCGAGCAGCAGGAAGCCGTCGTCCGGGATGCGGCCGGCGGCCATGTTGTCGCGGATGAGGTCCGCGGCGATGCCGATCGGGAACGACAGGTCGGGGCTGTAGGGGCCGACGATCAGGGCCGTGTTGGGCACGTGCAGCCAGTCGAAGCCGCGGCCGAGGCAGATCATCCATTCCCGGTGCACGATGTCCAGCTCCCGGTCGACGCCGATCAGCCCCCGGGCGTGGCTGCGATTGCCCAGCAACACCGGCAGCAGGTCGTGGCGGACCTGGCCCGGCATGTCGGGGAAATGGGCCTCGAGCAGGGCGGGGAGGGCGTCGATGGCCTGGGCGTCGAGGCTCGCCACCTCGAGGCTGCGCCCGTCCGGGGCGTGGAGGATCATCGCGTCGCTGTCGGTCTCGAAACCGCAGACGAGCGGATAGACGGTGTCGTGGCCGCCGCCGAAGACCGCCTGCATCTGGCCGCGGATGGCCCAGGCGTGCTCGCGTGCCGCGGCGGTGTCGTAGCCGAAGCCGGCGCAGCCGCGGGCCGGATCGCCGCGGGAGAAGTGGTAGGTGATGAACACCAGCGCCCGGCGGCCGTCGTGGACCACGTCCTGCACGTAGTGGGAGAAGACCTCGCCCAGGTGCGGCCAGCCCAGGTCGAAACGACCGCCCAGGTTGCGGAAGGGCTGGATGATGCCCATCGGCGTGTTGGTGGCCAGCGACAGGTTGATGCGCCCGTCCATGCATTTCAGTGCCGCCATTGCCGTGGGGTGCTCGGCGCGGTAGCGGCGGCGGGCGAGCCACGCTTCTGCGCTGCTGAAGGCCTCGGAGTGGCTGCGGGCGTGGTCAAGGAGCCAGTCGATGCGTTCGCGGATGGGGCGGTGGTGCACTTTTGGGCGCTCCTGTCGATCGGTGCCAGTACCGGCGCTTCCGGCATGGACTGACGATGGCGCAGGGCGCCGTCGAGGTCAATGGGTCGCGTCGCCGCCCGGCGCGACCCGCTGTGCTTCAGATGCGCGCTGCGGTGCCGTAATTTCCGGGGTCGGCCGGCGGCGCCACGCGGCGTGCCCCTGCCTGTCGGCCCCCAGGCTCCGTAGCGAAGGAAGGTGACATGAGTGATGAATGTCGGATTGCCGTGGTCGACGATGTGGCGGCCATGCGCAAACTGTACGAGGGCGTGCTGCGGTCCCAGTACCAGCTCGACTGCTTTGCCGATGGGGTGGCGTTCCTCGAGTCCGGCATCACCCCGGATGCCATCGTGCTCGATATCGAGATGCCCGGCGTCGACGGCTACGAGACCTGCCGGCGTCTGCGCGACGCTGGCATGGACCGGGTGCAGGTGATCTTCGCATCCGCCCACGACAGTGACGAAGAGCGAATGCGGGCCTATCAGTCGGGCGGCGACGATTTCATCACCAAGCCGGTGGTGGCGGACGAACTGCGCGCCAAGGTCGCGGCCGCCCTGCGCCGGCGGCAGGTGCTGCGCAACCTCGAGAGTCAGTCGTCCATGGCCCAGCAGATCGCCTTCTCGGCGATGAGCAGCATGGGCGCGCTGGGTGTGATCCTCGACTTCATGCGCGGCTCGGCCGAGGTGACCGCGCCCGATGCCCTGGGTGCGCGGCTGATCGAGGCCCTGCGTGCCTGGGGACTGAATGGCGCGGTCCGCATTCGCTCCCTCGACAGCGAGACGCTTGCGCACACCCAGGGGGAGTGCTCGCCGCTGCAGCAGTCGGTGATCAAGAGCCTCAAGGACATGGGGCGGATCTTTCAGATGCGCTCCCGCGCGGTGGTGAACTACCCCAACGTTTCGATCCTCGTCGAGAACCTGCCGGTGGATGACGAGGAGGCCATTGGCCGCATGCGGGACAACCTCGCGATGCTCGGCGAGACGGCCGAGACGATGGTACGGGGCCTCAATGCCATGGCCGAGCGGGATCGCCAGCAGGGGGCCGCCCGCTCCACCATGCGCGAACTCGAGCAGTTGCTCGGCAGCACCAGCGCCCTCTCGACCCAGAACCGCGCCCGCAGCGAGCAGGTGCTCCACCACGGCCGGGACGATATCCAGTCCCTCGCGCGAGGCTTTGGCCTCACCGGCGTGCAGGAGTCGATGATCTGCGACGAAATGGACCGGGTCACCGCCGAGATGCTCCAGCTCTTCGACGAGGCGACCCAGATCGACGCCCAGTTCAGCCGCATTCTCGCCCGCCTGCAGATGATGGGCGGCGGCGAACCGGGGAAAGGCTGAGCCGGGCTTACACCGGCCCCGCGTATTCGCCGCGGGCCGGGTAGTCGTTGGCGAGCACGAAATCGAGGGAACCGAGCAACTCGGCGAATACCGGCCGGGCGAACGGCATGGTCTGCACGGCGCCGTAGTAGAGGGTGCCGTCCGGACGAACCAGGAAGACGCCCGGCTCGGAGAAGCGCTCCGGCTCGTCGATGCCGATGGAGGTCTTGCCCCGGCTGGTGGAGATGTAGAGGCCCCATTGCCGTGCGGTGGCCAGCGGCAATCCATACCCGACGCGCAGGTGGCTGGCCCGGACCTTGTCGGCCATCGCCTGCGCGCGCGCCTCATCATCGCTGGACACCGCGACGACCTTGACGCCTCGGGCTTCGAACTCCGGCACCAGCCGCTCCAGTTCCATCAGGTACTTGGCACAGATCGGGCAATGCAGCCCGCGGTAGAAGACCACGAGGGTGAAGTGTTTCGCTGCATCTTCGGCCAGGGTGAAAGGCCCGTGGGCGAGGGTCGGCAGGGCCAGGGCAGGGACGGCTTGGCGGGGCATCAGCATCGGGGCTTCTCCTTGGGGTGTTGTCATCACGCTCCCAGTCTGATGTACTTGTGGCAATCAATGGTGCTGATTTGTTTGCCGATCGTACAGGAATGCCGCAACTGGACCGCCTTGGGGCCATCGTCGATGGCCTTTCCCCACACATCCACATCCTCACGGCCGGGCCCATGGCCGGCGATTGGCCCTGTCCGCCCGCAGGCGGACACGCGGGCCTCAAGCTGTTCCTGGTGCTTGAGGGGCGCGTGCGTTGGCGCGGCATGGGGGGCGAGCAGATGCTCGAAGCGCCGGCGGTGGTCGCCACGGCCGATCGCGCAGCCGGGCACCTCGCCCGCACCGGCAACCCGCTCCCCAGCCTGCTGTGCGCCGAGCTGCGCTTCGACGGTCCGGCAGGCGGCCAGGTGCTGGATGCCTTCGCCGAGCCGCTGGTGCTCACCCTGTCGGACTGCGGCGACGACCTGCGCCACCTGCTGGGCCTGATCCGGGCGGAACTGGCGCAGGCGCGCTGCGGGCGCGGCGCGCTGCTCGAGCGGGCCGGCGGCATTCTGCTGATCGCCCTGTTGCGCCACGTGATTGCCCGGCCCGGGCTCGGCCGCGGCGTGCTGCGGGCGCTCGCCGACCCGCGTCTGGCGCGGGCCATCGTGGCGATGCACGAGCGACCCGCCGAGGGCTGGACACTGGTGCGTCTGGCCGAGCGGGCCGGCATGTCCCGCACCGCGTTCGCGTCGGCGTTCCGGGATCAGATGGGCTGCACGCCGGGGCACTACCTGGCAGAGTTGCGGCTCGCGATTGCCGAGCGCCACGTGGCCCGGGGCGATGGCCTCCAGCGGGCTGCCGGCGCGGCGGGCTACGGTAGCCCGGCCGCCCTGTCGCGCGCCCTCGGCCGCCGCCGTCAGCGCCTCACAGCACGGCCTTCAGCAGCTCCCGCACCGCGCTGACGCGCTGCTTCAGGGCCGGCGCTTCGATCTTTCGCACCAGCCGTTCGGGGCCTGCCATGCGGGTGTTCCTGTCCTTCTGGATCAGCTCGATCACCTTGACGGGGTCAATCGGTGGGTTCGGCCCGAACTGCAGGCTCAACTGGGCTTCAGAGACGTCGAGCTTCTGGATTTCGTAGGGCTTGAGGAGCAGGCGCAGGCGGTGGGTTTCCACCAGGGCCTGGGTCTGGGGCGGCATCTCGCCGAAGCGGTCGATCAGCTCCTCCTGCAGGTCGCGCAGCTCGTCCTCCGAGTCGCAGTTGGCGAGGCGCTTGTAGAGCGTGAGGCGTTCGCCGATGTCGGAGCAGTAGTCGCTGGGCAGCAGGGCGGGGGTGTGGAGGTTGATCTCCGAGACCACCTCGAGGGGCTGGGAGAGATCCGGCTCCTTGCCGGCCTGCAGGTCCTTGACCGCGCGCTTGAGCATCTCGCTGTAGAGCGAGAAGCCGATCTGCTGGATCTCGCCGGACTGGTTCTCGCCCAGCACCTCGCCGGCGCCGCGGATCTCCAGGTCGTGCATCGCGAGGAAGAAGCCGGCACCCAGATCCTCCATCATCGTGATCGCCTCCAGCCGCTTCTGGGCCTTGGCGGTCGGCTTGGCGTGGGCGTCGGTGAGGAGATAGGCGTAAGCCTGATGGTGCGAGCGCCCGACCCGGCCGCGCAGCTGGTGGAGCTGGGCCAGGCCGAACTTGTCGGC
>JAGRGD010000065.1 GCA_020445665.1 Rhodocyclaceae bacterium
CGTCTCCACCTCCGCCCCCGCCGAAGACCGAGCGCCTGGTCGAGCCTCCGCAGATCCCCGCCTCGACCGCCGCGCCCGCGACCAGTGCGTCTTCCGACGAATTGATCGCCGCGCTGAAGCGGGGCCTGAAGGCGGGCGAACTGCCCCTCGAGGGGCCGCTCACGCCGCAGATGATGGAGAACATCGGCGCCCTGATCCGGGAGAGCACCCAGGGCACCCTCGACCTGCTGCTGGCCCGCGCCATGACGAAGCGGGAGGTTCGCGCGGAAGTGACGATGATCGTCAGCCGCGGCAACAACCCGCTCAAGTTCTCGCCCAATATCGGCATGGCGCTGAGCCACCTCTTCGGTCCGCCGCGCAAGGGTTTCATGACACCCACCGAGGCGATGCGGGACGCGTACAACGACCTCCGGTCGCATCAGTTCGGCTTCATGGCGGGCATGCGGGCCGCCCTGGAAGGCGTCCTCAAGCGATTCACGCCAGAGACCCTGGAGCGACGGCTGACCAAGAAGTCGGTGGTGGACAGCCTGCTGCCGATGAACCGCAAGGCCAAGCTGTGGGACCTCTATAACGAGATGTACCACGAGATTTCGCGCGAGGCGGAAGATGACTTCCACACCCTGTTCGGCAAGGAGTTCCTGCGCGCCTATGAAGAGCAGATCGAGCGCCTCGAAGAGGCGCAGGACGGACCGCGCTGAACTCGGGGACCATTTTGGATCTTGACACTGCCACACTGTCGCAGCCCGGCGGGCGCGGATACAACGAGGACTCCTGCGCCTTCTGGGTCAGCGAGCGCGCCGCCTGCTGGGTGGTCTGCGATGGCGCCGGGGGCCATGGCGGCGGCGATGTCGCCTCGCGCGTCGCGGTGGAGACCATCGCCCGCTGCTTTCGCGAGCGCGCCGAAGCCTCCATCGAGGGGGTCGCCGAGTTGCTGCAGGACGCCAACGAGGCGGTGATCGAACAGCAGTACCAGTCGTCCGAGTTGCGCAACATGCGCTCGACGGTGGTGATCCTGGCGGTCGACCGGGAAAACGGCGCGGCAGTCTGGGGGCACGTCGGCGATTCGCGGCTGTACTGCATCCGCGACGGGCGCATCCTCCACCAGACCCGCGATCACAGTGTCGTGCAGAGCCTGGTGGATGCCGGCTACGCCGACGTGGATGCCCTGCGCTCCCACCCCCAGCGCAGCGTGCTGCTGTCGGCGCTGGGCACGGAGGACGATTTCGAGGCCAGCTTCGCGGCCCAGCCCCTGCGCCTGCGCCACAACGACGTCTTCCTCCTCTGCACCGATGGCTGGTGGGAATTCGTGCACGAAGAGAAAATGCTTGAACTGTTCGAGCGCGCCGCGTCACCCAGACAGTGGCTGGAGCTGATGGAGGCGGAGTTGCTCGCCAACGCCCGCCCGGGCCACGACAACTACACGGCAGTTGCCGTGTGGCTGGACGACGACAATACCCAGACCCAGATCCTGGGCGGCCAGTAGCGCCGGCCACGCCACGCAACACGGCTGTTACGTGGTGTAGTTCCGCATCTCGCGCGGATTGCCGCCAGCGGATCCTCCGCACCGGCGCCGGCAGATGCTATTTTGGAATCAGATGCATGCGTCACCTGGAGAATTGCCATGAATGTCATTGAACGCGTCGCCCTCATCGCGCTGGCGGCCTGTCTTCCGCTGGGCGCGCAAGCCCAGGACCGCGTCCTGCGCGGAGCCGATATCACCGAGTCCGCCCTGATCGAGGCACTGACCCCGCAGATGGACGCCGAAGGCGGCACCCCGGCGGCGTCGACGCCCGGCGTGCGCACCCGCTCCATCAAGATCATGCGTGACCAGCCCGAGGCGCCGGCCAAGCAGGTCGCCAAGAAGGCCCAGGCCTCACTGCTGATCACCTTCGAGACCAATTCGGCCGATCTGCGGTCCGAAGCGAAGGATTCCCTCGACGTGGTGGGCAAGGCCCTCCAGGCCGATTCGCTGGCCAAGTTCAATTTCGCGATTGAGGGTCACGCCGACCCGCGCGGTGGCGACGACCTGAACTACCGCCTGTCCCAGGCCCGCGCCGAGAGCGTGATGAACTATCTGGTCGGCGCCCATGGCATCGACCGCAGCCGGCTGAAGGCCGAGGGCAAGGGTTCTTCCGAGTTGCTCAACGCGGACGACCCGACGGCCCCCGAAAACCGCCGCGTCACGATCACGACGCTCAAGTGAGCGGCCGTGCTGCCCGATAACTAAGCGGCGGCGCCGCCCGCTGGCGGACGTGCCCCATCGACATCCGCACCGGCGGCTGCGCACCCTGCAGCCGCCGGTGCCATTTGCCGGAAGGCCCGAAGTGGCCGTCGGCACCCAACGGAGAGGCTGATGAAGCTGGTCGTCAAGTTCAACCTGGTGTTCCTGGTGGTGTTCCTGCTCGGCTTCGCCGCCTCAGGCGTGGTGTCGTGGCAGGTGCTGCAGCAGAACGCCCGCGAGGAAGTCGTCCAGAATGCGCGGATCATGATGGAGGCCGCTTCCGCGGTGCGGTCCTACACCAACACCCAGATCAAGCCGCTGCTGGCGACGCAGATGAAGTACGAATTCCTGCCCCAGTCGGTACCGGCCTACGGCGCCCAGGAAACCTTCGAGACGCTCCGCAAGGACCACCCCGAGTACGCCTACAAGGAGGCGACGCTCAACCCCACCAACCCCCGCGATCGGGCGAGCGACTGGGAGGCCGACATTGTTCACGCCTTCCGCAACGACAGCACCCTGACCGAACAGATCGGCCTTCGCGAGACCCCGCAGGGCGAGTCCCTCTTCATGGCGCGACCGATCCAGATCAAGAGCCCGGGCTGCCTGCAATGCCACAGCACGGTCGAGGCAGCACCGCAGACCATGATCGCCCGCTATGGCAACGCCAACGGCTTCGGCTGGCAGCTCGACGAGATCATCGGCGCCCAGGTGGTGTCGGTGCCGACCACCGTCACCTTCGCGCGCGCCAAGGAGACCTTCACGGTCTTCATGGGGTCCCTGGCCGGTGTCTTCGCCTTTATCTTCATCGCCCTCAACCTGCTCCTCAACGCGCTCGTGATCCGGCCGGTCAACAAGCTGGCCAAGGTGGCCGACGAGGTCAGCCTGGGCAATCTCGAGGCCGGCGAACTCGAGGCCAGTGGGCGGGACGAGATTTCGCAGCTGACCCAGGCGTTCGGCCGCATGCGCAAGAGTCTGGTGCAGGCCTTCCAGATGATCGAGGATTGAGGCGGTCGCGACCATGTCCGACATGCCCCGCCGCCTCGGTAAGTACGAGATCGTCGGCATCCTCGGCCGAGGCGGGATGGGGACTGTCTACCGGGGCTTCGACCCGGCCATCGAGCGTACCGTCGCCCTCAAGACGATCCGCAACGACCAGCTCGATGCCGGCGTCGAGGATGCCATCGCGCGCTTCCGCAACGAGGCGCGCGCGGCGGGCCGCCTGACCCACCCCGCCATCGTCGGCGTCTATGAGTACGGCGAGGATCAGGACGTCAGCTTCATCGCGATGGAGTACGTCGAGGGCTTCGGCCTCAAGGAGTACCTCTCGCAGATCGGCGTAATGCCGCTGTCCGACTCGGTCAGCGTGGTGATGCAGTTGCTCGATGGCCTCGCCTACGCCCACGAGCAGGGCGTGGTTCACCGCGACATCAAGCCCTCGAACCTGATCATCACCAGCCAGGGCAAGGTCAAGATCACCGATTTCGGTGTGGCCCGGCTGCAGTCGTCCGAACTGACCCAGGTCGGCACCGTGATCGGCACGCCGAGCTACATGTCGCCGGAACAGTTCATGGGGCTCGCCGCCGACGCCCGCTCCGACGTATTCTCGGTCGGCGTGATGCTCTACGAGCTGCTGACCGGCCAGCGCCCCTTCACCGGCTCGATGGAGTCGCTGGCCTACCGCATCTGCCATGAGAACCCGACACCGGCGTCGCAGGTGCAGCCCAGCGTGCCCCAGGCCTTCGAGCGGATCATCGACCGGGCGCTGACCAAACGTGCCGAAGAGCGCTTCCCGACCGCCGGCGCCTTCCGCGACACCCTCCGCCTCGCCCTCGAGCACGAGCTCAACATGCAGGCCGCCAGCACCGTGTCCGAAGAGACGGTGATCCGCACGGTCGGGAAGCTCGAGCGGCCGGTCTTCGACCCCTCCCATCCGACGACCCACGCCTCCTCCGCCTCGCGCAGCCAGAGCAGCACCCGTAGCAGCACCATCGAGCGCTCGACCCTGACCAGCGTCGAGCGGGAACTGGCGTCGGTCATCGGCCCGGTCGCCAGCGTGCTGGTCAAGCGCGCGGCAAGCCGGGCGACGACGCTGAACGAGCTATACGAGGAACTGGCGGACAAGCTGCCCGCGGGCAGGGACCGGGACACCTTCCTGGCGCGCCGCAGCGGCAGCGGTCATGCCGCGAGCGGCGCCGGCCAGACGATGCAGGCCCAGACCCAGGTCCTGGACGGCGGCGGGATCGATCTGCCGGACGAGGTGCTGGCTGGCGCGACCCGGCTGCTGGCGCGCCATATCGGCCCCATCGCCAAGGTGGTGGTCAAGCGCTCGGCCCGGCGGGCCGGCTCGCTCGATCAGTTCCACGACTTGCTTGCCGGCGAAGTCGGCGATTCGGGCGAGCGCAACAGGTTCCTGAGCGAGCTACGCGCACTGGGGGCCTGAGCCGCCCCGTCCGCCCCCTCAGGCCGTCAGATCGAGCAACTGCCCGAGCATTTCGTCTTCGGCCTTGAGGCTCAGCACATTGGCCTTGAATTCGTAGCTGAGCTGCATCTGGTCGACCAGATCCCGCTCCAGGTCCGTGCCGGGCTGCGATGCGTTGCGAACGGTTGCGCTGACGCCACCCTCGGGCTGTGCGGCGACGACCCGCTCCTGCCGGGTGAAACCAGCGGTGCTGGCATTGGCGACGTTATGCGCCGAGACCTGCAGGCCCAGCGCGGCGCTGTTGAGCCCGGACAGGGCGTTGGATCCGATCGCGCTCATGGGTGATTTCCTCCTGCGCTGGTCTACGACGTCCGTCGAGGCCTGCTTGAGCCCCCATGCGCCCTGCGCCGTGACAGGGGGCACGGGCGCCGGGCCTCAGTTGATCTCCTCGATGGAGAAGAGGGCGGCGCCGTAGCCCTGGCTGCAACTGCTTGCGCCCGCGCAGTCCGCGACGCCCGGCATGAAATCGAGCTTGCCGTCGTTCGCCTTCGCCAGCGCCGCAATCCGCGCCAGCGGGAACTCGTCGAAGGGCTCCCCGTGTTCGATACCGGCGCCGGAGAAATCCCGCGGGGCATCCGACACCATCGCCACCAGATGGTTGGTGCCGGCGGGACCGCCGGCGACGAAGGTCCAGCCGCTGCGCGGCAATGTCAGTTCGCTGCCGGCCGTGATCCGGTTGTCCTTGTCGATGCTGTTGGGGAACAGGATCATCAGGTGCTCGGAGTCGGTACCGACCATCATCACGTAAAGGAAGCCCGACCCGGTGCTGCGGACCCGGAAGGACGGCCTGTCCTTGCCGATGCGCACCCGCGTCCGCGAGACATCGACGGCCACGTTGCGCGCCCGGTCGCGCCCCTGGTAGATCGCCTGCAGCGCCTGCACCGGGTCCACCGCGGCGACGGTCGGCGGCGCAGGCGGCGGTTTGGGCGCCTCGACGACCTTGGGCGGCGCGACCGGCGTGGCCTTGGGCGGAGTTACGGCCGGGGGCGAGCTGACGACCGGCTTCGCCTCGACCGGAGGGGTGTCGTTCCCGGGCGGCGTGTCCGCTGGCGGTGTCGCATCCGGGGCAGGCTCAACCGGCTTGGCGGGCGCCTTCGGCGCGTCGACCGGAGGCTTCGGCTCGCTCTTCTGCGCGACCACGGCGGGAGGCGGAACCGGGTCTGCCCCGGCGCCGAGGAAATACCAGGCGCCCGCGCCGGCGGCGGCGACAACGGCCAGGCCGCCCAGGATCATCGGCATCGGCGAGCGCGCGTTGCGGTCGATCTCCTCGAGGCGGCGCGCCCGGTCATCGGGTGCCGTGGTCCGCGGCAGGACCTGGGTGAACTCCTGGTAGATGCCCAGCAGATCCCACATCTCGCGGATCGACTGAGGGCGGTCTTCCTGTTTCACCGCCAGGCATTTGTCGAGCCCGGCCAGGAACTGCTGGCTGTAGCGCCCCTCGCACTGCTTGGTCAGGGGCTCCATCGAATCGTTGACCATCCGCGCCACCGAGGGCGGCGGCGTGCGGCCGACGATGGCGTAGTACACCAGCGCGCCGAGGGCGTAGATGTCGGTGAAGGCGCCCTGCTTCATGCCCGGCACCTCGGCGTACTGCTCGATCGGCGCGTAGCCCGGCTTGAGGATCACGGTCAGGGCCTGGGTCATGTCCCCGATCACCCGGCGGGCCGCGCCGAAGTCGAGCAACAGGGGTCGATCACCCTCGAGCAGCAGGATGTTGTCCGGCGCAATGTCGCGGTGGTAGATCTGCGCCCGGTGGATCACGTCGAGGGCCTCGAGGACCGGCCCCAGCAGGCGCTTGAGGGTCTCCTCGTCCGGCGGCTCGCCACGCTCGCGCAACCAGTCCTTGAGGGTGATGCCCTCGTAGTAGGGCATCACCATGTAGGCGGTGCCGTTCTGTTCCCAGAAGCGGTAGACCTTGACCAGCGCGGGGTGGTCGAACTGGGCGAGGACCTTGGCCTCATTGACGAAGCTGCGCAGGCCTGCCTTGAAAGTCTCGGCGTTGCGCTGGGTCTTGATGCGCACCTCCGACGAGTCCGGCACACGGGAGGCCAGGGACGACGGCATGTACTCCTTCAGCGCGACACTGCGCTCGAGGGAGTGGTCGTAGGCCAGGTAAACGATGCCGAAGCCGCCTTCGCCGACGATGCCGGTCAACTCGAACTCGCCGATGCGCGAGCCGATCGGCAGCGCGTTGCCGACCATGTGTTCGTCGATGGCCTGGGCGGCGACCCTGGTCTTGTCGTCAGCTGGTGACACGGTGGCTCCGGGAAACGGACGGGCGTTGGCGGTAAGGCAGCGGGCGGCGGACGCGCGACATCAGAACGCGCCTCCGATCATGCGAGCGTAGCTCTGGGAGCCGGGCAGCCCCCGCACCACGGCGGCCGGGATGCGGTCGCCATCGACCGCGAAGGACCACCACAGGCTGTGGCCGGAGAAGGCGGCCGGATCCGAGAAGGCCTGGGCCAGCCAGGTGCTCATCTCGGGGCCTTCCCGCAGCATGAAGAGGCTGGGCTCGGCGGGGAGATCGCCGGTCGGCCGATCGCCGCCGCAGCGCCCGGACGGCAGCGGTGACAGTTCGCATTGCCGCTGCAGCGCGGCCTCGAAGTCTTCGATGCTGGCCTCGGGATCGAGGGCGCCCAGGGCCGCGCCTTCCAGGGTGCTGAGCCAGTCGAGCAGGGCGTCGGCGCCGTCGAGGGTATCGGGTACCGCTGCGAGACGGCTGCAGATCGTGAGGGGGAAGTAGCGCCCCACCCGGTCGACACTGGGCATCATCAGGCCGGTCCAGGCACCCGCCCCGCACAGGGGCGGGAAGGCGACGAACTGCCAGATCGGGCTGGCCAGGTAATGCTCGAGCCAGCCGTCTCCGAGCAGGGCCTTGCTGCCCGCGATCGCATCACCGAGGAAGCCGTCCCAGGCCGCGACGAACTCCGAGGGCAGGCGGCGGGAGACGAAGTCGCCGGTGGCTGGCAACTTGCCATACCAGCCGGCCGGCGTGGGCTGAGGCGTGGCTTGTGAGGCGCCGAATCCGAACACGCTGCGCCTCGCTCAGAGGCCGCTCGGGCAGCTGAACTGCTCGATCGCCTTGAGTCGGAAGGGGTTCTGGACGCTGTTGGCGGTCACCTCGAAGATCGCCTTGCGGCCGGCCACCGAGATCGTGACGCGGAAGCGCTCGGGCAGGCGCGTCTCTTCGATGGTCGCCTGGTCGAGTAGTCGGAACAGCGCCCACGGGCCCTCGGTGACCACGCCGGAGGTGCCATTGGGCGCCGGCGGGGTGATCGACACCCGCACCTGGGCACTACCCCGCGGGCCCGGCCACTGCACGCTCTGGGGAATCTGCGGGCCGTGACTGTACTTCACGAGCTGGCCATCGACGTCGAGGATGAACTGGGTGATCGCGGCGTCCATCTCGATCGGCTTGAAGTCCAGCCGCAGGTTCGGCGTGCGGCCGCCACTGCGGAAGAACACATCGCGGATCGTCGCGGCGCGCTGGAACTGGACGAGGTTGCCGCTGCCCCCCATCGACTGATCATTGACCTTCTTGAAAGACCAGGTCCGGGTCGAGGTGTCGACAAACTGGGCCAGCTCCTGCTGGAAGAAGCTGTCGAACAGTCCGCCGCTCGAGAACAGGCGCGAGAAGTCATCCTGGGTCACATCCCGGTTGCTGGTCTTGACGAAGGGATAGCGGCCGTTGATCGCCTGACGGCAGAAGTCGCCGACCTGGCTGCCAACGCCCTGGGACAGATTGGCGCGGGTCGCCCCGAGCGCCTGGCTGGCACTGGTCGCCGAGAGCGTCTGCAGAATGCCACGGACCGGCTGCGGCAGTCGGCTGGCGTCGGTCTTGACCCGGTTGGGGACCTCGCTCTGGGGCGGCGCATTGCCGCTCTTGAGCGCGGTGTCGGTGGCGGCCATCAGGGTGAAGACGTCGTTGATCAGCTGCAGCGTGCTGTCGATGGGCGGCTTGCCCCCGGGCGGCGCCATGACCATGCGTCGGATCGCCGCGAAGCGGTCGTCGACGATGCTCTTTTCGAGATCCTGCCGGACCACGCGCCGCTTGTTGTCCTCGCTGCCGCCAAGAATCTTGACCAGGTCCTCGGTGGCATTGCTGAACTTCTCGGACGTGCGGTCGACGATCGTCTTTTCCTTCTCCTGCTTCTCCGAGAGGGTCGTCTCACGGGCGATGCCTTCGAGCAGCGGCACCAGCGGCGAATCGACCGCCGACAGGATGCGCGCCAGCTGCATGCTCTCCTGGAGGTTCGAGGAGCGCTTCAGGCGGATGTCGTTGACGAAGCCCTCCCAGGTGTTGGCGTAGTCCTCGAGGTAGAGGCGGCGCACGTCCTGGGCGAGGGTCTTCGAGCCGTCGTCGAGCACCTCGGCGGCCTTTTCGGCCGTGCTCTTGGGCGGCTCCTCCAGGCCGAGCACCCAACCGTTCTCGGCCGCCATCTGCTTGGAGGCCTTCTCGGCCGCCGACACGAAGGCCGTGTGGTAGGCGTCGTAGCTGTACATGCCCGGCACGCCACTCGTCAGCGGCTGTCCGCTCTTGCGTTCGAAGACCAGCGGCGCGGCGGCGCCGGCCGCCCGCGAGATCGTGAACTCGGGGAAGGCCTCGCCCACGCCCTGGCGCTTGAGGCGGCTATACACCCGGTCGGCGAGGGGGTAGCGCGCCAGGGTCTGGCGGGTCTGGGCGATCAGTTGCGCATCGGGTGGCACCGGCGAGCGGGGCTGGCCCAGGGCCAGCAGATTCTCCAGGTGCTGCCCGAGCTGGGCCCGCTGGCCTTCGGTCACTTCCCGCGGCAGGGTCTGGGCCCAGTCGAGGCGGATCCAGGTGGTCAGCGCGTCGGCGTCGAAGGGGCCCTCCTCGTTGATCATCAGGTAGGCCTTGAGGGCCTCGTAGGTGTACTCCAGGTTGGTCGGATCTGCCTGGCGGACCTGCTCCTCGATGCGCAGCGCGAGGCGCGGCAGGAAGGCGTCGGTGAGGAGCCGCTCGTAGGCGGAGTTGGAGGCCGCATTGAGCTTCTCGCCCTGGAACAGGCCGAAGCCCATCAGGGCGGGCGGATTGTTGTCCTGCACGACCGGCGTCTCGGCCACGCTGTGGACCCGCTCGAGGATCGGCAGCAACGGCACCACGTCACTCGACAGCTCCGGCGGCAGCTCGGCAACGTCCTTCTCGGCCGCCGCGGTCTGCTGCGTCACCTCCTCGAGATAGCCCTGGTTGCGCGAATAGCTGACCGCCCACAGGGACACCAGCCCCGCCGTGACAAGGGCGGCAATCGCGTAGGAGCCCCACTGGATCAGGTTGCGGCGCCGCTCCCACTTGAGGTTGGTGCCGGCCAGGGCCTGCTCGAAGAAGACCACGTTCTTCAGCAGGCCGGTCAGGAAGTAGCTGCGCCCGCTGCTGGCCTGGGGCGGCGCCATCTTGCGATCGATGCCCAGGGCGCGCGACAGGCCGCCGAGCACCCGGTCGATCGGGCTCCCTTCCTGGGTGCCGCTGGTGAAGTAGACCCCGCGCAGCATCGGCGGCTGCTCGTACTTCGAGACGGCGAAGACCCGCTCGAGGAAGGCGCCGAGCGCCGGACGCAGACCGGCGAACTGCTGCTGGAAGCCGAAGATCGCGGCCCGCCGGGCCGGGTCGCGCTCGGCCTGGAGGCGGTCGGGGATGCGATCGACGATGCGCCGCTGGAGGGCCTCGACCTCGGTCGCCAGGGTCGCCAGCGAGGCATCGGTGGACTGGTTTTCCACGAAGGGGAAGGTGGTGCCCCACACCTGTGCCCGCTCCTCGCGGCCGAGGTCACCGAAAAACTCCATGAAACCCGCCAGCAGGTCGGTCTTGGTGACCAGAACGTAGATCGGGAAGGCGATCTTGAAGCGCTCGTGAAGTTCCTGGATGCGGGTGCGGACCGCCTGGGCGTGCATCTCGCGTTCGGCCGGAGACTGCTGCAGCAGGTCGCCCGCGCTGATGGTCAGGATGATGCCGTTGATCGGCCGCCGGGGCCGGAAGCGACGCAACAGGTCGAGGAAGCCCTGCCAGGCGGCGGCGTCCACGTTGCGGTCGGATTCCTGCGTCGTATAGCGGCCGGCGGTATCGAGCAGCACGGCCTCGTCGGTGAACCACCAGTCGCAGTTGCGGGTACCGCCCACGCCCTTGATCGAGGCGGTGCCGAACTTCTCGGCGAGGGGAAACTTGAGACCCGAATTGACCAGCGCGGTGGTCTTGCCCGAACCCGGCGCGCCGATGAAGACGTACCAGGGAAGCTGATAGAGATACTGCTTGCCGGAGAGGCTGAACAGGCTCGACAGGCCGCTGCCCTTGCGGCCGGCGACGTTGAGCTGCATGTCGCGAAAGACCTTGACCGCCTCCTCGAAGCGGCGCTTCAGTTCCGCCACCTCCTGCTGGGAGGCGGAGGGCTCGGCCGGTCCGGCGCTCTTGGCGGACGAGACCAGCAGGTCGTTCATCATGGCCTTGTTCTTGCGCCGCGCGGCAAGCACGCGCCACAGCTTCCAGACCAGATAGACACCGGCGATCAGCCCGATCAGGACGAGGCGCGAGGTGACCGAGACGAGCGGCGCGAAGCTGCCGATCGACACCATCGGCCCGACGAACCAGATCACCAGGCAGATCGCGACGATGCCGAGAACGACCAGCAGGGTTGCGAGAATCTTCTTCATTTCCAGGTTCTCTCCGTTCTCAGTTTTCGCCGCGCGCGACCATCAGGGTGATCTCGACGCGTCGGTTCTGGCTGCGGCCCTCCGCGGTTTCATTGGTGGCGACCGGCTCGGAGTCCGCCATGCCCTCGGCGCGCATGCGCGCCGGATCGACCTGCTGGGCGAGGATCTTCTCGACGTTCAGGGCACGCTCCTGAGAGAGATGCCAGTTGGACGGGAAGCGCGCCGTGCGGATCGGCTGGCTGTCGGTGTGGCCGGTGATCAGGACCTTGCCCGGCACCGAGTTGAGCGCGTCGGCGATGCGCACCAGCAGCGGCCGCACCCGCTCGGCGACCGTGGCGCTGCCCGGCTCGAAGAAGCCGTCGCCGCGGATCGTGATCACGCTGCGGTCGTCGAGGTCGCTGACCGTCACCAGATGGGCCTTGATCTCGGGCTCGAGGAAGGTCGCCAGGCGCGGCTTCTCGGCCGGCGCCGGTGGTTTCGGCGGCACCGCCGAACTGGCGCGGATGCCGAGGATGCGGGTAAAGACCGGGTCCGACTGGTTGCTGAGGGAGAACGAGAAGCCCATGTAGGCGGCCACCACGATCAGGGCCGCAAGGGCGGCGACCACCCACACCGGCAGCATCGCCAGGACCTTGTTGCGCTCCACCTTGGTGCCCTGCCAGTGGGGCGAGAGATCCCGCTCGTACTCGCCGCGCTGGTTGCGGATCATCTGGTGCAGGCGCTCACGCACCGTATCGAGCTGCGCCTTGCCGTTGTCGATGACCTTGTAGCGGCCCTCGAAGCCGAGCGCGAGCATCACGTACATCAGCTCGAGCAGGTTGCGGTTGGCGCCGGGGTTCTCGGCGAGGCGGGCCAGCAGCTGGAAGAACTTCTCGCCGCCCCAGGCCTCGTTGTGGAACATCACCAGCAGGCTCTGGCGGGCCCACACGCCGGAGCCGCCCCACGGCGTGCTGCCGCAGAACTCGTCGAGAAAGGTGCACAGGCAGTAGCGGGCGGCGACCACCTGCTCGTTCGGCACGCCGGCGGCGCGCACCCGCTCCTCGAACTGGCGGATCGAGACCGCCAGGGCGTCCCGCAGCCCCGGGGGGTCCGGGTGGTGGGAGGTGCGCAGCTGGGGGCCCGCCATCATCAGGGAGCTGGCTTCCGCCACCAGCGGGTTGAGGCTGATGCCCGCCGACAGCGAGGCCATCACCGAGGGGTCCATCTGGGCATTGCCCGGGGATTGCTGGGGCTGCTGGGGTGGCGTCGCCTGCGCAGCGGGCTGCTGCTCCAGCTGCGAACCGAACTGCGTCACCTGACGTCCCTGTCGGGACCCCGGCGATGGCATCACCAACGTGCGGTCCGAGGGCAGCTTGGAAAATGGATCGTCCTGACTCATGGCCCCTTATCCCCTGGTGTCATGCGGGTCCGCGCGGCATCGGCCGGACCGGTGGTCTCTGTTGGGGGCGACGGCGTACGATGCGCCGCCACCGTCTAGTTCCTGATCGCCCACATCTCCAGCTCCAGCCCCGGGAATTCGCCGGCGATGTGCATCGCCAGGCCACCGGAGTTGTTGAGCTGCTTCCACAGGTCGCCGGAGCGCTCGAGCTCGAAGTAGTTATAGCCCGCGTGATACGGGATCTGGCGCGGCGCGACCGGCATCGAGCGCAGGGTGATGCCCGGCAGCTGAAGGTTCACCAGGTCGCGGATCCGCTCCACCGGCCCGATCTTGGTCTGGGTCGGGAAGCGCGAGCGCAGGACCTCTCCGGCAATCTCGGCATTGACCGCCAGCACGAAGGACGAGCTGCGGAACAGCTCCTTGTCGGGCACCATCGCGACCCGCACGCCGTACTTGCGCTCCTGCAGTTCGATCGGAATCGCGTTCTGCTCGAGCACCATCGACAGGGAGCGGCGCAGGTCGATCATCAGTGGCGGGAAGCACTTCTCGAGCTCGTCATGGTTGTAGCTCGGGTACTCCGTCGGCCGGCGCTTGTCCGAAGAGAAGGTGCACAGATCGCCGGCGAGCATCAGGCAGAGGCTGAACAGACGCTCCGGGTGCAGGGGAATCTGCTCGCCCAGGTGCGCGAACAGGGGCTCGAAGCGGTTGATCGTCTGCAGCAGCAGGAAATCGGCGATCTCGGCGACGCCTCCGCGGCCGGCCTGACCCATGCGCGCGCCGAGCACCTCGCCGCGCTGGTGGAGCAGCCCCCGGATCTCGCGGACGAACCCGGCCAGGATGCGACTGCCGTCCACCGAGAGCATCGGCGGGATGTAGTTCTTGTCGAGGACCACCTGGTTGTCCACCCGGCGCTCGACGACGCGGACGACCCCCAGCGTGGCGTAGGCGTCGGTGACGTCGGCAGCGCGCATCAGCCGGACATTGAGCTGGCCGACCTGCACCAGCGCCGACTGGGCGGAGGCCAGCGTGTTGTCGGCAACCTCCGCCTCGGCGGTGGCGTAGCGCACCAGCGCTCCCTTCTCGGTGCCGGCGACATCGGCGTCAAGGCCGCCCTGGCGCCGCATCGGCACGGCCAGGACGATCAACTCGCTCTTGATCTCTGAGGGCAGCTCGATGGGCTCCGGGCCCTTGTCGGTGCCGGGAAAATCGAAGGGGGTGCCATCGGGGAACAGGCCGTGGGCAGACGACAGCGCAATCTTGCCCAGGGCGAGGGCGTCCTCGTCGAGGACCACTTCGACGAAGCCCCATTGCCAGGCCCTCAGGGGAGATACCCGGCCATTGACGAAGCGTTCGAGATAACGGTCGTTCTGCTGCAGGTGCTGCGGCTGAAGGAACATGCCCTCCGACCAGATGACCTTGTTATTCCATGACATCGTTGCCTGTTCCTTGCCGTTCGGGACGGTCTCGCGCGCCTGCCTTACTGGACGCCACCGGTGATCGTCACGCTGCGATCATCGAGCTTGACGTTCATGGCCGTGGTCTTCTCGGGTGTGACCGGCATGCTGGCGCGCCAGACGGCCCGCTCGAGATCCCGGTAGGCGGCCACGACGCCGATGAAGCGCGTGTCGGACTTGGTGATCCGTTGTACCGAGTTCGTGTCGCCCGGTCGAAGGACCATTTCCTCACGGGAGACCAGATCGGCGCCGAGGGTCTGCTGGTCGGAGTCCCACAGGGAGAAGAAATCGGCATCCTTGAACGAGGACAGCGCCTTCAGCTCATACACGCGGATCACCAGCGGCGAGGGCCGGCCGGTGGCGTCCGGGTTGAGGTTCTCCTCGGCCTGGATGGTAGCGGCGACGACCGTAGGATCCGGGGTCGAAGAGCAGCCCGTGACGGCCAGGACAGCAGCGCAGAGGAGGGCGGAAAGCGTATTCCGTCGGGATGGGATGAAGGCGGACATCAGTCGGATCTCCAGAGGACTGTGCGCGGCCGGGGCCGCGAAATCACGTGCAGGCGGGCGTTTCGCCGATGGAATCAATGATTATACGCATTGGCCGGGACGTGAAAACCGGAGACCCGGTCGCACGTCAAGGCGCACGCCCGGGTCGAATCGCCGCGTCCGGGCCGGTCCGTTCAAGGGGACAGCATCAACACATTGACCTGGCTGGGAGCGATCCGCATGCCGGGCGCGTTGGTGGAGTTCTGCAGCGACATGCTGGTCATCCGGGTCGCCGGCATGCCCCCGACGAGGCAGGTGAAAGCCGCGGTCAGGTGGCGAGCAGGTCCCATCACGAGCCCCGACGCCACGCCCATGGCAAGGCCAGGGTTGTCGCCGTTTGACAGGGGCACCGTGGTGCTCATGTTGTGGGCCGGTGTGCAACTCCACAGCACGTTGTACGCGGCAGGCACGCCCATCGGACCGGCGGCGATGTTCGGGTACGGGATCGGGACCGGCACCGGGGACGGCGGCGCCGGGGTCAGGCAGACGTCCGGGAAAGCCATGTCGACGCCGCCCATCTGTGAGTTCGCGAACATGTCAGCCCACCTGGATCTGCTTGCCGTCGAGCTTGACGAGTTGGCGTGACTTCAGCATCGCATGCTCGGCGTTCATGTGGAGGATCTGCTCGGCGCGCACATCCATATGGCCGACCCGCACGAGCTCCATGTCCTCGACCTGGCGGGTGTGCGAGCGAGCCCGCACGCTCAGCGTGTCAGCCACCTGGCGGATCGCGCGGGCGGTCGCATCGAGGGAGTCGGCGATCCAGGTCACAGCCCGGCCCGCCAGGCTCAGGCGGTCACCGTTGAGTTCGACGGCTTCGCCGCTGATCTCGACATGGCGGGCCTTGAGCGCCGCGCCACGACCTCCGCCGAGAACTGTCTCGCCCTCGGCGGCGATGGTTGCATCGCCAGCCACCTGCATGTGGAGCGATCCGGCAAAGCGCATCGTCACCGGCGCATCGCTGTGGCGTTCGAGCACTGACAGCACGTAGTGGTCGTCGCCTCGGCAGGACAGCAGCACGATGTCGCCACAGGTCGGCTGGACGAGACAAGAAAAGGCCAGCCGGGCCTTCACGATCCCCTGTCGGGTGGACACCACGACCCCCGCGTCGCCGTGCTTCTCGACTTCGCCAATGGCCTGGATGACGCCTTCCGTGACACTGGCGCTCTCGGTTGTGTTCATTTCGGATTCTCCTTTCCAATCCCTCAGCGCCCTGGGCGCCAGGTCTCTGCCTTCAGGGTGTCTTCGTCGTCAGGGGCGGCCTGTCGTCGGTTGGGCATCTCGACGGACTGGCCATGGGCGCCCCGGAGGCCGGCGCGAAACATGTCCGTGCCGACAAAGCGGCTGCCACTCAGTTCCGAGTGAGCAAAGTCCGAGTAGCGGACGCTTGCACCATCGAAATCGCACTGGGTCAGGGTGGTCTTCTGCAACACCGATTCGACGAGGCTCGCCTTGCGGAAGCTGGCACGCTCGGCGCTGGCCTCGAGCCAGACCGTGTGATCGAGCCGGGCGTCGTCGAAAACCGCCTCGTCCAGGTGCGCACCGACCCACAACGAATGCTCGGCGTCGATGCCTTTGAAATCGGCCTTCGTCAGCGTCGCCCCCTTGAAGTTGCTGCCCGACAGGCGCGCGCCCGTGAAGCTCGCCCCGCTCAGGTCCGCATCCATGAACTGGCTGCGCGTCCAGCGTGCTCCCGCGAAGTCCATGCCCGCGAGGTTGCACTCGGCGAACACGCACTGGTCGCCACCGACGCCGACGAAGCGCACCTGCCGCAGGTCCGCCTTGTAGAAGACCGTCTTTCGCATCTCGGCCTCGTCAAGAGCCACCTCTCCGAAATCGCAGTCAACGAAGCTGGCCTGCACGAGACGTGCGCCCGCAAACTGTCCGCCCTTCAGATTGCACTTCACGAGATTGGCGAACTCCATTTCGGCACCGCCAAAGCGGGCGCTGCCCAGGTCCGTCTCGTTGAAGGTGGCCCCGACCAGATTGGCGCCGGCGAAGCTGCAGGCGCCGAGATCCGAGGCGTGGAAGGTCGCCAGCCGCAGGCGGGCCTTCTCGAAGCGCGCGCCACGCATCCGGCAATTGACGAACGAGGTTTCCTCCAGCTTCGCCCCGCTGAAATCGCACTCGCCGAAATCGCAGTCCGTGAAGATGCCCTTGGCGAGATCCTGGCCGGCGAATGACTGCCCGGCGAACTGCGCCTCGACCACCGGCTCACCCTTGGCGAGCTTCTGCTTCAGCGTCTCGATGGCGCTCATGTCTCCCTCCTCGACGCCGGCGGTTCGACCTTGTGACGCGGCATGGTTCGGGCCTTTGCCATGAAGGCATTGTCCAGTTTCGTCTCGGTGTCCACGTCAACGCGTGCCAGATCCGCGGCATACAGGTTGGTGTCGGTCAGATCGGCACCATTCAGGATCGCGTGCTGCGCCACCACCTGCATCAGGTTCGCCCCGGACATCCGCGCCCCGGTGAGGTCGGTCTTCATCAGCAGCGCACCCTTCAGGCTGGCCCGCTCGAAGCATGCCTTGGCGCAGGCGGCCTCGGACAGGTCGGCGTTGTCGAGCACCGCCTCGCTGAAGTCGCTCTCGCCCAGAGGCGTGCCCCGCAGGTTGGATCCGGGCATGTGACTGCCCTTGAAGCTCGCGGCCTGCAGGCTGCTGCGGTAGACAAAACGCAGGTTGGGTGCCTCGCAGCCATCAAAGCGTGCCCCGTCGAGCTGGCAGGTGATGAAGTCGGCTGACTCCGCCCGAACGGTCGAAAAGTCGGCGCCGGCCAACTCGCACTCGAGCACCGTTGCCCGCCGCATCTGAGCGCCTGAAAAATGACTGCCTGCCAGCTTGCCCTTGATGAAAGTCGCCTGAGCGAGCGCCGCCCGAGACCAGTCGCTCTCCGGCGCATCGATCTCGAGCAGGGTCACACCCTGCCAGTCCGACTCCGCCAGCTTCGCCTGGGCCAGGCGCGTGTACTGCGCGACCGCATCGGTGAAGCGCGCGCCGACGCACGAAGCCCCCGTGAAGTCGGCCTTGCCGATGTTGGCTCCGACGAAACTCGCCTTGTCGAGGGTCGCGCCGGTGAAATTGGCATGGGCCAGGCCGGCGTCGTTGAAGTTGGCCCCGACCAGGGTCGCGCCGCTGAAATCGACCCCTTCCAGCTCGCCGCCCGAGAAATCCACGCCGGACAGGTCCATGCCGTTGAAGTCGGCAGACTTGAGCTTGAGGCCGGCAAAACTCTGGCCCGCCTGGCGCGCGCGAGCCGCCCCGTCGCGCCAGCGGCTGGCAACGTCCTGCGCGAGCCGCGGTGGTCTCGGCTGCATGTGCGCGACCCCCCGGGACATGCTGCTCTGGAGCGACTCGGCCTTGTCCACCAGGTCGCGCAGGCGGGAATCGATGCGCGGCATCTCGATGTTCGGCCGCTGACTGGCCTGGGCAATCAGGTTGTCGATGCGAGACAACATCTGCCGCGGCGTGTCCACGACGGCCGGGGGCGAGGGATGCAACAGCCGCGACACGTCTGCCTCGGCGATCCCCTCGGCTCTCAGCGATTCACCGACACTGTTGCGCATGCTGCTCTGCTGAGCCGACAGCATGCTCTTAATGTCGTCTGCCCGGGGCATGCGCGCAAAGAGGTCCCGGCTGGCCGCCATCATGCCTGTCGGGTCATGGGGCACCTGGCTCGGCGGACGGGGCACGCCGGCCCGACTGATCGTGGACTGGACCGCCTGTCGCGACCTGGCCGCGAATTCCGCGCCAAAAGCCTTGACCATCGCGTTGTCCCTCTCCTGCTCCGCCTCGGCAAGCCGGGTCTCGATGCGGGTCACATCGACCCCGCTATGGCCCAGCGACTTGCGGAAGTGCTCGACCATTTCGTTGGGCGTGGCGAGCCCCTCGGGCAGCAACTCGTGGTCGTCGAGCATCTTCTCGGCACCGCGCTCGGGGTCCAGCCGATCGGCGATGGCCTTCAGGTAGTGCGCCGCCTCCCGCGGCCGATCCTGCCACTCGAGACCGGCGCAGAGCAGCTCGACATCGTCGGCAAACTCGTTACCCACCTCAAACATGGCGTGCCACACGAGCACGATGCGCCTCTGGTTGGGCAGCAGCCAGACGGTCGACAACTGGGCTTCGCCGATACGGTCGGAAGTGCCGCCGCCCCGCTTCATCCGTGCCACGATCATCGGCGTGATACCCGGCAGCCGATAGCTCATGCGCGGGTGGTCCGGGTGCATGTGGACGATCTCGATCGTCTCGTCGCCACGGAAGGACGCCGCCTGCCACTGGTCGGCCGAGCCGATGCAGTGGAAGCGCCAGTTGAAATCCTGCGGCGGCGCCGGGAAGGTGTCCTTCAGCCACGCGTCGTCGTACGTGCCGTCGAACTGCTTGCGCTGCGGCCACATGGGCGGGATAGGGGCGAAGCTGGCCGGCAGGCAAGGTCCTTTGGGCGATGTACACGGGTGGTCCGGATGCTGGACTGGCGGGATCGCGCGCAGCGGCCCGGCTGCCGTGGGCTCCGGCTCAGCGCCGCGGCCCATCGGGTTCTCGGCCACCTTCGGGCCGCCCCAGGCCTGTGCCCAGTTGACCGGCATGCGGGTGAAAGGCCGGACGTCGCTGATCCGCTGGCTGTCCAGCCAGTAGCGCTCGCCATAGACGTGAAGCTTCTTGTGCAGGGACCCGACCCGGGCCTCCACCTCGAGCCCCGTGACCGGCTCGCCCCCCGGCGCGCAAGCGTCGCCAATCATCAGGAATTCGGCGCCTGACTTTGGCAGCACTGCATCAAGCGGCACCTCGGGCTGCATCAGGGGCGCCACCTCCTGCCACAACTCCTGCTCCGGCAGCAGCGCCGGTTCGTCCCGGATCGGCAGATAGGCCATCACCGCGACGCCCAGATAGGCGCGGCGCTGCCGCTCAAAGCAGCGGTGCATCAGGGACAGGTGCTGGGGCTTGAGGATTCGCATCGGTTCTCAGCGAGACCAGGGTTCGTCGATGACCACACGCCCGCGGTCGTCCGGGTCCACCCGCAATTGCAGGCGGGCGCCAGGCTGGACCATGGCCAGGCGGACCTGGGGCACCATGGTCCGCAGTGTGGCACGGTAGCGCTCGCCTTCGAGGCTGACATCCAGCGCCAGGTCGAGCACCGGGTTGTTATTGACCCAGCTCCCCGACTGGTCCGCGCTGACCACCTCCGCGATGGCGGCCTTGCCCGAAGCGCGTAAACGGGCGTCCGCGTCGGCGCCGAGCTGGCTATAGACCAAGAAGCCGACGAAAACAGCGAGAACGACCCCGGCAAGGATCCAGTTGTTGGAGCTGGCCATCGGCTCAGGAGAAGATCTGCATGGCCGCCTGACGCAGGGCCAGGGCACCCTGGGTGATCTTCGTCACCGGGTTGATCATCTGCAGGCCCGCTGCAACCTTCTCCAGCGCGGCGATCTTGTTCTCGAAGGCCACGTTCTCGGCCTTTGTCGTCACCGCTTCGGTCTTGACGCCGACCACTTCCATGACGACCCCCTTCATCTCGGTGACCACGCCGGTGACGCCATAGGCGATGGCCTTGAACCAGCTGTCGTTGGACGTCAGCCCATTGATACTGGTGCCGGCGAGCAGGTTGACCCCGGCGGGTGCCGTGACGTTGATCATCGCCGGGGTGGTCAGGTTGATGCCCCCGGCGGCCGTGATGCTGGTCGGGCCACCGGAAGTCAGGGAGATGGCGGCACCGGCAGTCACGGAGTAGGCCGCACCGACGGTGGTGGTCATTGCCGCCCCGACCATGATCGATTTTGAGGCCGAAACGGTGAGGGAGTCCGACGCGCCGACGGTATGGGTGCGCGACGCCCCGATGGACACCGTCTCGCTGGCACCGACGGTTTCGGTCCGGGTTGCCCCGATGGTGATGCTTTCCTTGCCCCCGACGTTCTCGGTCCGGTTGCCGCTGATCGTGATGTCCTCGTTGCCACCGACCTGCTCGGTGCGGTTGGCACCGATCTCGGTCTTCTCGTCGTTGCCGACCTTCTTTGTCCGGTCGTTGCCGACGGTGAGCGTCTCGTTGGCCTCGATCATGGTGTCCATGTTGCGCTCGGCATGGACATAGACCTGCTCGGATCCCTTCTTGTCCTCGAAACGGATCTCGTTGAAGTTGGCGGTTCCGCCGCCCTTCGAGGAGCGGGTCTTGATGCCGGTCTGGGTGGCGTTGGCCGGCAGGTCGTAGGGGGGCATCTGGTTGGCGTTGTAGACCCGGCCGGTGATGATCGGCTTGTCTGGATCGCCCTCGAGACACTCGACGATCACCTCCTGACCGATCCGGGGGATGGCGATCATGCCCCAGTTCTTGCCGGCCCACGGGTGGCTGACGCGCATCCAGCACGAGCTGTTCTCGTCATTGGCGCCGTAGCGGTCCCAGAAGAACTGGACCTTCACGCGGCCGTACTCGTCGGTGTAGATCTCGTCGCCGGACGGCCCGACCACGACCGCGGTCTGGGGACCCTTGACGATCGGCCTCGGCGTTCGGCGCTCCGGCCGGAACACATAGGACGAGCTCATCGCCGAGAAGCGGCACTCGATGCTGGAGCCGCCGGCGTCGTCGCTCTCGTAGCCGTTCATCTGGCCGTGCAGCTCGGTGCGGGTGATCAGGTATTCGACGTTCTGGTCGCCCCGCGGGTGGTCGGTGAGGGTCAGCAGGCAGCCGGCGGCGATGCCGCGGGCGTTGGATCCGCCCTCGGCCATGTCGAAGCGGCCCTGGGCCTCCTCGACGCGGGTCTTGGCGTAGGTTTCGCCGTCGCTCTTCTCGAGATACTCGCCGGGATAGTCGAAGACCTCGTAGTCGGCATGCTGGTGATTGCGCTGGATCAGCGAGGTGGCCTCGAGCTTGACCCCCGGCTTCTTGAAGTCGTAATCGGTGTGGGTCCACTTGCCCGGCCGTACCTCCCGCTCGAAGGACCAGCTCGCGATGTACTCCTTGTCGTGGTAGCGGCCGATATTGCTCGGCGCGACGAAGGGCAGATCGGCATAGGCGGGGAAGGTCGAATGGGCCGACAGGCTGTCGGCAAGGACGAGCTTGTTTTGGTTGCCGTCGTGCTCGAAGTAGAAGTAGATCCCTTCTTCCTCGAGCAGGCGGCAGACGAAGTTGAAGTCCGTCTCGCGGTACTGGACGCAGTACTCGCGCGGCTGGTAGCTGCCGCTCAGGCGGTCCTCGAAGTCGGCCGTGGCGTGGTCGCCGAAGACCTGCTTGACGATGTCGGGGACCGTCATCTCCTGGAAGATCCGGCAGTCGGCGGTGCGGGTCAGGAACCACATCCAGGCATGCACGGTGGCGCGATAGACGTGGTATTTGCCGAGCTTGCCGGCCTGGGCGAAGCGGGTGACGTATCCGGCGAAGAAGCGCTTCGACTCGTCCGGCATGGTCATCTTCACATGCACGTTCTGGGCGAGGATGTCGTCCGGATTGATGTCGCTGGTGGTGCTCAGGCACTCGAGCTCGAACCGGCTCACCTGGGACAGCCCTTCGACCGCATGCATGCGATAGAAGAGCAAGCCTGCTTCTGTTTCTTCACCCAAGGGGGTGCTCAGTATGAATGCCGGTGCGGCCATTCCTGCCTCCTGAAGCGTTCTCTCTGCCTTCCGGGTCGCCGTCGGTGGGCGCAGTCCCTCTCGCCCAGCCAACCGACGCTAGCATTCTAGCCACAGCAAACCATCATGGGTGGCCAGCGACAGGGGTGTACCGTGAACCTATTGGCCCCCGGGAGCAATCCCGGCGTGATGCCAATCACGTAACCGCGTTGGTTCGGCTCCGCTGGATCCAGTGCGCCACCGTGTCCACCAGTTGGTCGGGGTCCACCGGCTTCGGGATGTGATCATTCATCCCCGCTTCGAGACATTTGTCACGGTCCTCGCCGAATGCGTTGGCGGTCATGGCGAGAATCGGCACCTGGGCATAGCCTTCCAGGCGCCGGATCGCCCGTGTCGCCGCGAGTCCATCCATGACCGGCATCTGCATGTCCATCAGGATCAGGTCGTAGACGCGGGCGCCGGCCGCATCGACAGCCTCCTGCCCGTTCTCCGCGATGTCGATGGTGGCGCCGGTATCGGACAGGAGTTCGATCGCCACCTCCTGGTTGACCCAGTTGTCCTCGACCAGGAGAAGGCGGCAATCGGCCAGCTGGCCGTCCTGCGATGCGCCGACGACTTCAGCGCCATCACAGCATGCACCGGCGGCGGGTTCTCCCGGTACGACGTGGAACGGCAGTTCGAACCAGAAGGTGCTGCCTTCGCCGGGCACGCTGTCGAGGCCGATCTCGCCCCCCATCAGGCTCACCAGACGACGGCAGATGGCCAGCCCGAGGCCGGTTCCGCCGAACTGCCGGGTGGTGGTGGTGTCGGCCTGCGAGAAGGGCTGGAAGATCCGCTGGCGCTGGGGATCGTCGATGCCGATCCCGCTGTCGGCGACCTCGAAGCGCAAGCGCACCAGATCAGCCTGGCGCGCGGCCGCACTCAGCCGGATCGTGACCCCGCCCCGGCTGGTGAACTTGACGGCATTGCTGGCGAGGTTGATCAGCACCTGCCCGAGCCGCATCTCGTCGCCGACCAGACAGCGCGGCAGGGTCGGTTCGACCTCGGAGCTGAGGCGCAGCCCCTTGGCGTCGGCGAGGTCGCCGATCAGGCCCGTCACCTTGTCGAGCACGGCGGCCAGTTCGAAGGGGGACTGGTCGATGAGCATTTCGTCCGCCTCGATCTTCGACAGATCGAGCACGTCGTTGATGACGCTGAGCAGGTGCTGCGCCGCGACCGAGAGCTTGTCGAGCTGCTCGAGTTGCCGATCGCCGGTGAGCGAGCGGCGCAGCAGGTGGGACACGCCGATGATGGCGTTCATCGGTGTCCGGATCTCGTGGCTCATGTTGGCGAGGAAGGCACTCTTGGCCCGGTTGGCCGCCTCGGCCGCGTCGACCGCCCGCGCCAGCTCCTCGGTGCGGGTGGCGACCAGTCCCTCCAGTTCATGGCGATACTGCTCGAGTTCGGCCTCCTCGCGTTTGCGTTCGGTGATGTCCTGGACGACGGCATGGATCAGGGGGGTTTCGTTGTCGCTGATCGAGGTCGCGACGACATCGCCGATGAAGGGCGTCCCGTCGGCCCGGCGATGGGCCCACTCGAAGCGGTGACTACCATGGACCTGCGCCAGCCGGATCATCTCACCCGCCTTCTCGTCGGACCGTTGCCCGTCGGGCTGGTATTCGGGAGAGAACGCCGCGGGGTGGGTGCCAACCAGTTCTTCCGGTCGTTTCAATCCGAACAGTCGAAGGCCTGCCGGGTTCGAGCCGATGAAGCGTCCGTCCGCGTAGAGAATGGTCGGCAGCGCCGACTCCTGGAAGAGGGAGCGGAAACGGGCCTCACTGGTCTCGAGCGCGGCACGGGCGGCGTACTGCTCGGTCACGTCCTGAACCACCGCGTGCAGCAATGTGCGACCTTCGCGCACGACCGCAGTGAGGATCACATCGGCACGGAAGTGGCTACCGTCCGCACGCACATGCTCCCATTCAAATCGGTGACTTCCCTTGGCCTCGGCCTGCTGGACCACATTGCGCACCTTGTCGAGCGAACGTGAGCCGTCCGGCTGAAGCTCCGGCGAGAAATCGGCCGGACTGGTGCCCACGAGTTCGTCGGCCGACCCGAGGCGGAACAACTGGAGGCCCGCCCGGTTGGCCCCGACGAACTTGCCGTCGGACACCAGCAGGGTCGGCAATGCGGAATCGCGAAACAGGGCGCGGAAGCGCGCCTCGCTTTCCTCCAGGGCCGACTGGGCGGTGACCCGCTCGGTGATGTCCTGTACGACCGCGTAGAGCACCGGGCGCCCGCCATGGGAAAACGCCGTCAGATTGACATCGGCCGTGAAGAGCGTGCCATCGCGCCGCCGGCTCAGCCACTCGAACTGCAGGCTCCCCTTCTCCCGCGCGATCGCCTGCAGGCGAGGCGCTGCGGTGGCAGACGGCCCGTGCAGAGGCTGTTCCGGGGGTGACAGATCATCCGCGGTACACCCCAGCATCGCTTCCCGGCACTCGAAGCCAAGCAGTTCGACCGCGGCCCGATTGACATCGACGAATTCGGGGCCATCCAGCACCAGCGTGGCCAGGGGGGATTCCTCGAACAAGGTGCGGAAACGGGATTCGCTCTCTTCAAGTGCCTTGATGGCTGCAACCCGCTCGGTGATGTCCTGAATAACACCGTGCATCAGACGACGCCCTTCATGGACGATCGGCACCAGGATCACGTCCGCCGTAAACGGCGTACCGTCGGTCCGCACGCAATCCCACTCCATCCGCAGGCTGCCCTGGTCACGGGCGATTGCCTCGATCCGCTCCCGTTCTTCGGCCGATACGAGTCCACTCGGCTGTATGGCGGGCGAGAAGTCAATCGGCCGGTACTGCTGGAGTGCCTCTCGGCTTTCCACAGCGAACAACTGCAGGGCCGCCCGGTTGGCATCCACGAACCGGTCGCCGTCGAACAGCAGGCTGGCGAGGGGCGAGTCCTCGAACAGGGTCCGGAAGCGCGATTCGCTCTCGCGCAGCGATTCCTGGGCGACACGCCGCTCGGTGATGTCCTCGACCGTTCCGACCGCGCTGATCGCCCAGCCGGCTTCGTCGAACTGCAACTCGGCCCGCTCCCGCAGCCAGTAGGTCTGCTCCCCGACCACGATGCGGTGCTCGACCTCATAGGGCTCGCCCTTGTAGGCCCGCTTCCAGGCGGCGTTGATCCTCGCCATGTCCTCCGGCACAACCCGCGCATGGAAATCGCCGAGCGTCACCCGGGCGCCGTTCTCGATGCCGAACAGGCGGTAGGTCTCCGCCGTCCATTCGAGGGCGCCGGTGCCGATGTCGAGGATCCAGCTCCCCTGTCGGGCCACCGCCTGGGCCCGATTGAAGGCGGCCTCGGACGCCCTCAGCTGCTCTTCGACCTGCTTGCGCTCGTGGATGTCCACATGCACGCCGATCATCCGCGTCGGGGCCTGCTCCGTGTCGCGCTCGATCACCAGCCCACGGGCCTGGATCCACTTCCAGTGTCCGTCGCGGTGGCGCATCCGGAAATCCACCTCGTACTGGGGATCAATGCCGTCCAGATGGCGCTGCAGGCTGGCGGTCGTAGGGGCCAGATCATCGGGATGAATCGCGTCCTGCCAGAACGCGAAGCTGTTCTCGACCTCGTCGTCCCGGTAGCCAAGCATCCGCTTCCAGGTCGGCGAGAAGTAGCTCCGCCTGGACGGGATGTCCCAGTCCCACACGCCGAGGCCGCTGCCCTCGAGCGCGAACTTCCAGCGTAGTTCCCATTCACGCAGGTCCCGGTCGGCCTTGCGCGCCGCGGTCACGTCACTGGAGATCGTCGCGAAGCCGTCCTCCATCCAGGGCACGACCGAGATCTCGAAGGTCTTGCCGAGGGGCTCGAAGTAGGTCTCGAAGCGATGCGGCTGACCGCTGCGCACAACGGCCTCGAACGTCTCAAGGAACGGGGCAACTTCCTGCTGATAGGCCTCGCTTCCCTGGAGACCGATCACGGCGCTGCGCGGCATGCCGATGACCGTCTCGAAACTCGGGTTGACTGCGACGACGACGTAGTCTTTCGCCCGCCCGGCCTCGTCCCTGACCATGGTGTGCAGGGCCACTGCTTCGGACATGCTGTTGAAGAGGGTTTCGAAGCCCACGGCGCTTTCGCGGGCCAGCCCCTCGGCACGCTTGCGTTCGCTAATGTCGCGGATGATCGCCACGGAGACCACCTCGCCGTCGAGCTCGACCGCCCGGCCGCTGATCTCGGCTGCGTAGGTACTGCCATCCGCGCGTCGATGCGTGGTTTCGAAACTGGCGCTGAAGTCGGACAGATCGTGGAAGCGCGAGCGGATCTCCTGCTCACTCATCGTCGCGTCCCAGTCCCAGATGTGCAGACCCGGCAGTTCATCGACGGACCGGCCCAGCATCTCGGCGAAGCGTCGGTTGCCCTCGATCAACTCGTGGTCGGCGCTCATGATCGCGACGCCGTCGCGGGAGGCATCCATCAACTCTCGCCAGCGCTGCTGGCCGCTGCGTGCCGCCGTGATGTCGTGGGCCAGCCCCAGCACCGCGTACGGCTTGCCGGCGTCGTCGCGAAGGCCGACCTTGACGGTGTCGAAGAGCCCACGGTAGCCGTCCTCGGCGAAGCTCAGCCACTCTTCGTTGTGCAGCGGCGTCACCGAGTTCAGCGCCGCGCGGTCATTCTCCCGGAAGCAGTCGGCCAGATCGGCCGGCGCGAAGTCGTAGTCGGTACGGCCAAGGATCTCGTTGCGGGGAACCCCCATGAAGCGCTCGAAGGCCGCATTGCAGGCGAGGAAAACGCCGTTCGCGTCCTTCAGCCAGACCATGTCGGGCAGCAAGGCCAGCAGTTTGCCGAGCGCATTGAGATCCTGCGCCTGATGCGCCGGCAGACGCTGCACGGCGTCCGGATCGAGGGGCTCGAGCAGGGCGCGGGCGCCGCGCGAGCCATTGCCATCGACGGTGCCCCGCAGCCGGTAGTCGTGCCAGGCATCGCCTTCCCGGAGGCCGATGTGCTCGTCGAAACGGCCGGTCGTTGCCAGTGCCAGGCGGAGGCGCCCCTGGTCCTGGGGGCGCAACCGGTCCAGCCAGTCGTTCAGCGTCCCCGCGTCGGCCCCGTCGATCTGCAGGCGGCCGGACGACGCCTCGTAGCGCCAGCGGCGGATACCCAGCTCGGCGAGGAGATCATCGGACGACACGGCGGGCAACGCGTGAGAAGGCAAGACTTCGCGCTCTGTGGAGGCTACGGGAAACCGATTCAACGGCACGCCAGCGTCGATCCTGAAGTGGAATCAGGGCTCCATGCAAGCGCACGCGTGCGGAGGGCCGGCACGTGCCGCTAAAGACCGCCGCCGAGACTCCGTTCTATTCAGGTTCATCGATCACCGTCCCTGCCTCTGGCGGATACCACCGGGAGACCTGCCCATGACGACACAGCTCAGCATTTGCGACCTCAAGGTCATCCTGGTCGAGCCGTCCCGGATGCAGGCCGCCCTCGTCACCCGGATGCTCGAGCAACAGGGACTCTCGGGCCTCGAGGCCCGGACGGAGGGGCGCGAGGCCCTCGACACCATGCGCTCGCAGCGGCCCGACCTCGTGATCAGCAGCCTCTACCTGCCGGACATGGCGGGCACCGACCTGGTGTCCGCCATGCGCGACGACCCGGCCCTGGAGCGGGTGCCCTTCATCCTGATCTCGAGCGAGACGCGGCCGCAGGTGCTCGATCCGATTCGCCAGGCGGGGGCCTGTTCGATCCTCAATAAACCCTTCGACGACGGCCAGCTCTATCGGGCGCTGGGCAGTGCGGTCGACTACCTGTCGCCGGACGTCAGCCTGGAGGGCCTCGAGCCCGAGCGTCTGCGCGTCCTGCTGGTGGACGATTCGGGCGTCACCCGCCGCCACTATCGCCGCATGCTGGAGGACCAGGGGATTCGCGACATCCTCGAAGCCGAGGACGGCCTCGAGGCGGTCGCGCTGCTGGCCGACACGATGGTCGATCTCGTGATCACCGATTACAACATGCCGGAGATGGACGGACGGCAGCTGGTCGAGTACATCCGCCAGCAGAGCTGGCAGAGCACGGTGCCGGTCCTGATGGTGACCAGCGAGCACAACCAGCAACGCCTGGCCGCCGTCGAGCGCGCCGGCGTCTCCGCGATCTGCGACAAGCCCTTCGAGCAGGAATCGATCAAACGCCTGCTGGCCGAAGCCCTGGCAAACTGATCGTCACTCCAGCGCGAAGCTGTACTCGATGGCGCGGCCGACGCCGTCCACCCGCACGCCGTCGATCCGCACGCGGTAGCTGAGCCCGGTGCGCAAGCCCCCGACCTGCCAGCTCAACAGGTTCGGCAGACCCGCGCCGCTGTAATCCTCGGCGCGATTCGTGACCGCCAGATCCTGTCCGTTCGGGTCGGTCACCCGGATCGCCGCCGTTGCGAAATCCACCCGCCCGCGGTTCGCGTTGCGGTTCGCCGGATCGGCCACCACCGAGACCGACAGCACGCCCGTCGGCGGAAACAGGTCGGCCGGGTAGCTGCCCTGAGGCATTGCCACGAAGTCGGGTGCCGCAGGGCCCAGCGCACGCGCGCCGGCATCGATCAGCGCCAGCACGCCGGCCATCGTCTCGCCCGAGCTGCCCGACGGCTGCCCATCGGCGCGCCCCCACGCAACCGGGCCAAGGAAAGGATCGAGCATCCAGCGGCGGTGGCCCAGGCTCGCCACCCCATCGTCAAGCAACAGCGCCGCCAGGGCCGACGACGACGGGAAGCCGAGTGTCCCGCTGCTCGAGGAGCGCAGATAGAGGTTGCTGCGGGCCGCCTCGCCGGCCCCTGCCGCGCTGTAGCAGGTCCAGGACGCCGGCGGCTGGTGCGACAGGGCGCGGTTGGCCACCATCATCAGCGCCGCCTCGCCGGCGGCCGCCTCGCGCCCGGTGTCCCGCGCGACCGCAGCCAGACCATGACGGGCGCGCAGGGCATTGAGGGCGTCGAGGACCCGCAGGTGTTCCGCCTCGGTGAGGCTGCCCGGCCGGCAGCTGGACAGCTCGGCGGCGGCCGCATATATGCCGTCCGCCTGCGTGCCGTCGTCGCCGCCGCCCGTGGTCGGCGCCGGGGTGCCGGTATCCGGGGTGCCGGCGGCCGTCTCTCCGCCGCCCCCGCCACCCCCGCACGCGGCGGTCAGGAAAGCGACCAGCAGGGCCGGGATCACGTTGCGCAGGAAAGGGAGCATGACAAGGGCAGAGAGGAATGCGGATCGCCCGAGTATAGTCGGCGCTCCCGACGACGCGAGCCCGCGGTGTAACAAGTGCTTTCGCCCACCGGGCGGCACCTGCCGTAGGCTGCCGGGGCGCACGGAGGAATGACATGGATATCAGGAGACTCGGCGGCTGGCTGGCAGCGTCCGCGCTCGTCATCGGCCTCGCGGCATGTGGTGGTGGCGGCTCGTCGTCGGCAGACGCCGGCAGCGACACCGGAACGCCCCCGCCCGCCGCCGGTGGCAGTGGCGATCCGAACGCCGAGCTTCGCTACGGCGACCTCACCGCGGCCTCGCTCGGGGTCGGCGGCGACCTCCACGGCGCCATGCCGTTCACCGCCGACAACGCCTGGAACCGGGACGTCTCGGCCGATCCGGTGGATCCCGCGTCGGCGGCGATCATCGCGTCAATCGGGCTCGACCGCGGGCTCCACCCGGACTTCGGCAGCGGTCTGTGGCTCGGTGCCCCGATCGGCATCCCCTACGTCGTCGTGTCGTCCGGCCAGCCCCGCGTCGCGATCGGTTTCACCGACTACGGTGACGAGAGCGACCCGGGCCCCTACCCGATCCCTTCCGACGCCCCGATCGAGGGCCAGCCCCAGGATGGCTCCGCTTTCGGCGGCGACCGCCACGTGCTGGTGGTGGATCGGGACGCCAACCGGCTCTACGAACTCTATAACGCCCACCCCCAGGCCGATGGCAGCTGGCTCGCGAGCAGCGGCGCCATCTTCCATCTGGACGCTGCGGTGGCGCGTCCGAGCGCCATGCCGGGCTGGACCAGCGCCGATGCCGCGGGCCTGCCCATCTTCCCGGGGCTGGTGCGCTACGACGAGGCGAGCCGCGGCGAGATCCGGCACGCCCTGCGCTTCACCGTGGCCCGCACCCGCCGGGCCTATCTCCCGCCGGCCACCCACTGGGCTTCGTCCAGCGACGACACCGCGCTGCCGCCGATGGGCATGCGGGTGCGCCTGCGGGCGGATTTCGCGATCCCTGCCGGTTTCAGCCAGGAGAGCCGCGCGATCCTGCAGGCGATGAAGACATACGGCATGTTGGTGGCAGACAATGGCAGCAACTGGTACATCAGCGGGGCGCCCGATCCGCGCTGGAACAACGACCGGTTGAATGCCGAGCTGGGCAGCGTGCGGGGCAGCGATTTCGAAGTGGTGCGCATGCAAGGCCTGGTCACCCCCTGACCTGGAGACACGCGCATGAGAAGACAATGGATGGTGTGGTGCATGGCGCTCTGCCTGGCCGCCTGTGGCGGCGGTGGTGGTGGCGGGGATGACGATGACGGCGGCGGAGACAGCGGCATCGTCGGGGAGAGCAGCGGCGGCTCGGGGGACACGGGTGGCACCGGCGACTCCGGAGATACGGGTGGCACCGGCGGCACCGGCGGCACCGCCACGAGCTGGTACCAGCCCGGCGTCGGCATCACCTGGCAGTGGCAACTGCTCGGCAACGTCGATACCAGCGTCGCAGCGGCACTCTACGACATCGACCTGTTCGACGTGGACGCAGCCCAGATCGCCGCGCTGCAGGCGGCGGGCCATCGCGTGATCTGCTATTTCTCGGCCGGCTCCTACGAGGGCTGGCGGCCCGACGCCAGCCGCTTCCAGGCGGCCGAGCTGGGCAAGACGCTGGACGGCTTCGCCGATGAGCGCTGGCTCGATGTGGGCTCGGCCAATGTGGCCGCCATCATGAAGGACCGGCTCGATCTGGCAGTGCAGAAGGGCTGTGATGGCGTCGAGCCCGACAATGTGGACGGCTGGGACAACGACACCGGCTTCACGCTGAGTCGCGACACCCAGCTTGCCTTCAACCGGATGCTGGCCAGCGAGAGCCACGCGCGCGGTCTGGCCGTCGGCCTCAAGAACGCCCTGGGCCAGATCCCGGACCTGGTGGGTGACTTCGACTTTGCGGTCAACGAGCAGTGCTTCGAGTTCGACGAGTGCGACGCGCTGGCGCCTTTCATTGCCGCCGGCAAGCCCGTGCTGGGGGCCGAGTACCTGGCCTCCTACGTGAACGACGTGGCCGCCCGCGATGCCATGTGCGCGGACGCCCGCCAGCGGGGCTTCAGCACCCTGGTCCTGCCCCTCGACCTCGACAACAGCTTCCGCTTCAGCTGCCTCTGATCAGTCGCCGCCGCCGCGGGCCCACTCGGCACACTTGCGTTCCAGCGTCTTGCGCGAGATGCCGAGGCGGCGGGCAGCCTCCGACTTGTTGCCCGCCGCCCGCTCGAGGGTGGCCAGGGCATGCCGTTTCTCGACCTCGGCCAGCGTGAGCTCGGCGTCGTGTGCCCCTCCCGCTGGTGGCGCCGTCGTGCTGCCCAGGGCCGGAAAGCTGCCGAGAATCAGCGAGCGCTCCACATAATTCTTCAGCTCCCGCACGTTGCCGGGCCAGCCGTAGGCGGACAGACGCTGGACCTCGGCGTGGGTCAGCGGCAACGGTGAGACGCCGAGCTGGCTGCACAGGGCAGCCATGAAGTGCTGTGCCAGGTCAGGGATGTCCTCCAGCCGCTGGCGCAGCGGCGGCAGTGGCAGCTCGACCACCGCCAGGCGGAAGTAGAGGTCCTGGCGGAAGCGGCCGGCGGCGACCTCGGCGGGCAGGTCCCGGTTGGTGGCGGCGAGGATGCGCACATCCACCGGCACCTCCTTTTCGGAGCCGACGGGCCGGACCTTGCGCTCCTCGAGCACCCGCAGCAGCTTGGTCTGCATCGGCAGCGGCAGCTCGCTGATCTCGTCCAGAAACAGGGTGCCGCCGTGGGCGTAGTAGAACAGGCCGTTGCGACCCTCCAGGGCCCCCGTGAATGCCCCCTTGACGTGGCCGAACAGCTCGCTCTCGATCAACTCGGCCGAGATCGCCGCGCAATTGACCGGCACGAAGGGCTGCTGCGCCCGCGCGCTGGTCTGGTGCAGCGCCCGCGCAAGGACCTCCTTGCCGGTACCCGACTCCCCGGTCAGCAGCACCGTGGAGGGCATCGGCGCGATGCGCTGGATCATCGCGCGCAGCTGCCGGACCGGCTCCGAGTGGCCGATCAGGCCGGTGACCTGGGCGCCATGTCCCGCCAGGGCACGGCGCAGCACGAAGTTCTCCCGCGTCAGCCGCGAGCGCTCGAAGCAGCGCTTGATGGAGTTCAGCATCTGGTCGAGGCGGAAGGGCTTGAGGATGAAGTCGGAGGCCCCGCCCCGCAGCGCGTTGATGGCCATCTCCATGTCGGCGAAGGCGGTGATCAGCACCACGTCACCGGCGAAGCCGTTCTCGCGCAGTTCGTTGAGCCAGTCGATGCCCGACTTTCCCGGCAGCGCGATGTCGAGAATGATCAGGTCGAAATGCACCCGCGCCTGCAGTCCGGCCGCTGCCTCGACGCTGCCGACCGACTCCACCAGACCGCAACGGCTGGTCAGGGCGCGCTCGAGGAAGCTGCGCATGCCCGCCTCGTCGTCGACGATCAGGACCGAGAAGCCCTGCCAGTTGCCGATCTCCTCGGTCTTCGAATTGTCCTGCTGCAAGGTGCCGCCTCCGCCCTGGGCCGTTGGCGCCCGATTTTGCCAGAGGCCGCGCCGCTCAATACAATCCGGCCATGAAGATCCTCGGCATCGCCGGTTACTCCGGCTCTGGAAAGACCACCCTGCTGGAATCGCTGATTCCGCTGCTGGGTCTCCACGACCTCGTGGTTTCCGTCATCAAGCGCGCTCACCACGGTTTCGACGTGGACAAGCCCGGCAAGGATTCCTGGCGGCACCGTCAGGCGGGTGCCCAGGAGGTCATGCTCGCGAGCCCCGAGCGCTGGGTCCTGATGCGGGAGCTGCGGCGCGACCCGGAGGAGAACCTGCACAACCTCCTCGCCCGCCTGTCACCGTGCGACCTGGTGCTGGTCGAGGGCTTCAAGTCGACGCCGATCCCCAAGATCGAGGTGTATCGCCCGAGTCACGGCAAACCGCCGCTGTTCCCGGAGTTTCCCAGCGTCGTGGCGGTCGCGACCGACGCCCCGTGCGACACCACACTGCCGGTGCTCGATCTCAACGACCACGCCTCGATCGCCGACTACATCGTCTCCCTGCTGCCCGGCCTGCCCGACTGCCCGCGCTGATCAGGCCGCGCGCGGAAGACGACGCTCCAGTTCGTCGGCCGCCTTCAGCAGCAAGCCCGGGTCGTTGCCCCGGAGCGCCACGGGGTCCGACAGGGTCCGCCGCCAGGCCTTGGCGCCCGGCACCCCCTGGTACAGGCCGAGCACATGCCGCGTCATGTGCTTGAGAGGAACGCCCTCGTCGATCCGGGCCTGCAGAAAGGGCAGCAGCGCCTCGACAATCTCGCGCCGTGTCGGCAGCGGATGGTGGTCGCCGAACAGGCGTCGGTCCGCCTCCACCAGAAGCCATGGGTTGTGATAGGCCTCGCGCCCGATCATGACCCCGTCCACCTCGGCCAGATGGGTCTCGATCGCCGGCCAGTCGGTGATGCCGCCATTGATCAGGATCGTCAGTTCGGGGAAATCCTGCTTGAGACGGTACACATAGGGGTACTTGAGGGGCGGAATGTCCCGGTTCTCTTTTGGTGACAACCCCTTGAGGATCGCGTTGCGGGCGTGAACGGTAAAGATCCGGCAGGCCGAGCGCCGGCTCACTTCACCAACGAAGTCCCGCAGATAGTCGTAGCCCTCGACCTGGTCGATGCCGATCCGGTGCTTGACGGTGACCGGGATGTCCACCGAGTCCTGCATCGCCGAGAGGCAATCGGCCACCAGCGCTGGCTCGGCCATCAGGCAGGCGCCGAAGGCCCCGGACTGGACGCGCTCGGAGGGACAGCCGACGTTCAGATTGACCTCGTCGTAGCCCCACTCGGCCGCCAGCCGGGTACAGCGCGCCAGGTCCGCCGCGTCGCTGCCCCCCAGTTGCAGGGCCAGCGGTTGCTCGCTCGGATCGAATCGCAGGAAGCGCTCGCGGTCACCGTGGATCAGCGCGCCTGTGGTGACCATCTCGGTGGTCAGCCAGGTGTGGCGCGTGATGAGGCGGGCGAAATAGCGGTAGAAGCGGTCGGTCCAGTCGAGCATCGGCGCCACCGCCAGGCGACGGGGCGGCAGTGCGCCCATGGCACTCAGCCTGCGTCGTCGGCCGATCGACCGGCAGACTCGAGCTCGGCCACCCGGCGCTCGAGCTCGGCCAGCCGCTCCTCCGCGCGCGCCAGCAGCGCGCCCTGCACCTCGAATTCCTCGCGGGTCACGAGATCCAGCCGCGAGAAGCCGCTGGCGAGCAGCGCCTTGACGTTCTTCTCCACGTCCTTCGCCGGGCTGTTGGCCGCCAGTTCGGCAAGACGGGATCCGATTTCATCGAGCAGTCGAGGGGTGGCCATTGCGTTCTCCAGGGGCATCAGGGGCGCGATTCTAGCACGCGGGCTTCAGGCCCCGGATGCACGCAAACGGTGCATGCACCAATCTGGTGCGCCATCTCGGAGCGCTGCGGTGTTGCAGTGCATGAATTGTTTCCCCTTCGTCACAAATTTTCCCATGTAGCTGTTTTTAAAGCACTAAAACAACTGGCACGGATCCTGCCATGGGGGCTTCACTGCATCACAACTTCTCAAGGAGAAAACCATGCGCACATCCCTGCTTTCGCTGTCCATGTTGGCCGCACTTCCGCTGCTCAGCACCCAGGCCCTCGCCGAGGACTCGCCGATCAGCGCCAACGTGGCCCTGGTCTCGGACTACCAGTATCGCGGTATCTCCCAGACCAACGAGAACATGGCTCTGCAGGGTGGCTTCGACTACGCCCACGAGAGCGGCTTCTACGCCGGCACCTGGGGCTCGAATGTGTCCTGGCTGTCGGACGGCAACGCCGACGTGAGCAGCAGCCTTGAGATCGACGTCTATGGCGGCTATTCCACCGAGTTCTCGGGCGTGGGCGTCGACGTCGGCCTGCTCCAGTATCTGTATCCGGGCAACTACCCCGCCGGCTACAACAGTGCCGACACGCTCGAGGGCTACGTCGGTGTCTCCTACGGCCCGGTCTCGCTGAAGATCTCCCACTCGTTCACCGACCTGTTCGGTGTCGAGGACTCCGAAGGCTCCCAGTACTACGACCTGTCGGCCTCCCACGAGATCGCCGGCTTCACGATCGACGCCCACTTCGGCCGCCAGAAGATCGAGGACTGTGACGGCTGCTCCTACAACGACTGGAAACTTGGCGTCGGCACCAGCGTGATGGGCTTCGACGTTGGCCTGGCCTATGTCGACACCGACATCGACTCGTCGGTCGATATCGCCGACCAGCGCGTCATCCTTTCGGTCGGCAAATCCTTCTGAGTCGCATGAATTCCGGCGGGGCCACGACCCCGCCGACACACGGAGGACAGGATCATGAAATTCCTTATCGCAGTCATCAAGCCATTCAAGCTGGACGAGGTGCGTGAAGCCCTCTCCGAGATCGGCGTACAGGGCATCACCGTTACCGAGGTCAAGGGCTTCGGTCGGCAGAAGGGCCACACCGAGCTGTACCGCGGCGCCGAATACGTCGTCGACTTCCTGCCCAAGGTGAAGATCGAGGCCGCCGTCCGTGGCGACCAGGTCGAGCAGGCCGTCGAGGCCATCGAGAAATCCGCCCGCACCGGCAAGATCGGTGACGGCAAGGTGTTCGTCTTCGATCTCGAGCAGGTGGTCCGGATCCGTACCGGCGAGACCGACGAAGACGCGCTCTGACACTGTTTTCGCGAGTTAAAGGGGAATCCAATGAAGAAACTGATTACGATGCTGCTGGCCGCGGGCGCGGTCGGCCTGTCCGGGGCGACCTGGGCGCAGGAGGCGGCAGTCGAGGTCAACAAGGGCGACGTCGCCTGGATGATGACCTCCACCCTGCTGGTGCTGTTCATGGCCCTGCCCGGCCTGGCGCTGTTCTACGGCGGCCTGGTCCGTTCCAAGAACATGCTGTCGGTGCTGATGCAGGTGATGGTGGTGTTCTCCCTGATCAGCGTGCTGTGGGCGGTGTATGGCTACAGTCTGGCGTTCGGCGGTGAAGGGACAATCATCGCGGGCCTCGACAAGATGTTCCTCAGCGGCGTCACAATGGACTCGCTCGCCGACACCTTCACCGACAACGTGAAGCTGCCGGAGTACCTGTTCATCGCCTTCCAGTGCACCTTCGCAGGCATCACCTGCGCGCTGATCGTCGGCTCCTTCGCCGAGCGCATCAAGTTCAGCGCCGTGCTGCTGTTCTGCGTGATCTGGTTCACGTTCTGCTACCTGCCGATCGCCCACATGGTCTGGGGCACCGGCGGCTACCTGCTCGACGCTGGCGCGCTCGACTTCGCAGGCGGCACCGTGGTGCACATCAATGCCGGCGTGGCTGGCCTGGTGGGTGCCTACATCCTCGGCCCCCGGATCGGCTACGGCAAGGAGGCCATGGCACCCCACTCGCTGACGCTGACCATGGTCGGTGCCTCGATGCTGTGGGTGGGCTGGTTCGGCTTCAACGCCGGTTCCAACCTGGAAGCCACCTCGGGTGCCACGCTGGCCTTCATCAACACGCTGCTCGCCACCGCCGCCGCGACCCTGGGCTGGACGCTGGGCGAGGGCATGTTCAAGGGCAAGCCCTCGATGCTGGGTGCCGCATCGGGCGCCGTCGCCGGTCTGGTGGCGATCACGCCGGCCTGCGGTAGCGTCGGTCCGATGGGTGCCATCGTTCTCGGCCTGCTGGCTGGCTTTGTCTGCCTCTGGGGCGTGACCGGCCTGAAGCGGATCCTCGGCGCCGACGACTCCCTCGATGTGTTCGGCGTCCATGGCGTCGGCGGCATCCTGGGTGCCATCCTGACCGGTGTCTTCACCGCCCCGTCGCTCGGCGGCACGGGTGGCGACGACTTCTCGATCGCCAGCCAGGTCTGGATCCAGACCGAAGGCGTGCTGATCACCATCGCCTGGTCCGCCATCGTCGCCTTCATCGCCTACAAGCTGGTCGACATGATCGTCGGTCTGCGCGTCCCCGAAGACGAGGAGCGCGAAGGCCTGGACATCACGTCCCACGGCGAGACCGCTTACGTTCGCTAAGCCTCCTCCGGACCTCCGCTCAGGCGGGGTCTTGCGGGGCACCTTCGGGTGCCCCGTTTTTCGTTCACCCCGTCGGCGAAGCGAGCCGCCGCGCGGGGCGCACGAAAAAAAACCCCGCGGCGCCCACCGCGGGGTTGCTGTCTTTCCGGGCCTGGGTGTCCTGCTAGCGGAACACCACGGTCTTGTTGCCGTGGACCAGCACCCGGTCCTCGAGGTGGTAGCGCAGGCCGCGGGCCAGCACCGACTTCTCGATGTCCTTGCCGTAGCGGACCATGTCCTCCACCGAATCGGAGTGGTCGATGCGGTTCACGTCCTGCTCGATGATCGGCCCCTGGTCGAGGTCGGCGGTGACGTAGTGGCAGGTCGCGCCGATCAGCTTGACGCCTTTCGCCCAGGCCTGGTGGTAGGGCCTGGCGCCGACGAAGCTCGGCAGGAAGCTGTGGTGGATGTTGATGATCCGCCCCGGGTAGGCGCCGCACAGCTCGGGCGAAAGAATCTGCATGTAGCGCGCCAGCACCATCGTGTCGCCGCGCACCTCTTCGAAGATCCGCTGCACCTCGGTATAGGCGCGGGCCTTGGTGTCGGCGGTCACAAAATGGCAGGTGGCGCCGATGAGCTTGACGCCCTTGGTCCACGCCTGGTGGTAGGGCTTGGCGCCGACGAAGCTGGGCAGGAAGCTGTGGTGGATGTTGATGATGCGCCCCGGGTAGGCGGCGCACAGCGCGGGCGACAGGATCTGCATGTAGCGCGCCAGCACCATGGTGTCGCCGCGCACCTCCTCGAAGATGCGCTGCACCTCGGCGTAGGCGGCGGCCTTGTTGTCGGCGTTCACCGGCACGTGGTGGAAGGGGATGCCGTGCCACTCGACGAAGCCGCGGAAGGTGTCGTGGTTGGAGATCACGCAGGGGATCTCGATGTCGAGCTCCTTCGACTGCCAGCGCGCGAGCAGGTCGTAGAGGCAGTGCTCCTGCTTGCTCACCAGCACCACCACGCGCTTCTTGACCGCGGAATCCGTGATCTTCCAGTCCATCTCCAGCTCTTCGGCGAGCGGGCGGAACTTGTCGCGGAACTCGGCGAGGTGGAAGGGCAGCGAGTCGGCGCGGATCTCGATGCGCATGAAGTAGCGCCCGACCGCCTCGCCCTCCTGCGGCGGCTCGGCGTGCAGCGAGGTCTCGAGGATCCAGCCCTTGTGCTCGGCGATGAAGCCGGAGACCTTGGCGACGATGCCGACGCGGTCGGGGCAGGAGGCGGACAGGGTGAAGAAGCGTTGGCGGTGCATGGGGTGCGTGAGGTGCGAGGCGTCAGGAGTGAGGGGCGGAGCGGGGTCAGACGCGCGCGAATGCCTTGTCGATCTCGGCACGCAGCGCGTCGTAGTCGCGCACCACGGGATACTGCGGAAACTCGCGCACCACGTTCTCGGGCGGATGGAACAGGATGCCGCCGTGGGCCTCGCCGAGCATCGCGGTGTCGTTGTAGGAGTCGCCCGCGGCCACGACCTTGAAGTTGAGCTCCTTGAAGCGCTTGACGGCCTCGCGCTTCTGGTCGGGCATGCGCAGGTGATAGTTCACCAGAATGCCTTCGGCGTCGGCCTCGAGGCTGTGGCAGAACAGCGTGGGCATGCCGAGCTGCTTCATCAGCGGCTTGGCGAACTCGTAGAAGGTGTCGGACAGGATCACCACCTGGTAGGTGTCGCGCAGCGCGTCGAGGAATTCGCGCGCGCCCTGCATCGGCCCCATGCTGGCGATGACGGCCTGGATGTCGGGCAGGCCGAGCTTCTTGTGCGCGAGGATGTCGAGGCGGTACTTCATCAGGGTGTCGTAGTTGGGCTCGTCGCGGGTGGTGCGGCGCAGCTCGGGGATGCCGGTACGCTCGGCGAATTCGATCCAGATTTCGGGGACGAGCACACCTTCGAGGTCGAGACAGACGATACGCACCGCGGACTCCTGGAGGCAGGTTGGGTAAAGCCCGGATTCTAGCAGCCCGCCCCCGACATCGAACGCTGCCCCGGAAAACCGCCGCTCGCCGTGACCGACTCGGCTCGCTCCGCGGCGCAAGGCATGGCGAGCCGTGCATGCGCTTGCGATAATGCGCGCAACGAACACCGGCCCCATAGCGTGATCAAGCTCATCCCCGTCGCCCGGCTGCAGCCCGGCATGTACGTCCACGACCTCCACTGCGGCTGGCTGGAGCACGACTTCGTGCGCAACCGCTTCCTGGTGGCGGATGCGCACGACGTGGCCAGAATCCGCGCGCTGGGCGTCGCCGAGGTCAGCATCGACACCGCGCGCGGCCTCGACCCGGACGCGGCGCCTGCAGCCACCACGCCGGATCGGGGAGACCCTGCCGGCCCGCCCCCGCCTGCGGTGCATACCGCCTCCAAGGTCGCCGGAACGCCGGAGCGCGCCCGCAACCTGCACCGCGAGGCGAACGAGATCGTTCGCAACCTGCTGGCCGACGTCCGCCTCGGCCGCCAGATCGAGATCGAGAAGGTCGAGCCGCTGGTTGCCCGCATCGTCGACTCGATCTTCACCAGCGCCGACGCCCTGCTGCCGCTGGCCCGCCTCAAGCAGCACGACAGCTACACCTTCCAGCACTCGGTGTCGGTGTGCGCGCTGATGACGGCCTTCGCGCGCACGCTGGGCCTGCCGCGCGAGACCATCCGCGAGATCGCCATCGGCGCCCTGCTGCACGACGTCGGCAAGGCGCGCATCCCGGACGAGATCCTCAACAAGCCGGGCAAGCTCACCGAGGCCGAGTTCGAGCGCATGAAGAGCCACGTGGTGCAAAGCAAGCTCATCCTGATGGCGCCCCCCGGGATCAGCCCGATCGCGCTGGAGGTCGCCGCCCAGCACCACGAGCGCTTCGACGGCAGCGGCTACCCCAACCGGCTCGCCGGCGAGTCGATCAGCCTGTACGGGCGCATGGCGGCGATCGTGGATGTGTATGACGCGATCACCTCGGAGCGCGTCTATCACAAGGGCATGCCACCCACCGAGGCGCTACGCAAGTTGCTGGAGTGGTCGTCCAAGCACTTCGAACCGCGCCTGGTGCAGGCCTTCATCCGCTCGGTGGGGATCTATCCCACGGGCGCGCTGGTGC
>JAGRGD010000066.1 GCA_020445665.1 Rhodocyclaceae bacterium
CCTTCTTCACCGTCGTCTTCCGCGACGTAGGCCAGCAGCTTGTCGAGTTCGCCGTCCGAGAAGCCGACCAGAGACAGGTCGTAGTCGTCAGCGAGCAGGTCCTGTAGCTCGGCCGACAGCAGCGCTTCGTCCCAGCTTGAGAGTTCCGTGAGCTTGTTGTCCGCGATGCGGTATGCCCGGCGCTGCGCCTCGGTCAGGTGGCCCAGCACGATCACCGGCGCTTCGGTCAGCCCGAGTTGGGTTGCGGCCAACACGCGGCCGTGCCCGGCGATCAGCTCCCCGTCCTCGCCCACGAGGCACGGCACGGTCCATCCGAACTCGGCCATGCTGGCGGCGATCTTGGCGACCTGGTCGGGCCCGTGCACCTTCGCGTTCTTCGCGTAGGGCTGGAGCTTGGCCAGCGGCCAGGTCTCGATCCGCTCGGGGGCGAAGCTCAGCGTCATGCGTGATCCTGTCGATGCTGTTCGCGCGGTGGCCTTCGCCGCGCTGGACTCCCGCGGCCTGGACTCCACCGGGGTGGATACCCTGGCTTCCGGCTGGACTCCGGTATCCGCGGGGTATCCACCCCGGGCGGCCGGTCAGGTGTTTGATTTTACGCGGGTTTCAGGCAGATCGGGTGGCTTCCGGATTCCGGGTGGCTTCCCAAAAAATTGGCCCTGTCGCTGGCGATATTTCGCGCCAAGCCCGCCAGCATACAAAGTCGTCAGGAAGGAACCATCGATTCAAGCGGTTGGCCGATTGGACCCCGGCCGGACCCTGCGCTGGACCCGGGAAGCCAGCGTTGCGGGCTGTCCCGCGCGCGCCTCTCCCGAGTATATCCGTTTTCTAACCCGGGAGAGCCGTTTTTGTCTCAGCGAAAACCGTCCGGCGGACTCTTTTCTATTTGAACCATGGGGTTACGCGCCAGTGGCCAGCGCGATCACCTTGCGCTTTGACAGGCTGCGATTGAACGACCGCCGGTTGAGCGTCAGCGCAATCACCGAGAGCCCGTATTGCCAGTGCTGATGCGCTGCGGAGCGCCGCAGACCGACCGCCCAGCAGATTTCCTTCCAGCGCTCGCCATGCGCCTTCATCCAGACGATCTTGCCGTCAAGCGGCTCGAGGGAGGCCGTCCAGGTCAGGGTCTCCTCCATCCGGCTGATGTCCTGCGGCGAGGGCAGCACGCGCATCGGTTTCGGTTCCTGGCCGACCTTGTCGCCGAAACTGTGGACGATCTCGGGCCAGGTGCTGAAGTATCCCTGTCGCCGGGGCTCGGGCATGCGTTTCAGCACGAGGGCCGCCACGGCGAGCCGCTCCTCGACCATTGCCGGGGTCCAGTCCGTCATCGCTGCACCTCCAATTCCGCGTGGCGTGCGCCGTAGAGACGCTCGCCGAGTTGCCGTACCAGTTCCCGCTCAGGCCAAGTAAGTCTCTGGTCGTCAAGCGAAACTGCGAAGATGCCTTGCTCTTTCCATCCTTCGCGCCGGATCTGCTCGGGGCCGCGGCGATGGCCTCCATAGCCCTTGGGGTGCCACCTCATTGGATGCCTCCCTTGGTCTCGAGCGCCCAGAACAGGATCGCGATGGCATCGGCCTCGTTGTCGTCGGCCGGGCTGAAGCCCCGGGCCCGAGCGGCCGCGATCATCGCGTCCTTGTTGGCGTTGCCCTTGCCGGTCGCGAAACGTTTGATCGTGCCGACAGGGACGCCCTCGTAGGGCACGCCGCGCAGTTCGGCCCAGGAGGTGAGCGTCGCCATGAGCCCGCCGTAGACATGCGCGGCGTCCGTGCCGGCGTGGCGGCGGACCTCCTCGAACCAGATCGCGGCGACGGGCCCGGAGAGCCGATCCAGCTCGCCCAGCCAGTTGGTGAAACGCAGGTAACGCATGCCGCCGCCATCGAAGCGACCCGGACGGAAGGACACGGTGCCGGAGGTGATCAGCCCGTCGGCGCCATGCAGGGCCCACCCCGTGGTGGTGCCGAGATCGAGCGCCAGCAAGGTGCGATCGGCGCGGTGCGCGACAGGCAGATCGGGGATTGCCTCGCAAGCGCGGGTGGCGAGAGTCAGGTCAGCCATGGGTGGTCTCCTTTTCTGGTTGGCTGCTCGGGTGGAAGACGACGGCGGCCTGGTGCTTGGCGGTACGGGGCCGCCGTCGTCGGATCGGATTGTGCAGGGAGCGTCGGAGCCCGCGCGCGCGAAACCCCTGGGGGTGGGCGTGGGAGAACCCGCCTGCGGCGTTCTCCCCCACCCCCGTAGGGGGTGGTTTCACCCCCGAAACTGGAAATGCGACCCAAGTCTCTGACAGAAAAGGAGAATTCCAGTTTCGGAAGTGGGCGTTCAGCCGACCCGTCCGAAACTGGTTGCAGCGCAGCCATTGCGGTTTCAGCGCAATCCTGCAGGGGCAGTTTCGGGAGCGGGTCGAAACTGGCCACAACGGACGTGTGCGGGGGGCCGCGAAACGACGGCGAGGCAGTTTCGGAAAGGCCCCGCATCTGGTTCAAACTGGCCCCTGCGCAATTCTGCGCGGAGCGATATGCGGGGGCGATCATGGCCGCTCCCCCTCCGGATAGACCCAGACATTCGGGTTCTCGACCTCAAGGAGCGCCCCGGTCTGTGGCGATTTGTAATGGGTGGGCAGCACAGCGACGCTGGCGGGGGTGACCTCGCCGGTCGCCGGATCGACCTCCTCGCCGCCCGTGGGCATGACCATTCCCTCGACGCAGAGGTACCCGAAGCGCGAACGCGACGGCCCGAGGCCATAGGGGGCGCCGTCGCGGATGAACTTGATCGCGCCCTTGGTGGCCTGCACGGCGATCCGGTCGCGGATCGAGTCCTTGCCGCCCAGACCGGCCTTGTTCTCGAAAGCCTCGGCGAACTGGTTGATGGTGTAGAGACGCCCCTCGGCCGCCTCGTCGAGGAGGAGGGAAAGGATCACGTCCCGCTTGCGATCGCGCTCGGCGTCGTACTTGGCGCCGACCTCGGAGCGCACCAGCCTCTCGTTCATCGGATTGATCTCGACCCATTCGCCATCCAGCTTGTCGACGAGCTTCGCTGGCAGTGCCGGCCCGTTCCGAAGCTCGATTTCCAACCGCCTCTGGGTCGAGTCCTCCTCGGGTCGGTGCAGGATCAGGCCGGTGGTGTAGAAGCCCCGGAGCGCGCTGGCGCCGGAGAGCGCGAGGAAGGGATCCTCCTTCACCTGGTGCTTCGAGAGCTTCTTGGTGTGATGAACGAGGATCACGCCGCAGTCGGGATTGACGTGGTCTCGAAGGACCTCGACCCGGTCCTTCAGGAAGAACATCATGGCGGCGTTGTCGTTCTCGCCGCCGCCCTCCGGGCCACCGTCGAAGAGGTTCCGGATCGGGTCGATACACAGGATGTCGAGCGGCTCGTCGGGGAACGCGGCCCTGATCGCCTCGGCCACACGGGCGCTGCCCTCGGCATCGAGCAGCATTCGCAGCTTGGGCGTGACGATCAGGTTATCGCGCGCGGCGGCGATCAGCTCGGGCGGCAGACCGATCTGCTGCATGCGTTCGCGCAAGTAATGGTACTGGATCTCGGCCTGCAGGTAGAAGATCCGGAGCGGCCGTGGCGGGGTGAAGCCGAGGAAGGGCACGCCCGCCGCCATGTGCACCAGCAACGCGATCAGCAGGTCGCTCTTGCCCACCTTGGGCGCGCCGCCCAGCACCAGGAGCCCGCCCGGCGTCAGCACGCGGGGACCGATGATGTCGTCCGGCATCGGGCTCGTATCGTCCAGCAGCGCGCCCAGAGTGAAGGTCGGGAGGTCGGTCTGCGCCGGTGCTGTGCTGTCGAGTCGAACCAGCGGCGGCCCGTGCCGCTTGATGTGCAGCTCCCACAGCCGGTTCGTCTCGCGCTTCAGCCGGTCGAGCGGCCAGGACGGGCGCAGCATCGCAGCATTGTAGCCGCAGATCGCCGTCCAGCCCTCGTCCAACGAGATGCGCCCCTCGTGGACCAGCCTCAGGAAATAGCCGATGGCGGCCGACGCCCCCTCGAAACGGGACCAGTCGTCCGCACCGCCCTCGTGCACCGGGTTCACCAGCACGTCGTCGATGGCGGGTTTCTCGCGGGGCTCGGCCGATGCCATGCCGACGCCAGCCATCGGCGGCATGTCGGCGACGCGTTCGGCCATCTCGGCGAGATCGACCTCGAGCTCGGTCGCCTCGCGGATCTGCACGAGCCGGGCGAGGCCGCCCTTGTGATAGACTGTGCCGGGCACACGGATCGGCTGGTGGGCCGAGCGGAAATGCGTGTCACCGCCGACCTTCAGCGCGATCTCGCCGCGGAGCCGGCAGAGCCGGTCGAGATCGGTAGCCTCAGCCGGTTCGGTCAGCTTCCACCAGACATGGA
>JAGRGD010000067.1 GCA_020445665.1 Rhodocyclaceae bacterium
CGACGAGCGCAACGAAGTGGCGCGGGCTCACAGCCTCAACCCGTTGGGCTGTGGTCTGCGGGGCCCGTTGACCGCGTTACGCCTCCTTGCCTGGGGGCCACCCAGGCCGCGTCGGCGCGCCTTGTCCTCGAACCCAGCAGACCACAGCGCGACCGCCATACAAATGCCCACAGACCCTAGGGTCGGCAGCCAGGCCGGTCAGCCACAGGGGGCCGTGCACGCGTTGGCGTGAAGGGTCTCAATCCGGGACAGGTTGGCGACAAACAGGTCGACGAGGTGGGGGTCGAACTGCTTGCCCGACTGGGCGATCAGGTAGTCCACCGCGTTCTGCACGGACCAGGGGTCCTTGTAGGGCCGTGCCGAAACCAGCGCATCGAAGACATCGCAGATCGCCGTGATGCGCCCTTCGAGCGGAATTTCCTCGCCGCGCAGGCCGTTCGGGTAGCCGGTGCCGTCCCAGCGCTCGTGGTGGCTGGCCGCGATGTCGGCGGCCATGCGCACCAGCGGGGATTCGGTGTTGTCGAGGAGCAGGCTGCCGTCACCGGCGTGGCGCTTGATCTGCTCGAACTCCGCTTCGGTGAGCTTGCCCGGCCGCATCAGCAGTTCGTCGGGCACCATGACCTTGCCCACATCGTGCAGGGGCGCGGCCCGTTCGATCAGTTGTGCGGTCTCTTCGGGCAGTTCCGCGAGCTGGGCCAGCAGGCCGGCGAGGCGGCCGACCCGGCGGATGTGGGGGCCGGCGCTGCGGTCGCACATCTCGCAGATCTCGCCCAGCTTGTGAACGAACGTGGCGGTGGCGGTGTCGAGTTCCCGGGTGCGCTCCTGCACCTTGGCCTCGAGATCGCGATTGACTTCGCGCAGGCGGGCCAGCGAATCCTGCATCCGCAGGGTGTTGCGCACCCGCAGGATCACCTCGGTCTCGTCGAAGGGCTTGCGGACGAAGTCGTTGGCGCCCAGTTCCAGCGCCCGCAGCCGGACCTCGTCCGAGTCGATGCCGGTGACGACGATGATCGGCACCTGCTCTTCCTCGGCGAGCTCACTGCGCAGCAGCTCCATGACCTCGAAGCCGTGCAGATGCGGCATCTCCAGATCGAGCAGCAGCAGGTCGAAGTCGCCATGACCCGACAGGGTGGGCAAGACCCGGCGGGGGTCATTGACGACGACTACCTCCCGAACGCCGCCGCGCGTGAGCACCTCATGCAGCAGCGCGGCATGGCTGGGCGAGTCGTCGCAGACGAGGATCTTGGATTCGTAGAGGTGTGGGTCGATCAGCATCGTTCATCCGCTTGTGGCGCGGTATGGCCCCCAATCAACGGCCGCCGGACGACGAGCTTTAGGGCGTCGCGGACGGCTGGGCCGGCAGCAGCAATGCGCGGCAACCCAGCACCCAAAGCCAGCCGGCCAGCAGGCCGACGACGACGTCACTGGGGAAGTGAACCTGCAGGTAGAGCCGGGTGAGCGCGACCCCCAGCACCGCGACCAGCATCAGGAGCAGGGCCGGCCGGCGCCAGCGGGTCGGGGCGACGAGGGCCAGGATCAGCAGGCCGGCGGCGGCCTGCATCGTATGGGCGCTCGGGAACGACGGATCGCCCGGCAGGGCGCCGACCAGTTCGTGCAGCCCCGGTCGGGGCCGCTGGATCCAGTATTTGAAGCCCTGGCAGAGGGCCACCGCACCCGCCATCGCGCCCACCACGAAGACCGCCTCATCGCGACGCCCCCGTCGCGCCAGCATCAGCGCCACCAGCGCCAGCAGCGGTCCAAGGAGCACGATCGAGCCCAGCCAGGTCCAGCCGGCGGCCAGTTCGTCCCAGAGGGGGCTGCGCATGGCGCTCAGCGCCGCCAGCAGGTCGCCGTCGATGGGCGGCACCCTGCACTGGCCATCCGGGCAAAGCCATCGGGCGCCGGCCAGGGGCAGCGCAAAGGCCAGCAACCAGAGCGAAAGCGCGAAGCGCGGGGAGGCACGGAGGTCGGCAGTCATCAGCAGGAAGACCGGCAGGCCGACTGCCGGTTCCCGTCTGCCGCGCCGCTCAGCGGGTTGCCGGCAGGGCCACGCCCATGAGCATGAAGAGCCCGCCGCAGGTCTTGTTGAAGCGCCGGCCGACCCGCTGCAGCCAGGGGCGGATTCGGTGGGCGAGGCGCGCCAGCAGGTACTCGACCGCGAATTCCACGATGGCGAAGGTGGCGGCCATGAGCACGAACTGCCCGGCGAGGGGGCGCGCGGGATCGATGAACTGGGGCAGGAAGGCGCCGTAGAACAGCAGCACCTTGGGGTTGGATACCGCCGCCAGGAAGCCCTGGCGCAGCAAGGTGCCCGCCGCCTGCCCCCGATGCCCCGGCGCCAGCGGCGCCAGGTCCGGCGCCGGTGCGCGCCACAACTGGACGCCGAGCCAGATGAGGTAGGCCCCGCCGACCAGTTTCAGGATCAGCAGGGCATTGGCCGAGGCCTTCAGCAGTGCGCCGATGCCGAGCATCGACATGGCGATGAGGAGCACGAAGCCGAGGCTGCCCCCGGTGATGGTGAGCAGCGTGCGACGGTGGCCGTGGAGAGCGCCGTGGGTCAGGGCCAGCAGGCTGTTGGGGCCCGGCGTGAGTGACAGCCCGATGACCGCGCCCAGATACAGCAACCAGGTTTCCATCGCCATCATGCACCTCCCGAATCGAGCGCCGACCTGCCCACCGGCACCCCCGCTGGCGCGCCCTCGACAGTGCTGCCATGATAGCCGTACCCCAGTCGAGGAGCGCACGCAGATGCCCGCCCAGCCCTTTCACCTCGCCTTTCCCGTTGACGATCTCGACGCCGCCCGGCAGTTCTACGGCGATCTGCTCGGCTGCCCGGAAGGCCGCAGCGCCGAGCACTGGATCGACTTCGATCTCTACGGCCACCAGATCGTCGCCCACCTGGCGCCGGGGCGCAGCGGGCGGCAGGCGAGCAACGCGGTCGATGGCGACGACGTGCCGGTGCCCCACTTCGGCGTGGTGCTGGAAATGGGCCAGTTCGAGGCCCTGGCCGCGAGGCTGCGCGAGGCGGGTACGCAGTTCGTCATCGAGCCTCATGTCCGTTTCAAGGGCCTTCCGGGCGAGCAGGCCACGATGTTCTTCCTCGATCCGTCGGGCAATGCGCTGGAGTTCAAGGCCTTCGCCGACATTGGCCAGTTGTTCGCCAGGCAATAGGGCTGGCCCGCGAATCGAGTGCGATAACGTCCTGTTACAGGCTGTCGGCGGACCCTTAAGTCTGGTTTAAGTCCACCCCTCCGATAGTGGTCCCACAGCGCGCACCGACGCGCACAACGACAAGACCACGTATCAGGAGAACAGCCATGCAACAGAAAGCTCTTCGGCGCAGTGCCAGTGCGCTGGCCGTGGCGCTCGCCATCGGCGGCAGCTTCCAGATCGGCCGGATGGCCGTGCCCGAGGCCCAGGCCGCGCCAGCCGGCGTTGCGCCGGCGGTGGCGGCCCCGACCATCACCCTGCCCGACTTCCAGTCGATCGCCGCGCGGCTCGGCCCCGCGGTGGTCAACATCTCGGTGGAGGGCACGGTCAAGACCCGGGCCCACGCGCCGATCGCGCAGCTGCCGCCCAACGCCCCGTTCTCGGAGTTCTTCAAGCGCTTCGGGCCAGGCCTGCAGGTGCCCGGCGGCGAGCGCACCGTGCGGGGCCAGGGCTCCGGCTTCATCGTCAGCGAGGATGGGGTGATCCTGACCAACGCCCACGTCGTCGACAACGCCACCACCGTGACGGTGCGCCTGACCGACCGCCGGGAGTACACGGCCAAGGTTGTGGGCATCGACAAGCCGACCGACGTGGCGGTGCTGAAGATCGACGCCGAAGACCTGCCGACGATCCCGCTGGGCAGCCCGGAGAGTGCCCGCGTCGGCGACTGGGTGCTGGCCATCGGGTCGCCCTTCGGCTTCGAGAACAGCGTCACGGCGGGCATCGTCTCGGCCAAGTCGCGCTCGCTGCCCGACGAAGGCTACGTGCCATTCATCCAGACCGATGTGGCGATCAACCCGGGCAACTCGGGCGGGCCGCTGATCAATCTGGCGGGCGAGGTGGTCGGCATCAACTCGCAGATCTACTCGCGCTCCGGCGGCTACCAGGGCCTGTCGTTCGCGATTCCGATCGATGTCGCCGCCAACATCAAGGACCAGCTGCTGGCCGATGGCACGGTCACCCGCGGTCGCATGGGCGTCGGCATCCAGGACATGAACCAGGCGCTGGCCGAGTCCTTCGGCCTCGAGCGCGCGCGCGGCGCCCTCGTCACCCAGGTCGAGTCGGGCAGCCCGGCCGACCAGGCCGGCCTGCGCTCGGGTGACGTGATTCTCGCCCTGGACGGCGAGCCGGTCGAGCGCTCGGCGGAGCTGCCGCCGCGGGTGGCATCGATGGCGCCGGGGACCCCGGCGCGGCTGACCGTGTGGCGCGATGGCGACGAGAAGACGCTCGACGTGACGGTGGGCAAGCTCGAGTCGAAAGTCGCGGCGGGCGCGGCGGATGATGAAGCCGATCAGGGTCGGCTCGGCCTGGCACTGCGCCCCCTGACCGCCGATGAGCGTCGCCAGGCGGACGCGGGTGAAGGACTGCTGGTGCTCGACGTCGCCGGGCCGGCCTCGCGAGCCGGCATCCGCCCGGGCGATGTGCTGCTGGCACTCAACGGCCGTGCGGTGTCCACCGTGGAGGATCTGCGAAAGCTGCTGGATGGTGCCGGAAAGCACGTGGCCCTGCTGGTGCAACGCAACGACGCCCGGATCTTCGTTCCGGTCGAGCTCGGATGACGACGGGGCGGGCGGGTCGCCCCGCCCGGTCCCGCGAGGAGGACGACATGCGACATCTTTCCCAGGCGACCATTCGTCAGTTCCTGCGCACGGCGGCCGTTGCCCTGGCCCTCGGCAACGAGGCCGCCCAGGCGGCCTCGGGCGGCCAGGTCGTGGCGAAGCCGCCCTTGCAGGACAAGGAAAATTCCACTCTGGCACTGGCGCAGAAGGCGCGTTCCGGGCCACAATTACAGATTGCCGGCAGCCATCCGGAACGCCGCGCCCGGCGACCACAACCCCCGACTACCTGATGCCGATCGGGTAGCGCAGAATTTTGTGGCTTGTCCCCTTGTCCGGGGACAATCCGCCCCCAACATAGGTACCTTGGAGTTGGCCTGTTGCCGTGCACCGGCAGCCAGGCTTGATCGGAGCCCGCCATGAATCGCCAGACTGACAACACGATGCGCCAGATCCTGCGCACCGCCGCCTTCGCCATCGCCGTTCCGACCGCCGCCAGCAGCGTGGCCGCGGTGCGCCCCGAGGCCACAGACGCTCCGCCGCTCTTCCCGCTCAAGCTCGCGCCGAAGATCGGCAGCACCGAAGAGGATGTCGCAGAACCGATCAGCGTGCGGGTTCTCGATGCGGCGGGTCGCTGCGTTCTGAACGCGCGGACCCACGGCAAGTGCACGGTCGGCCCGCTGCCCGCCGGCGAGTACGTGGTGCAACTGCAGGCCGGCTCATTCGCCGAAGAGCATGCCCTGCGCCTCGGCAGCGGAAAGCGCGGCCTGTTGCGCTACCACCTCGGCGCCTGACGCTTACGTCTTTGGTTTGGCCGACGGCCGGGGATTCCCCCGGCCGTTGCCGTTGACGACCCCCTGATCGATCGCTCCGAACAGACTGAGACCCAGTCCGTCGAGCATCTCGATGCGCACCCGGTCGCCCTCGGCCAGATATGGCGTTTTCGCGTGACCCAGCTCGATCTGTTCGAGCAGGCGCCGCTCGAGCAGGCAGCAGCATCCCTGACCACCCCGTTCCACGCGCGAGGCCTCAAGCCCGTTCTGGGCCAGCGACACCGTTCCCGAGCCGACGATCGTACCGGCACCGAGGCGCCGTGTCCGGGCCGCATGCGCAATCAGCGCACCGAACGGACAGTGCATGCCGTCGCCCGCAGGAACGCGGGCAAACGGCTTGCCATTGAGGTCGACACGCATCTCCCGGTGAACCCGTCCGCCCTGCCAGGCGTCGCCCAGCTCGTCGGGTGTGATGGCCACCGGCGAGAAGCTGGTGGACGGCTTGGACTGGACGAAGCCGAAGCCGCGGGCCAGCTCGGCGGGGACGAGATGGCGCAGCGAGACGTCGTTGGCGAGCATCAGCAGCCGCACGGCGTCGAGGCCCCCATCGGCATCCATGCCCGCCGGGACGTCGCCGGTGATCACCGCCAGTTCCGCCTCGAAGTCCAGCCCCCAGGCCGGATCAGCCCTCAGGGGCCGGCAGGGCCCGGCAAGATCGTCCGAGCCGCCCTGGTACATCAGCGGGATGGCCTCGAGGTCCGGGGGCAGAGCAGCGCCACGCGCCTGGCGGGCCAGGCGGACGTGGTTGAGGTAGGCCGAGCCGTCCAGCCACTGATAGGCCCGCGGCAGGGGCGCCAGGCAGGTGGCCGGGTCGAAGGGCTCTGCGTGGCGCGCGTGGGCGGCCTCGAGATGGCATGCCACCTCGGTCAGGCGCGGCGCGCAGCGCGGCCAGTCGTCGAGCGCAGCCTGCAGCGTCCTTGCGATCTCCGGAACCGTCTGACAGCGGGTGAGATCGCGGCTGACGACCGCCAGTGTGCCGTCCCGGCCACCTCGATTCAGGCTGGCGAGTTTCATGAACGCGGGGCGGAAATGGAGGACGCAGCGATGGTGGCACCGCCAGGGGCCGGGCGGCAAGTCGTGGCCCCGGTGGGCCGGCCATGGGGCGGTGCGAACACACCAGAAGGTGTACCTGGGTCAACGCGCGTGGGCGCCCGGGACGCTAGGCTTGCGTCATTGTCCAACTGATCCGCCGGTGTCCCAGTGCCCGTTGTCATCGAACGTCCCATCACCGCCAAACCTCCCCTATCCGAGAGCGCAGCGGGCATCGTGCCCGAGCTTGAGTCCCTGCTGCGCGAGGCATCGCGGGGCTTGCTCGCCTTTGCCGCGAAGCTGATGGTGCTCGAAGGCAGTGCCAGTGCCGCGCAGCCCGGCCACGTCCGGACCGAGCTGCCCGAGCTGCTGGCCGAGCTGACGGCCTATTGCGACGACCACTTCCGGCAGGAGGAGGCGATCCTGCGCTCGGCCGGACTGGCCATTTTCGACAGGCTGTGGGAGGCCCACACGAGCGCCCACGCGGAACTGATGCGCGGCTTCTCCGCGGCTGCCGACGACGTCGTGCAGGATTCCGCACCGCAACTGGTGGGGCGCGTGGTGACCCTGATCGAACAGTTCTGGTCGGTTCATCACATCGAGCATGACCGGCTGGCCTGTGATGTGTTGCGACGCCACCTGTCGGCCCCGACCTTCACGGCCTGATTGCGCGCGCCGGCGCGCGCTCCGGCACAGACGGTTTCGCGCGGATGACGAGGCGCCGATCGGAGAATTCCGCGGTGCCTGACTGCGTGGGACTTAACGTCAGACGAAAGGCGTAGTACTCTCTCATTTCGTCATATTCGACAATTCCGACAATGGCCCGTCCCTCAGACGTCTCAGCGTACTGCAGCACGACCACGGCTGCGAAGCGGCTGGGCCTGTCGCCCGGCACTGTCCAGCAGATGGTCGAGAACGGCACCCTCGAGGCGTGGAAGACCGCTGGCGGGCACCGTCGCATCCTGTCTTCGTCGGTCGAGGCCTTTCTGGCCCGGTCGGGGGGGGTCGGTGTCCTGCCGCAGACCGAGCCCCATGACCGTCTCCGCGTGCTGGTGGCGGAAGACGACGCGATCATGTGCAAGCTCTACGCCCACCATGTCGAGGAGTGGGAGCTGCCGATCGACCTGACCATCGTCGGCAACGGGGTCGATGCGCTGCTCGAACTGGGCCGCAGCCCACCCGACATGCTGATCACCGACCTGATGATGCCGATGATCGATGGCTTCGAGATGCTGCGCCGGGTTGCAGACAATCCCTTGCTGGCGGAAACGGACATCGTCGTCGTGACGGGCATGACCGACGACGAGATCGAGGCGCGGGGCGGTCTGCCGGGCGACGTGACGCGGTATGGCAAGCCGGTGCCCTTCTCGGAACTGCACGGCTATACCCAGGCCAAGGTGGTCGCCCTGCGTCGCCTGCAGCGGCGCGCGCGCTGAGCCCGCAGCGCCGCCGGCGGGGCGCCTCAGAAGACCGTCCACCAGTCGCCTTCCCAGTTCCGTCCGCGGGATCCCAGGCGCTGGTCGGTGACGAAGTCGCGCGCGGACGCCAGGCGCTCGAGGTTGGCGACGAAGACGTCGACGATCTCCGGGTCGAAGCGTCGCCCGCGGGCCTGCCGGATCTCTTCCCTGACCACCTCGTCCGAGCGCTGTGCAACGCGCCCCCGGGCCATGGTGCGCTCGTCGAAGTAGTCGATCACGGCGACGATCCTGGCGGCGAGCGGGACCTGATTGCCGGCGAGCCCGGCCGGGTAGCCGCTGCCGTCCCAGTGTTCGTGGTGCCCCAGCGCGATCTCGGATGCCATGTTGAGGACCGGAATGTCGCTGCCGCCGAGGATGCGCGCGCCGATCTCGGTGTGGCTGTTCAGCAGGCGCCGCTCGACGTCGCCAGGCTCGGCCGTGCCGCGCAGGATGTCCTGGGGGACGGCGATCTTGCCGACATCGAGCATCGGCGCCGCATGGAGCAGCATGTCGCACCAGGTGCGGGGGCGCCCCAGTTCGCGCGCCAGTATCGCCGACAGGGCGCCGATGCGGACGATCCGGACGCCGCTGTCGCCCTCCTTGAACTCCGCGGCATGGGCCAGGCGGAACAGGGTCTCGTGGTGGGCCCGGGTGAGGGCGCGAAACGCGGCGTCGCGCTCGCAGCGGACGCGATGAAAGTCGTCGACGAGCCGGTACATCTGGCTGAAGGCGGCTTCCCGTTCCACGCGCTCATGTTCGAGCTGTGCCCGAGGCAGCCGCAGCGGCGGGTCGCTGCGGGTCGGCACGTCGGCGTCCGACAGGGTGATCTCGGTCAGGGTGCCGAATGGGGCGATCTGAACGTCGCTCATGCGTTTGCCTCCTCTGTCTGGGTTGCAGTCTGTCCGTCGCCACCGCTGGCGACAGGGAGCCACAGGGTGATGCGGGTGCCGGCGCCGCTGCGGCTCTCGAGGGCCACCCGACCCCCGTGCAGTTCGACGATCTCCTTCACCAGGGACAGCCCGAGGCCCGTGCCGGGGATGTTTCCGGACGAGTCGGCGCGGAAGAAGCGCTCGAAGGCGCGGGCGGTCTGCTCGGGCGTCATGCCGATGCCCTGGTCGGTCACTTCGAGGCCGACGCGCTGGCCGGCGCCTTCCCCTTCGAGCAGGATGCGCAGCGTGATCTCCCCCCCTTCCGGCGAGTACTTGTAGGCGTTGGAGAGGATGTTGGTGAGTGCCTGCTGGATCTTGGCGGCGTCCACCTCGACCTCGGGCATCGGGTCGGGACGCATCACCGTCACGTGGCGTCGGTCGCCCGGCATCATCAACGCCTTGAGGGTCTCGTCCACGATGCGATCGAGGCCGATCCGGTCTATCCGGAAGTCCTTTCCGGCCCGGGCCTCGATACGGGCCAGATCAAGCAGCTCGTTGAGCAGTTGGGTCAGCCGAGTGGACTGGCGGTTGATGGTCTCGAGCAGGTCGCGGGTGCGGCCTTCGTCGTACTTGCGGTTCAGCAGCAGTTCGGAGAAGCCCATGATGCTCGCCATCGGGGTCCGCAACTCGTGGGCCGCTGTCGACAGGAACTCGCTCTTCATCCGGTCCACCTCGGATTCCCGGGTGATGTCCCGGAAATACACGACCCGGCTGGCCGCATCGGCGCCGGCCTGTCGAATGCTGCGGGACAGGACACGATGGGTCGGTTGCATCAGCGTGAGCACATGGCGGTCCTGGCTGCGGGCGCAGGTTTCCCGTTGGTCGCAGGTGTCGCAGTCGGCCATGCAGTCGGACAGGGCCGGGAACGGCTGGGCGGGGTCGCAGCGCTCGCGCAGGCAGGCATCGAAGGCTTCGATGCTCATGCCCTCCAGCTCGCCGACGTTGAGGCCGACCATCCGCTCGAACGCAGGGTTGGCGAAGGCCAGCCGGCCCTCGCTGTCGAAGGACACGAAGCCGTCGGGGCTGAGGGTGAAGATCGTGTCGAGCCGGACAAACCACTCGAACATGCGGGCTTCGGCATCCCGCTTGTCGGTGACGTCGGTCTGTACGCCGACGTAGTGCGTCACACGGCCGGTCTGGGGATCCCGCACTGGCGCCATCGACAGCTCGTTCCAGAACATCCTGCCGTCCTTGCGGAAGTTGCGCAGCACCACCTGGCACTCGGACTCGCTGGCGAGCGCCTCGCGCAGCGTGTCCAGCTCCGGCTGGCTTGTCTCCTGCCCCTGCAGGAAGCGGCAGTTCGTGCCGATGACCTCGGCCACCTCGTAGCCGGTGATGCGGGTAAAGGCGTCGTTGGCATAGACGATCGGCTGGCCGGGCTCGGTCATGTCCGAGATCACGATCCCGTTGGAGCTGGCCTGCAGTGCGCGGTCGCGAATGCGCAGGTCCTCTTCGGCCTGGTGGCGCTCGGTGATGTCCGAGAGCGAGCCGTTGAGGCCGCTGATCTGTCCGCCATCATCATGGGCGGCACGCGCGTGGAGGCGGATCCAGCGGAAGCCGCCGTCGGCGGTGCGGCAGCGCAGCTCGCAGGTGCAGGCGTCGCGGGTGCCGTCGAGCACCTCGTCGAGCCTGTCCCGGGCGCGCGGTCGGTCTTCCTCTAGCAGGTAGTCCAGCATCGGGCTGCCGGCAGAGGCCGTCGTGGCGAAGCCGGTGATTTCCTGCCAGGCCGGGTTGAGGAAGGTGAAGTGCTTGTGGGCGTCGGCCTGGAAGATCACATCCTTCACGCTCTCGACGACCGACTGATAGCGGCGCTCGGACCGGATGCGCTCCGAGATGTCGTTGAGGACGCCGATCATGTGGGTCACGACGGTTCCGTCGTCCTCCCGCACCGGCGAGATCGACAGTTCGCACCAGCGGCGCGCTCCGTCGCGGCAGCGCAGACGCAGGGTCACGGCACACTCGCTCCGCTGCCGCACCGCCTGGCGCAGCGTGGCAACGGCGTTCGCGTCACGACGGTCGGCATGGAGGAAGCGCCAGTCGCGCCCGATCGTTTCCTCGGCGGTGTAGCCGGTCAGGAGGGCGAAGGCCGGGTTGGCGTACTCGACCTTTTCCTCGACGCCCTGGCTGACGGCGACGATCAGGATGCCGCTGCGGCTGGATTCCAGGGCGCGATCCTTGAGTCGCAGCGTCAGTTCCGCCGCCTCACGTGCGGCCTCGGCCTCGACCTGCTCCGTGACATCGCTGATGATGCCGTCGATGTGCGCCGGCTCGCCCTGCTCGTTGAAGACCAGGTAGATCCGCTCGAACAGCCAGCGCTGCTGGTTGTCCGGACAGCGGATGCGGTAGCGCAGCTCGGCACAGCCCTCCTCGAGCAACTCGCGGAAGACGCTGGCGACCAACGCTTGATCTTCCTCGACGACGAGCGAGCGCAGCCATGCGAAATCCACCCGCGGGTCGAGGGAGCGTGTATTGGTGATGCGATAGGCGCTCGGGCTCATGTACAGCGTCTCGCGCAGGTCGGTGCTGACCGAATAGAGGACGTCCTGGATCGATTCCAGGATGCCGGCGAGGCGGGCCTGGGTCTCGGCGAGGGCCTGGGTGCGGCGCTCTACCTCCCGCTCGAGCCCGTCCTGGGCGCCCTGCACCGTGGCCAGCATGCGATTGAAGGCGCGCCCGACCGCGCTGATCTCGTCGTTGCCCCGGGTCTCCACGGCACCACCGGCAGCGATGCCCTCATCGGCAATCCGGCGGGCGGTGGCGGCGAGATCCCGCAGTGGGCCGGTCAGACGTCGGGCGGTGGCGGTTGCCAGGCTGCGGGTGGCGATCAGCGCCACCGCCGCGACCAGCAGATAGAGGAGGGAAACCTGGAGCAGGGGCGCATGGGCCTGGAGTGCGCTGAGTTCGGCTCGGACGAACAGGGGGGGGATGGCGGTTGCCAGACCGTCGGTCAGCGGCAGGGTCACCCCTACGCCTTCGCCGGCGAAGCTGCGCCCCGCCAGGAGCAAGGGGTTGTGGCTGGCGTCGGTGAGGGTGAGCCGGTAGTCCGCCTCCAGCGCCGCGAAGCGGGTGTGGAACAGGCCGTCCAGGTCGATCTCGACCAGCACCGCCCCTTCCGAGGTGCCGGTCGGCTCATAGATGACCGGATGAACCAGCAGCAGGTGGGCATGGGTGCCCCGTCTCAGCAGGAGCGCTTCGCTCGTGCCCGAGTCGGCGACCCGGGCCGCCACGGTCCTGTCGCTGTCGACCAGGGGCGCCTCACCGCTCCGGATCAGCGCGCGGCCACGAAAATCGACCACCTCCACCGCCCAGATGCCGGGCAGGCTGTCGCGGAATTCGCCGATGAAGGGTTCGAGATAGGCCCGCCGCCCCTCGGTGTCGGCCAGCGCGGTGCGCACCAGCGTACGGCTGGCCAGATCGCGGCTGCTCTTGACCAGGTTCTCCAGCTGGAAGCGGAAGCCCGAGGCGACATAGCCGGACTGCGCTTCGATGCGGGCGTAGATGCGATCGCTGAGCAGCGAGCCGATTGCCGCATACGTGATGATCGAGAGGGTCAGCACGGCGGTACCCGCCAAGGCCATGGCCGCCGCCGAGAAGCGGTTGGCCAGGCTGTTGTCCACCCAGCTACGGTAGCGGGACGCAACGCGCGCGAACATGGTCAGCCCTCCGAATAGACCGGCAGCAGGCGGCCTTTCCTGTCGAAGCGGGTGAGGAGCAGATCGTCCCGCGACAGGCCTTCGTGACGATTGGCGGTAAATGCCGGTGCGTATCGCCGCACGACCCCCTCGTACGGGGGCAGGGCCTCGAGCGCGGCGCGTATCGCCGCCCGATCGGTACTGCCGGCCTGCTGGATCGCCAGGGCGAGCAGGCGGACGAGGTCGTAGGCCTGGGCGATGCCCAGCGCTGACGGGATCTCCAGCGGATCGGACACGCCATAGGCCTGGGCGCTGCGCTCTGCCAGCCGGCGCGCCTCGGCATTGCGCAGGCGCGCGAAGCTGAAGGTCTGGATGATCTTGAGGTCGATCTCGTGCAGGGCGGGACCGCACAGCTCGGCGAAGCGACCGCCGGTCACGCCCCAGTGGCTCACCACCGGAATCCGCCGTGATGGCGGGAGGCTGGCCATGTTGCGCACCAGTACCGCGCCCTCGGGTTCGTTCGCGACGAGGACCAGGCCGCGCGCGCCCTTTTCGAGCATCGGCAGGTAGCGGTTCATCAGGTCCGTCTCGCCGCCCCAGTTGTGCCAGGCCGTGGCCCGCAGCGCGAGTTCGGGTCGGGCGGCGATGTGGGCGCGGGCCGCGGACTCATTGCTCCGGCCCCAGCCGCTGTTGGGCACGAACAGCCCGATGTCGCGGATGCCCCGGCGGGCGAGGTCGTCGATCAGAACCTGCATGGCCCAGCTGTCCCGCAGCCCGACGCGGAAGACGTAGTTGGGCGAATAGCCGTTGTCGACGATTCCGTCGGCCGCAGCCCAGGGGTCCAGCAAGGGCAGGCCGAGCTCGTGAATGACCGGCAGCGAGGCGAGGGCCACCGGGCTGAACTTGCCGCACAGGTAGGCGACGAGATCGTCGATCGCGCCGAAGGCCCGCACGTTCTCGATCCCCCGCGCCGGCAGGCTGCGATTGTCGAGTGCCATCAGTTGCAGGGGTCGGCCGCCGAGCAGGCCGCCGTCGCGGTTGATGTCCGCGATGGCCAGCTCGATGCCGAGGCGGATGGCTTCATCCGAGGTGCTGGTCCGGTCGCGGAACTCGGCGTCGAGTCCGATCAGGATCGGGCGCGGGCCGGCGGCCCGGGCCAGGCCACCTGCGAGCCCCAGTCCGAGGAGCGAGGCGCCGGCCGCAAGGCTGCGTCGTCGTTGCTTGTCGATCATCATGGCCATGCCTCAGGCGGCTTCGCCTGCCGCGCTCTCAAGCATCATGTCGACCGTGTCGATCAGCTCGAGCGGGCTGAAGGGTTTGGTGAGGTAGGCGTCTGCGCCGGCCTTGTCGCCTGCTTCAAGGTCCGTCTGCTGACCGCGTGCGGTCAGCATCACGACCTTGGTCGGCGCCAGCGAGGGCGTGCTCTTGACCCGCTCGCAGACCTGGAATCCGTCCAGTTCTCCCGGCATCATCACGTCGAGCAGCATCAGGTGGGGCTTGAGACCCTCCACCATGCGCAGGCCACTGGCGCCGTTGTCGGCCTCGTGCAGCTCGTAGTCGCCGAACTCGAGGGTCATCCGGATCAGCTTGCGGATGTCTGCCTGGTCTTCAACGATCAGAATGATCTTGCTCATGTCTCGCTCCCGGATACGGTGGCCGCCGCTCTGCGGCGCTCCATCAGGCGCGCGAGGTCGCGCGCATAGCGTTGGGCCTGCTCGAGGTCGAGCTGGCCGTCCTGTTGTTGGGGTGCACCTGCGGGCAGTTCGATCACGCAGCCAAAGTCGTCGTCGCCCGCCTGCTCGATGCTCATGCGCCCGCGATGCAGTTCGATGATCTGGCGCGCGAGGGGGAGGCCCAGACCAAAACCCGGTACCTGGCGCCGGCGCGCATTGCGCCCCCGGTAAACCGGTTGCATCAGCCGCTGCCGCAGGGCCGGCGCCATCACGCCCGCGCCCGCGTTGCGGACCGTGATGCGCAGGAAGCCGTTGAGGAGGACCGCCCTGACGGCAACCTCACTGCCGTTCGGCGCGTAGGTGATGGCGTTCTCCAGGACCTCGCGCAGCGCCCGGCCGAGCCAGCGTTCGCTGCCGTAGAGGGGCGGCAGGTCATCCGCCGCCACCGCGGCGATCGTGAGGTTCCCCTTGCTGGCCAGTTCCTGCATGCCGTGGCACTCTGCGGTGAGCCACGGGCGAACCAGAATCCGGTCATCGGCGCGGATGGCGTGGCCCTCGGAGAGCGAGGCCAGGGTCGACAGGCGCGAAACCTGTTCGGCCAGCCGGCTGGCCAGGGTGGCTGCCCGCTTACGCGCGGCAGTCAGCCGCCCCTCATCGACCGGTTCGCCGCACAGCGCCACCAGTTCGCCCAGGGCCTCGTCGAGCTGGTCCATCGGGGTCCGGCACTCACGCTCTATCAGCTGGGACAGGTTGTCGATGGCGGCAGAGAAGAACTGGTCTTCCGTCAGGTTGTAGAGGACCACCACGAAATCCGTGCCGACGGGACTGGCGAGGAGGTGGGCCTGGATGGTGTCGGCGTCGGCCACCAGGCACTCCTCGCCGAGCTGGATGCGCTCGACATGCGGAACGGTCAGGTGGCCAGCGGTTGCACCTGCCACCATCCGGGCAATCTGGGGGTTGTTGATGGGCTTGTCGGTCCGCGAGGGAATCAGCCGCAGGGCGGCTTCGTTGGCGAAGCGGACCTGCCCCTGACGCGAGATGATGAACAGCCCGTCCCTGACGGTATGAAAGAGCCGTTTCATGAGCGGATTCATGGTGATCCTGGCGGCAGCGCGCTCGGAGAATTTGACGGTTTTATTGAATCATGAGATTTGATGTCCAGCAACGCTGTTTATGGTTTTTGCTGTTTTTGCGGAAATTCGGCGGGTAAGTAACGATGAGCGGTCTCTCTCGAGACCTTCTCGCACCCCGGAAAGGACCTGGCTGGCCACTCCCACACCGAGCACGGTCGTCTGCCGGCAGCGGACGACCATGAAAAAGCCCCCTTTCGGGGGCTGTCAGTCGGGGCGGGCGGGAAACCGGGTCAGAACAGCTCGACGTCGTTGCTGTCCTCGGCGCCACCAGATCTGCTGCGGTAGGTGTCGAGCGCTTCCTGGACCGGCATGCCGTTCATCACGGCCTCGAACATCTCGTGCTCTTCCGCCGTCGAGTATCGAGCGCGGATCTTCTCCTGCAAGCCGACCCACTCCGCCGGGTTGAACAGCCGGCCGTTGTCACCGACCAGCAAGCCCAGCGCATCGAGGCTGTGACAGACGTGGGCAAGCCGCTGGGCGAGCTTGTCATAGAACTGAAAAGCCACGATCGAGGCGTGCACCATCTGGCCCGCCTCCCCTGCCTGAGTGCTCAGCTGTGCCTTGATGGGGGCGTTCTCCGGCGTCTGCGGCAGGGAGTCGGCCGTGGAGGCAATCGTCCGCATGCTGCCGGCGAGCGTCGTGAAGCTGTCGATCAGCACGTCAACGAACGAGCCCCCTTCGCGCATCGCCGCTTCGATCTGTCCCGCAGCCAGTTGCAGCAGGAGTACGGTTTCCCGGACCTGACTCCAGTCGAGATCCGGTGTTCTGGCGCTGCTGCCCCGTAGTGTGTCCTTGTCTTCCATCGTTCTCTGTCCGGTTGGCTGGGATCGCAATGGATTCATCTTCGGCACGCGCCAGCGCTTCTTAAGCGGTGGCTGAGCCGGACCGCGCGGCATCGACCCCGTCGATATGACAATGATTCGGGCGGGCCGGCGTCAGGCCGGCCTGTGTCCCCCGTCTCCGCCGACGAACACCGGCTCCGGCTCCAGCGCGACGCCGTACGTCGCAGCAACCGATGCCTGGATCGCGGCTGCCGCCTCGCGCACGTCGGTGCCGGTGGCGCCGCCCAGATTGACCAGCACCAGCGCCTGCCGCGCATAGACGCCCACCGGCCCGATCGCGCGCCCCTTCCAGCCACACTGGTCGATCAACCAGCCCGCAGCGAGCTTGGCACTGCCATCGCCAAGGTCGTGGCAGGGCGCTGTCGGGTGGGCCTGCCGGAAGGCAGCCGCGCTGCGCGGGTCGAGCACCGGGTTCTTGAAGAAGCTCCCTGCGTTTCCCAATTGGCTGGGATCCGGCAATTTACGGCGGCGGATCGCGCTGACTGCGTCGGCCACCTGAATGGCCGTAGGCCGCGCCACGCCACAGGCTCGAAGCTCACCGGCCACGTCGGCGTAGTCGAGGACCGGCGTCCACTTGCGGGGCAGCGCGAAGCGTACCGAGGTGATCAGCCATCGGCCGCGCTCGGCGCGCTTGAAGCAGCTGTCCCGGTAGCCGAAGGCACAGTCGGCGGCGTCGAAACGGCGGCTTCGTCCGGTGTCCATGTCCAGCGCTTCGAGGCTGTCGAAACGTGCCGCCATCTCGACACCGTAGGCGCCGATGTTCTGGATCGGCGCCGCCCCGACGGTGCCCGGGATCAGCGACAGGTTCTCGAGGCCGGGCCAGCCCTGGTCGAGGGTCCAGCGGACGAAATCGTGCCAGTTCTCGCCGGCGCCGGCCTCGACCACCCATGCCGTCTCGCGGGCCTCGACCAGGCGGCGGCCCCGGATGCCGACGTGGAGGAGCAAGCCCTCGATGGGGCCCTCGAAGATCGTATTGCTGCCGCCGCCGAGCACCAGGCGCCCGTTGGCGAGCGCTCCCGCAGCGACCAGGGCCTGGGCCTGCGCAAGGCCGTCAACCCTGACAAAACGGCGTGCCACAGCGGGCAGGCCGAAAGTGTTCAGGGACTGCAGGGGAACGTTGGTCTGGATCGGGGGCATCGCGGGCTCAGGTCGGGCTGCGGCCGATGGTGCCCGCTCGGGCCGGCGCCGGTCAATCCGGCGGGGCTGGCCCGGTCGCCGGGGCGGCACAGATCGGGAAGGCCCGGTCGTAGGCCAGGTTGAAGGCGAAGGCATAGACCACGTAGGCGGCGGCCAGCGCCAGATCGGCCAGCAGCGCGGCCAGCCAGCCCAGCCCGGTCCATGCCATCACGAGGGGCAGGGTGAGCAGGAGCAGCCCGAGCTCGAAGCCGATCGCGTGGATCACGCGCAGCCGCCACGGGCGACGGTCGGCGGTGCGTCCGGTCAGGTGCCCCTCGACCCGATCGAAGCCGATGTTGTAGGCCGCGTTCCAGAGCGCAGCGACGAGCGCCGCCGAGGCGAGCAGGCCGAGGGAGTGCTCGAGCCCCACCCCGGAGAGCCACATGAAGGGGGGCGTGATCAGGAGCAGGCCGCCCAGCTCGAAGAGGGCGATCTGCCGGAGGCGGTCGACGAGTCGGCGTTGGGGCGGCGATTTCACGGGGGGCACAGGCAGTCGGGCTGCAACATACCCGACTGCTGCGGGAAATCCAATCGCCGGCCGCGAAAAGGCGGGCGCCGGATCAGGCCGGTGGTTCGCTCGCGAGCTCGTCGGCCAGGCAGCCGACGGGTGGCCCCAGGCTGCCCGCCGCATCCTCGAACCGGACCAGAAAGATCTCCTGGGCGGGGTCTTCGCTCAGGTGACCGCAGCGCACGACGACCCCCTTCGCGCCGGGCTCGGCGAGAACCGCCTCGTCCGGGGCGTCCGGCAGGCTGCCGTCGTTGTGGATGACCGATGAGGCGAACACCAGTTCGCCGACCCGGAAGCGTGCGTCTTCCATGGCGTCAGTCCCACACGCCCGGTGCGGCCAGCAGCCGCTCGACCGGCTGGCCGCCGATGAGGTGTGTCTCGATCAGTTCGGCCACGTCGTCCGGCCCGACGCCGTTGTACATGACGCTGTCCGGGTAGACCAGCACGGTGGGTCCGTCCGAACAGGGGCCGAGGCAACCGGTGTTGGTGAGCAAACAGTCGGCCCACAGGTTGCGCGCCTGGAATTCGTCCATGAAGCGCTGATAGACCTGGGCACAGCCCTTTTCGCCACAGGAGCCGCGTGGGTGACCAGGCGGGCGCGACTGGACACAGACGAGGACGTGCTTTCCGGGTTTAGGCATGACGGCGCCTCCGCAAATGAGAGTGACAGAGACTCTCAAGCAGGAAACGGGCCCACCGGAAACCGTTGAACAATCAATGGCCTGACTCAGTTCCCCCGTCGGGTTCACGACAGGGCGACGCCATCCCGACAGGCCCTCGGGCCGCCGGATTCAGGTGCGCAGGGACGGCAGCGGCTCACCCTCCGGCACGAATCGCAGCGCCACGCCGTTGTTGCAGTAACGCTTGCCGGTGGGGGGCGGACCATCGTCGAAGACGTGGCCCTGATGGCCCCCGCAGCGGGCGCAGTGATACTCGGTGCGCGGCAGGATCATCTTCCAGTCGGTCTTGGTGCCCAGGGCATCAGGCAGTGGCCGGAAGAAGCTCGGCCAGCCGGTGCCGCTGTCGTACTTCGTTTCGCTACTGAAGAGGGGCAGGTAACAGGCGGCACAAACGTAGGTGCCGTCGCGTTTTTCGTGATTGAGGGGGCTGCTGCCCGGCCGCTCCGTCGCTTCTTCGAACAGCACGGCGTAGGCCGGTGCCGGCAGCAGCGCGGCCCATTCCTCGTGGGGTTTGTCGAGGGTCATGCGGTCTTCTCCCTGGCGGGCCCTGACGGGCAGGCCGGCGCCCAGAAGGAGGCCGGCCACGCCCGCCAGCATGTCTCGTCGTTTCATCGGTGTTCTCCCATTCCTCGGCGTCATTGCCCATGCAATGGACGGGTGTCGGGGGCGGGGGCTTACAGGGCCGCTCGCACGAGGCCCCTGTGGTGGCTTGGAGCGACAGGCGAGCCAACCGTTCCGCGCCGCCTGTCAGGCGCCCCGACGGGCCAGGGGCGAGAGTGCCAGCAGGCCGAGTAGCGGGCCGGGCAGCAGCAGCCACGCAATGTGGCTGCCCCAGCTGTCCACCAGCCGGGTGCACAGGGCGATCGAGCCCATCGTCACGGCGAAGCCGATCGCGTTCTGGAAGGCCAGCGCGCTGCCGACGATCTCTGGCGGACAGGCGCGCGCCGACAGGGCCGAGAAGTGGGGCGAGTCCGACACCACCGTGGTGCCCCAGAGCAGGAACAGTCCCAGCAGCATCCCGAGCGGCAGCAGGCCCGCAGCCAAGGGAAACACCGCGCAGCAGGCCGCCGATCCGGCCAGGGCCAGGGCCGCGACCCGGGCGCTGCCGATTCGCCGCGACAGCTCGCCGCCGGCGAGGCAGCCGAGCGTGCCGAAGCCCATGACCATGAAGGTAACCGCGGAGGCCCCGCCGAAGGCGTCGGCGACGCCGGTCATCAGGGCCAGGCTCGGCATGATGGTCCACAGGGCGTAGAGCTCCCACTGGTGACCGAAGTAGGCCAGCGCCGAGGCGCGGAAGGCCGGCAGGCGGAAGGCATAGAATACGCGGCCCAGGCGCAGGGGCGGCGCATCGTGGCGTCGCTTGAGGTGGGGACCGTCGCCGAGGGCGACGATCATCGCCGCGGCAATGAGGGCGAGCGCCGACGACACCAGGATCGGCCCCTGCCAGGGCCAGTCGCCCCCGATCCAGCGCACCCCGTGGGGCAGCGCCGTGCCGAGGGTCAGCATGCCGACCAGTTGGGCGAGCGCGGCGCCGGCCCGCTCGGGCACCCAGCTCACCACCAGCTTCATCCCCAGGGGATAGACCCCGGCGAGGCAGAAGCCGACCGCGAAGCGCAGCGGGAGGCCGCTGCCCAGACCGCTGGCGAGCAGGGCGAAGGCCGCGTTGAAGCCGGCCCCGGCGACGGCGCACAGGCCGAAGATGCGGCTCGCGGCGAAGCGGTCGGCGAGACCGGTGAGCGAAAAGAACAGGGTGCCGGTGATGAAGCCGGCCTGGACCGCATTGGTCAGGGACCCCAGATCCGCGAGCGAGATGTGCCAGGTGCGCATCAGGTCATCGGCAGCACTGTTGGCCGAGAACCAGAGGGATGTCCCGAGCAGCTGGGCGATGACGATGACGGCGACCGGAGATCGAAGCATCCTGACAGTATCCGGGCCGGCAGGATTCCCTTACAAGTCAGGGCGTGCCCGGAGCGGCCGCGTCTGGGATAGTGCGGCCTGCCCGGATCCGACCACGATGCCCCGATTCTCCTCGTCTTCCGGCTGGCGCTGGCTCGCCGGCCTTCACCTGCTCGCCCTGCTGGCCGCCCTCGTCTGGCTGGTGGGCGAGATGCAGGCGGTCGCCCTGCCCGATGCGGCCGGGCAGCGGATCCGCTGCGTCTCCTACAGCCCGTTCCACCGGCCGGGCCTGTCGCCTCTGGACCCGTCGGCGCGGATCACGCCGGCCCAGATCCGCGAGGATCTGCAGGCGCTGACGTCGATGACCGGCTGCGTGCGCACCTACGCGGTGGATCAGGGGCTGGAGGCGGTGCCGGAGATCGCCGGGGCCCTCGGCATGTCCGTGCTGCTGGGTGCCTGGATCGGCCGCGACGAGGCTGCCAACGAGCGGCAGCTCGAGCGCCTCGTGGCGCTGGCCCGGGCGCACCCCGAGACGGTGCGGGGCGTCATCGTCGGGAACGAGGTGCTGCTGCGCGGCGAACAGGAGGCGCCGGCGATGGCGCGGTATCTGGCGCGGGTTCGCGCCCAGGTCCCGGTGCCTGTCAGCTACGCCGACGTGTGGGAGTTCTGGCTGCGCCACCCGGAGCTCGCCCGGGAGGTGGATGTGGTGACCGTGCACGTCCTGCCCTTCTGGGAAGACGAGCCGGTCTCGGTCGAGCAGGCGGTAGCCCACGTGGTGGCCATCCGCCGGCAGATTTCCGCCACCTTCGACCGCCCGATCCTTGTGGGAGAGACCGGCTGGCCATCCGTTGGCCGCCAGCGGGACGGCGCCGCGCCGGGGCGCATTGCCCAGGCCCGCTTCGTCCGCGAGCTGCTGCTCCAGGCGAACCGCGAGGGCTGGGATTACAACCTGATCGAGGCCTTCGACCAGCCCTGGAAGCGGCGCCTCGAGGGCACCGTCGGCGGCTACTGGGGCGTCCTCGATGGGAAGGGGCGTCCACATTTCCCCCTGGATGGGCCGGTCGCCGAGCGGGCTGGCTGGGGCGGCCTGCCATGGGCGGCCCTTGTCGGGGCGACCATCCTGGCCGGCGCGGCGGCCCTCGCCCGCCGTCGCCGGGAATGGCAGATCGCGTGGGGGATTGCCGGCCTGTGGGCCGGCCTTGCCCTGGGTCTGGCCGTCGAGCACGCCATGGTGGCGTGGCGCGACTGGCGTGAGTGGCTGGTGCTTTCCGCGGTGGCGGCGCTGGGGCCGGCCTGGCTCGTGGCGACCGCGGGCGGACTGCGGCTCCGGTGGCGCGAGGGCCTGCGCCTGGCGGTGCTGTTTTGCGCCGCAACGGGGGCGCTATGGCTGGCGGTAGACCCGCGTTACCGTGATTTTCCCTGGTGGCTGTATGCCGGCGTGGCGCCATCGATGGCGCTGATCCGGCCCAGCGGCGACAGCCGCTCGCTGGCGATTGTGGCCGCGGTGCTGGTGCTGGCGGGCCTCGCCCGGGTTCTACCCGAGCCGACCAACCCGCAGGCGCTCGCCTGGTTCGTCCTTTGCCTGCTGCTGGCGGCGGGCGGATGGCCGGCGGGCCAGCAGGAGCAACGCGAGCAGGGCCGCGACCGAGGCCGGTTCGACGTTGTATAGCACCATGCCCGCGATGCCCAGAATCCAGGCCGACCAGGCGGCGAATCGCCAGTGGGCGATCAGCCCGAGACCCGCCGAAGCGAGCGCGACCCAGCCCAGATAGCCGCCGACGAAGCTCTGCACCACGGCCTCGCGCGCCACCAGTGCGGTGCCGCAGGCTGGATCGGCGAGCCCCCTGCAGGCGACGAGGAGGCTTTCGTTCTCCACCAGCCCGAGGCGGGCGAGCACTGCCAGAAGCAGTGCCAGCGCCGCCACGAGCATGATTCCCACCATGTTTCTGGCATCGGCAGTCATGCGCTCTCCTTGCCATATTGTGCAGCGCAAACCTTGTTACCAATTGCGCTGCCGGGGTCTGACGCCCCAACGTAGAATCGCGCCGCGAAGTGCCGCTGAGAGGCGCCCCTCCGCTCCCTGCGGAAGCGGCGCGGCGGCAGTTTCCGGCGCGGTTCGCCCCGCATTCTCCGACCACCCGGCGGAGAGCGCAAGCGCCATGACACGTGGCACGAGAGGTCGTCGAATGAAGAAAGCCCTGCACTGGACCTGGCGGCTGGTCGGCGCCCTGCTGGTCGCTGCACTGGTGGGGTATCTCCAGTACCTGATCTGGGGGTGGTCCAACCGGGGCGTCAGTTTCGGCGATGCCGCCGGCGAGGTGCATGGCTTCGCCTACAGCCCGTACCAGCGCGACCAGTGGCCGAGCCGGGCCGAATATCCGAGCATGGAGCAGATCAGCACCGACCTGCTGTTACTGTCCCGCAGCACCCAGCGGGTACGGACCTACGGCGCGCTCGAGAATCCCTCGATTATCCCGCTCGCGGAACTGCACGGCATGCGCGTCACGTCCGGCGCCTGGATCTCGGGCGACCATGCCAACAACGTCAAGGAACTGGGCGCAGCGATCACCTCGGCCCGCGACTACCGTAACGTGGAACGGCTGGTGGTCGGCAACGAGGTGTTGCTGCGGGGCGACCTGCCCGTCGACCAGCTGATTGTGTATCTGGATGTCGCCCGCAAACAGCTCGCCGGCACCGGCAAAGGGGTGTCGACCGCGGAACCCTGGCATGTCTGGCTGAAGTACCCGGCGCTCGCCGACCACGTGGACTACCTGACGGTCCATCTGCTGCCGTTCCATGAGGGCGTGCCGGTCGAGCAGGCGGTCGGCTACGCCATGCAGCGCTACGATGAACTGATCGCCCGCTTCCCGAACAAGCCGGTGGTGATCGGCGAGATCGGCTGGCCGAGCCGCGGGCCGCAGATCGAAGCCGCCGAGGCCAGCGCCGCCGCCGAGGCGCGTTTTATCCGCGAGTTCCTGCCGCTGGCGCGCGAGCGGAACCTGGACTATTTCCTGATGGAGGCCTTCGACCAGCCCTGGAAGGTGGACCTCGAAGGCTGGGCCGGCCCCTACTGGGGCCTCTTCAAGGCCGACCGCAGCCCCAAATTCTCCCTCGACGGCCTGATCCTCGACGACATCCGCTGGGAGCAGAAGGCGCTCGCCGCGGTCCAGATCGCCTTCGTGCCGATGTTCCTCGTCGCGCTGCTGCTGCGGGGCTGGGGCGCCCGTGGCCGGCTGTGGCTGGCCGCGCTGATCCAGGCCTGCGTCTCGGTTTTCGTGGTCAGCCTGAACGTACCCGAAGACTACTACCTGACCGACAACGCGCAGCTCGGCCTGATGCTGCTGATCGGTGCGGCGGGACTCACCGCGGCGGTGTTGCTGGCCCATGGTTTCGAGTTCGGCGAGGTGATGTTCAAAGGCCGCTGGCGGCGGCGCTTCGGCCCGCGTCCGCCCCTCCCGGCGGGCGAGCAGCCGTTCGTGTCCGTACAGCTGGCCTGCTGCAACGAGCCGCCCGAGATGGTGATCGCCACCATCGAGAGTCTGGCCCGCCTGAACTACGCCAACTATGAAGTGCTGGTGGTGGACAACAACACCGCCGACGAAGCCCTGTGGCGCCCGGTCGAGGCCTACATGGCCGGCCTCGGTCCCAGGTTCCGCTTCTTCCACTTGCCGAAGTGGCCCGGCTTCAAGGCCGGGGCGCTGAACTTCGCCCTCGAGCAGACCGACCCGCGCGCCGAGGTGGTGGGCGTGGTCGATGCCGACTATGTCGTCGATCCCGACTGGCTTGCCGTGCTGGTGCCCCACTTCAAGGACTCGCCGGACGTGGCCGTGGTGCAGGCCCCCCAGGCCCACCGCGACTGGGCTGGCCAGGCCTTCCGCCGGATGTGCAACTGGGAGTTCGACGGCTTCTTCCGGATCGGCATGCACCACCGCAACGAGCGCAATGCGCTGATCCAGCACGGCACCATGACCCTGGTGCGCCGCGCGGCCCTGGCCGGACATGGCGGCTGGTCCGAGTGGTGCATCTGCGAGGACACCGAGCTGGGCCTGCGCCTGATCAAGCAGGGCCTCGATACCCGCTACGTGGACCACGTGCTCGGCCGTGGCCTGACGCCGTCCGACTTCGCGGCGATCAAGTCCCAGCGCTTCCGCTGGGCCTTCGGCGCGATGCAGATCCTCAAGCACCACCTGCCCTCGCTGCTCGGCACCGGGCGGCTGACCCTGGCCCAGCGCTATCACTTCCTGACTGGCTGGTTCCAGTGGCTCGGCGACGCGCTGCAACTGGTCTTTGTCTTCGCCAGCCTGGCCTGGACCCTGGGCATTCTGTTCCAGCCCAAGGTCTTCAGCCTGCCGGTGGTGACGCTGGCCCTGCCGGTGCTCGGGTTCATGGTCTTCAAGGCGGCCCTGGGGCCGGTGCTCTACCGCCGCACGATGGCCTGCCCCTGGGTGGATATCCTCGGCGCATCGGTGCTGTCGGTGGGGCTTTCCCACGCCATCGCGCGAGGCATCTTCGCCGGCATCGTCAAGCGCCGTGGCGAGTTCATCCGCACCCCGAAGAGCTGGAAGGCCAAGGGCAAGCTGGCATTCTTCTCTCCGATCCGTGAGGAGGTGGGGCTGCTCGCCGCCCTGCTGCTGGCGGCGCTGGCCCTGGTCGGCCTGCACGACGCCCAGGGCCTGGAGTCGCGCATCTGGGTCGGCATCCTGCTGATGCAGACGATCCCGTATGTGGGTGCCATACTGTGCCAGGTGGCTGCCTATCTGCCCGAGCGCGCCGCAGTGGCCAGCGAGGTCGGCGCCTCGGCCCCTGGGGTTGCCCACGGGCACTAGCTTCGCTGCCGAGATGGCGGCCACGCGGAGGACGCAGGGACGCGATGCAACAGGTGACAGGGACGCGACTCGCGGCGGCGCCGATCCGCCTGGATCTGCGCGCGCTTGCCCAGCCGGCCGCGCGGCTCCTGGCCGTCCTCGCCCTGCTCTTCGTCGCTCTCACCTGGGATCGCCATGGCCTTGGCGTCGGCGAGGCCGACCGCCAGATGTTTGGCCGTCTGTTGCTCGATGCATACCGCTCCGGCTTCTCCGAGACCGCCGTCGGCCCGTTGCAGGCCGTGCCCGGCGGTGGCCTGTTCGACCTTGCTGCGGCCCTCGTCGAGCTGGTCTGGCATGGCAACGTCTGGGACCTGCGCCACCTCTTGAGTGGCCTGGCCGGACTGGCGGGCATCTTCGCCGCCTGGCAACTCGCGCGCAGCCTCGGCGGAGAGGTGGCGGCCCTGCTCGCAGCCCTGATCCTGTGCCTGACCGGCGCCTGGAGCGGCGCGATGTTCACCCACACCCGCGAGATTCCCCTGGCCGCGGCACTGGCCTGGGCGCTGGTCTTCCAGACCCGCCTCGTGGCAGAGCTGCCGCGACCGCGGGCGGGCACGCTGCTTGGACTCGGGGCGAGCGGCGGTATGGCGCTCGGGCTCGGCGCCGCGGGATGGCTGCTGCCGGTTTCGCTGCTGATCACCCTGCCGGTCGCCATCTGGCGCGGCGGCGCTCGCTCGCCAGTGGCCTTGCTGGGGTCGCTGCGGCCTCTTCTGCCCGCCGCGCTGCTGGGCGGGGTGATTGCTCTGCTGGGGAGGCCGACGATGCTGATCGGACTCCTCGACGGGTGGCTCCTGGATGGCGACGCCGGGCAGGTCAGCGCGATCGTGCCGACGCTGGTGGATGGCACGCTGCTCCTGAGCAGCGATGTGCCCCGCAGCTATCTCCACACCTATCTGGTGGTGAAGCTGCCGGAGCTGATGCTGGTGGGCCTCGCCCTCGCCCTTGGAGGCCGGCCCTGGCGGGAACGGCGCGATGCCTCCGCCGCAGAGCGCCGCCATCGCTCGCGCCATGCCCATCCGATGCACCTCCCGCTGGTCCTCGCGATCACCCTGCCAATGGCCTACGCGTGGCTGTTCCGGCCGCCCCTCGCCGATGGATTGCGCGGATTCCTGCATCTGCTGCCACCGATGGCCGTCGCTGCCGCGCTGGGCTGGCGCATGCTGTGGCAGACCGCGCGAAGCAGGCCCGTCGCAGCCTGGTCGCTGGCTGCAGTCGGCGGTGCCCTGGCGGCGTCCCATCTGGTGACTCTGGCGCATCTGTATCCGTACGGTCATGCCTACTACAACAGCCTGGTTGCCGGCCTGCGGGGTGCCGCCCAGGGCTGGGTGCTCGACTACGACGCGACGAGCGTGCGGGAGGGCGCGGAGTATCTGAACCGGTGGGCCGATTCGCAGGCGCCTGCGTCCGCTGCGCCGATCTCGGTGGCGGTCTGCGGCGATCCGGTGCAGGCCCGGGCCTGGTTGTCGGCGCAGTTCGTGGTGGTGCCCCGGGCCCGGCAGGCGGCGTTCGTGATCGCCGGCAGCCAGCCCGGATGCCCGCGCGAAAGCGGTGGCATACCGGTCCATGCCGTCGTCCGGCAGGGCGTCGTCCTTGGCCAGGTCATCGACCGTCGCCAGCCGCCCGGCTGAGCGCCCGATGCGGGTGACCGCGAATACGCTCTAGTCGACGATCCGGTCCGGCCGGTTGTCGCCGTGGTACTCGAGGCGCCGCTCGAGTTCGCGCGTGACCTCGATGCGTCCGTCGCTGTCGACCCGCAGGACGTGGGCGACGTCGTAGCGGCGCGCCAGATCCCGCCACTCCGAACCGGCGATGAAGAGCGGCTTGCTCGCCACGTCCGACAGGGTTCCCGCGCCGGGGCGGGCGGTGACCAGCACCGACAGCGAGCGGGTCTCGCGCGCCGGCTTGCCGCTGCGCGGGTCCAGCAGGTGACTGTAGCGCTCGCCGTCCACCTCGAAATAGCGCTGGTAGTCGCCCGAGGTGCCGACCGCCTCGCCCGCGTAGAGGGGCATCGAGGCCAGCACGCCGCCGTCCCGTGGGTGCTGGATGCCGATCCGCCAGGGCCGCTCGCCGTGGCTTCCCAGGGCCATGACATTGCCGCCGATGTTGATCAGCGCGTTGTCGATGCCCTGGTCGCGCAGGATGCGCGCCGCCCGATCGAGGGCATAGCCCTTGGCATAGCCCCCCAGGTCGAGCTGCACCAGGCGGTTGCGACTCCCCACCATCCGCCCGTCGATGCTCAGGTCGCGAATGCCGGGATGACGCGCCAGCAGCGCCCGGATCGCCCCCGGCTCGGGCAGCTTCGGCCGGAAGGTGTCGGTGTGGAATCCCCACAGCGCGATCAGCCGGCCGACGCCGGGGTCGAACAGGCCCTCGCCGAGTGCGGCCAGGCGCTTGGCGTCGGCCAGCATGCCGGCCAGTTCCGACGACACCTCGACGGTCCGGCCGTCGGCGATGGCCTGGTTGAGGGCCGTCAGCTCCGAGGGCTCCCAGGCGTGGTAGGCCCGGTGCATGCGGTCGAACTCCCGCAGCACCGCAGCGAGGGCCTCATGGGCGAGGGCCTCGTCACGGCCGAACACCACCACCTCGACCCGCGTACCGAAGACATAGGATTCCTGGCCGAAGGTCTGCTCACGGCTGCAGGCCGCGAGCACAAGGGCGAGGAACAGGAGGGCCAGGGGTCGGAGGATCGCCATGGGGGCATCTTAGCGGAACGATGCTGCGGCGCAGAAATCTGGCTGGACTGGCCGGCTAGTCCGGGCGATCGACGCGCAGGTGGGGAGGCAGTCGGCCGACGATCCAGCTCACCACCAGCGGGATCAGCACCAGGTCGTCGATGATGCCGATCACCGGCAGGGCCTCGGGAATCAGGTCGATGGGAGAGACCACGTAGAGGGCCAGGGCGGCGACCGCGGGCAGCAGCCAGACGGGGCGATCCGGGTGGCGCAGCGCGAACCACAGGATGGCGAGGTCCTTGCGGATCAGGCCGAACAGGGCGGCGAGCTTGTGCATGTGCTGGCTGCCCCCCGTCGCTCAGTGGCAACTCAGGCGGCCGGACTCCACATGGATGACGCACTGGAGGGCGCCGCACTGGCAATTGCTGACATGGGACGCCTGGCCGTCGCCCAGCGGGGTCGGCGGCGAACAGATGCAGGCCTGGGGCGCCAGCATGGGCTGGGGCGCCGGCAGCGCCGGGACCGGCTCGCGTGGTGCCGGCGCCCCAGCGTCCGCCACGGCTCCGAAGGCAAGGGCCGAGAGCGCGCTGGCCAGCCAGATCCGTCCCATGGGATCAGGCCGCCAGGCCGGCGTCTTCAGGCAGACCCAGCATCAGGTTCATGCACTGGATCGCGGCGCCCGATGCGCCCTTGCCCAGGTTGTCAAAGCGCGCTGCGAGCAGGATCTGGTCGGCGTGGCCGAAGACGAAGAGTTCGGCCCGGTTGGTGTCATTGCAGGCGGTGGCGGGCAGGAAGCCGTTGTCGAGCAGCGGCGCGGCGGCCAGGGCCATCGCCTTGATGAAGGTCTGGCCGGCGTAGTGCTCGGCGTAGAAGCGCTGGATGTCGGCGGGCGTGACGGCGCGGCCCAGATGCGACGGCAGCAGCGGCACCGCAACCACCATGCCCTGGGCGAAGTTGCCGACGATCGGTGTGAACAGGGGCGGCGCCTTGAGGCCCGAGATGACCTGCATCTCCGGCAGGTGCTTGTGGCTCAGGCCGAGCGCGTAGAAACGGGGGCTCTTCATCGCGTCCGGCAGCGCGGCAGGATCCTCGTAGCTGGCGATCATCTCCTTGCCACCACCGCTGTAGCCCGTGATCGAGTAGGTGGACAGCGGGTAGTCGGCGGCGAGGATGCCGGCCGCGACGAGCGGCTGGACCAGCATGATGAAGCCGCTCGCATGGCAGCCCGGCACCGCGACCTTCTGGGCGGTGCGCACGCGTTCACGGTGCGCTGCCGAGAGCTCCGGCAGGCCGTAGACCCAGTCGGGGTGGGTCCGGTGGGCGGTACTGGCGTCGAGGAAGCGGGTGCGGGTGTTGGCCGGGTCGAGCAGGGCGACCGACTCGCGTGAGGCCGCATCGGGCAGGCACAGGAAGACTACGTCGGCGTCGTTGATGAAACGCGCCTTGACGGCAGGATCCTTGCGCTGGGCCTCGGGGATCGTGAGGATTTCAATGCCGTCGCGGCCGGACAGCCGCTCGTCGATCTTGAGTCCGGTCGTGCCGTGGCGACCGTCGATGAACACCTTGTGGCTCATGGCCTGCTCCGCTGCGCTTGCGACAAGGCTTCCATTCTAGCGCGTCGGCAGGCGCGCACCGAGCCGGTCGCGGGGGTCAGTCGGAACGGCCCGCCTCGTTGACCGTGCCCCGCTCCCGCGCGCTCCGCGAGCGGGCGATCGCCTCGCCGGCGTGCCGGTCGGCGCCGGCGATGTGGTTCACCAGCCAGCGCTGCATGAAGGTCGCAATGTCGTGGGGCATCAGGTGATCGTGAGCCAGCTCGTCCTGCATGTGCGCGACCTGCTCGGACAGGCGCCGATGCTCGTCGCGGTGCTCGGCGGCGAACTCGTAGCGGTGGATGCGCATCAGCGCCTCTTCGCGTGCGAAGTGCCATTCGGTGTAGCCGTGCAGTTCCTCGAGTACCCGTTTGGCCTCCTCGAAGTCGCCTTGCTCGTCCGCGTGCTGGATGCGCTGCAACAGGTCGAACAGCACCCGGTGATCCTGATCCATCTCGCCGACACCGATCTCGAGCGAGGGGGTCCATTCGTTGATCAACATCGTTCCATCCTCATTCCTGGCCCCGATCGTTCCCGGCATGGCTGCCGTGACGCAGCTGACCAGCCGCTTCCCGGAGGGCCTCCAGGGCCTCGCGCGCCTCCCGTCCGTCGGGGTCGGAGGGCAGCGAGGCCGGCAGGCGCGCCGTGGCGATCCGCAGTGCCACCATGCGCAGGCGCTCGCCTTCGATCCAGCGCTCGGTGAGGTCGATGAGGCGGTGCCGGTCCGGCGCCTCGCGCCATTGCGGGTCAGGCCGCAGGTCGAGCGTGGCGACCCGGTCGAGGCGTTCGCGCATGCCGTCGAGAACGTGACGCACGTGCCGTGTCCAGATGCGGTGGGCCGCGACGAGTGCCACCGTGTTCACCGCTGCGCAGATCAGCACCACCCGCGCAAGCTCCCAGATCAGGGCCGGCAGCAGGGGTTCCCGGTTGGCGGCGTGGATGACGTAGAGGTTCTGGTCGATGACGGCCCCGAATCGCGCGTAGAGAAAGGCGCAGGCCACCACCAGCAGCGTGACTTCCAGGGCCACGAGGGCCAGGATCAGGCGGCCCTGGATGTCGGCATCGACATAGACGCGCCTGCGGCGATGGCGTGGGTTTACCTGTTTCATAGGTCGTGGCACTCCAGACACAGCCCCCCATTGCGCGGGGCACGGCGGATCGCGCCATGTTCCTGGCTGTAGCCCCGGTGGCAGGAGATGCAGCTCACCAGCCCGCCCGGCAGTTCGATACTCGGGTCGAGGGCGGCCTGGGCGCGGAAGCCGCCGAAGCGCACGCCCTTCTCGTAGGCCACGCCGACCGGATGGTTGACGCCGCTCGCACCGTGGCGCGAGACCGCGCTCGACCCGAGCTGGATGGCACCGTCGCCGCGCTCTCCATGGCAGTCCATGCACTGTGCCGAGAACGGGTCGAGCAGGGCTTCGGCACCCGCCAGCGAGGAGGACTCGAGGTGGGCGGAGACGACGAGCGAACGGCCACCGTCGGCCATCCGCTCAAAGAAACCGTCGTCGTGGCAGGCGAGGCAGAATTCCCGCCGCCGGCGCTCCCCACGCATCTCGCCGTGGGTGCCGTGGATGTGGTGGCAGGAGCTGCAGGTGAGCTCCCCCTTCCAGTCGAGCGGGTAGTCGGCAACCGGGGCCATGCTGGGCTGGACGCCGGTGGGGTGGCTGGCGACCGCGGCGCGCCCATGGCACGCCGTGCAGAGCGCCTCCTGGCTCGCGCGGAGGACGCCTGCCCGCGCTGGATCGACGGATCCCGAGCTGACGTGGCAACCCCCGCAGTCGCGCTCGGCGAGGGGGTCGCTGCCCGGCATCTGGGCCGTCACCCACAGGCCGAGGCCACCCAGTGCTCCGGCCACCAGGGCGTGGCGAATGCGTCGCAGGATCACAGGCGTACCTCGTCCACCAGACGCCGCAGGCGCTCGACCGCGGCGCCCCCGTCGTCGGCGGCTCCGCGGCGGATCTGCAGCGAGGCGCTCTCGAGGGCGCCGGCGATCTCGTCGTAGTGGCGGTACAGATGTTGCACGGTCTCCTCAAGGCGGCGTGCGTCTTCCTGGGCGTCGTCCTCGACCCGCAGGCGAACGCGGGGGACCTCACCCTCGCGGATGCCGTGCTCCAGGTCCAGGCAGAAGCGGTGCAGCGGTCCGGCGACGCGGAAGCTGCTGTAGAGGGCAATCAGCCAGGTGGTCAGTGCGGTCCCGATGGCCAGCACCAGGCCGCCGATCAGCATCAGTGTCAGCAGTTGCTGCCGGCTCAGGCTGAGGTTTTGCACCAGTGCGACGTAGTCACCCTCCGCGGGGCGCGCCAGCAGCAGCACGCCGGCGAGACCGGCGAGCGCGGCGCCGGCGAACCACAGGGACACGCGGCCGACCAGCCTGAGCTGGCCGAACTGGCGGGGAGAATTCGGCATGGCGTTCGGCAGGGATCACGAGGCGCGGACCCTGCACTCCAGGTAGCGATGTACCCGGTGTAACGGCCCCGCCGAGGGGCCGCTTTAGGGACCGCAGTGCCCGCCCGGGGATATCTCGTGGCGTCCCGTGAATCCGGTCACGGGACGCATCGTGCGAGGCGCCCGTCAGTCGCCCCGGGTCAGGCGCTCGAGGTGGTGGACGACCCGCCCGGCAACGTCGAATCCGGTCTGGGCCGCGATTTCCACCATGCAGGTGGGACTGGTCACGTTGATCTCGGTGAGCTGGCCACCGATCAGGTCGAGTCCGACGATCAGCAGCCCCCGGGACCACAGGATGGGTGCCAGTGCCTCGGCCACCTCGCGCTCCCTGTCGGTCAGCGGCATGGCCACGCCGCGGCCGCCGGCCGCGAGGTTGCCGCGGGTCTCGCCCTCCCGCGGGATGCGCGCGAGCGCGTAGGGAATCACCTCACCGCCGATGATCAGGACCCGCTTGTCCCCGTCGCTGATCGCCGGCAGGTAGCGCTGGGCCATGACGGTGTGGCGGCCGAGGCCCGTGAGGGTCTCGAGGATCGCATTGCGGTTCGGGTCGGCACGGCGTACGCGGAAGATGCCGCTGCCGCCCATCCCGTCGAGGGGCTTGAGGATGACGTCGCCAATCTCGTCGATGAAGGCCTGCAAGGCGTCGGCGGCGCGGGTGACCAGGGTGGTGGCCGTGAACTGGGGGAACTCGGTGATCGCCAGCTTCTCGGAGTGATCGCGCACCGCCCGGGGATCGTTGAAGACCCGTGCGCCGGCTGCCGCCGCGCGCTCCAGCATCCAGGTGGCGACCACGTACTCGAAATCGAAGGGCGGGTCCTGGCGCATCAGGATGGCGTCGAAGGCCGCCAGATCGCGGGTCTCGCGTGCGCCGGGGACATACCAGGCGGCGTCGTCGGCGGTCGGTTCAATGGCCAGCGCTCCGGCGCTGGAGCGGCCCTCCCGCCAGGCCAGATCCGGCCGCTGGATGGCCCACACCGCGTGTCCCCGGGCGGCGGCGGCACGCATGATCGCGATGGATGAGTCCTTGTACGCCTTCAGGCCGTCAAGGGGGTCGAGGATCAGGGCGAGGTCCATCGCCGACTCAGGCCGCCGCCTCGGCCAGCTCGGCCGGCGCGTTTTCCTCGATCTCGACCGATGCGGCCAGCAGGGCCAGGCGGGCCACCACGCCGTAGGCGTAGAACCGGTTCGGCGGGGCGTCGGGGGCCTGGTCGCAGTCGGGCAGCGAGCAGCAGGTCTCGAAGGCCAGGGGCTCGAAGTGCATGCCGGGGGCGTTGAGGTTCTCGTCGCGCCCGCGCTGGGTGTGGACCCGGTAGAAGCCACCCACCACGTAGTGATCCATCATGTAGACCACCGGCTCAGCGACGGCGCTGTTGAGGGTCTCGAAGGTGTGCACCCCCTCCTGGATGATGACGTCGTGCACAGCCAGCCCCTCCTTGACGACACTCATCTTGTTGCGTTGCTTGCGATTGAGCCCCACCACCTCCGAGGCATCCTTGACCGTCATGACGCCCATGCCGTAGGTCCCGGCGTCGGCCTTGACCACGACGAAGGGCTCGTCGGAGACGCCGTACTCCCGATACTTGGCGCGGATGCTGTCGAGCATCGCGGCGACCTTGTCGGCCAGCTCCTGCTCGCCGGCCCGGGCGTGAAAATCGATGCCGCCGCAGACGTCGTAGGCCGGGTTGATCCGCCACGGGTCGATGCCGATGACCTCGGCGAACTCCTTCGTCACGCGCTGGTAGGCGTCGGCGTGGTTGGACTTGCGGCGGGCGTGCCAGCCGGCGTGCAGCGGCGGGATCACCCACTGGTCGTCGAGGCCCTCGAGGCTCGCCGGCACGCCGGCCGAGAGGTCATTGTTGAGGAGCACCGCGCAGGGGTCGAAACCCGGCAGGCCGAGCCGCCCGCCGTGGCGCTCGAGGGGTTCGAGCGTCAGCGACGATCCGTTGGCGAGCTCGATGACGGTCGGTTCGGTGATATCCGGCAACAGGGTGCCGAGGCGAACCGAGAGGCCGGTCAGGCGGAGGATGGAGACCAGCTTGGCGACGTTCTGCAGATAGAACTGGTTGCGGGTGTGGTTCTCCGGGATCAGCAGCAGCTGACGCGCGTCGGGGCAGATGCGCTCCACCGCCGCCTGGGCTGCCTGGATGCAGAGGGGCAGGAAGGCGTCGTTGAGGTTGTTGAAGCCGCCCGGGAAGAGGTTGAGATCCACCGGCGCCAGCTTGAAGCCCGAGTTGCGCAGGTCCGTCGAGCCGTAGAACGGCGGCGTATGGTCGTGCCACTGCACGCGCATCCAGCGCTCGATTTCGGTCGCGTTGTCGAGGAAATGCTTCTCCAGCTCCAGCAGGGGGCCGGTCAGCGCGGTGGTGAGGTGAGGAACCATGGCTGCTCTCAGGTATTTCGCGACCTCGGGCCGCGACGACGCGCCGGGCCCGTCCCTACGGGCAAGTCGCACCGCTGCCAGTCAGTTTCGGCGAATCTTACACCACGCCTGCCGCACCGGATTCGGAGCGCACACGGTCATCCGGCGGTGCGGCTGTCGGACCCACGAAGCGCGCGAATGCGGCGGGTAGCGGGGCGTTCTCGAGGCTTCGCTGCGAGAACAGGAATCGACCGTCGCAGACGAAGCCGAGTTCCTCCCAGTCCACCGCGTTGAGCGCGTCGCACAGGTCGGCGACGTCCGTGGCGGGGTCCCGCGGAAAGATCGCGAGGACCGCGCCGTCGTAGTGGGGGCAGTCGTGGATGAAGAACGGCCGGCGACTGCGCGTCTTGCCGTTCACGTAGACGCGCGGCCGCTCGGACTGGTAGTAACCGCGCCCCCATTGCCACCAGTCGTTTTCGCCAAAGCGCCGGATGCGGCGGGCCATCAGGCGCGGCCGATGAGGGAGCAGGGCCGGTGGCGGGGGGGCGTCGGGCTCGCACCAGATCATCCGTCGGGTCTGACCGTCGCGTACGGTCGAGGCGCAGACGAAGTCGCGCGTGCCGTGGACAGGGTCGGCATAGAGTGCGTCTGCACCCGAGACCGCGCCGACCTTGACGAAGGCCAGCTGGTCGAGGCGGACCGGGTGGTCGCCGCGGACGAACATCAGGTGGCCCGCGCATTCCAGCAGCTGGCGGGGCTCCCAAGGGGGCGCGCCAAGCGCCTCGGCGAGCTTGTCGCCCTGCCCGACTGCAGCCAGCCGCATGTGGCGGTCGGTCCGACCCATCTCGAATCGCCAGATCAGGCAGTTGGGCACCGCCTGGTCGAAGATCCGCGCGTCGCCAAGCTCGATGGCGTCGGTGATGGTGCCCGAGCGCCACAGCAAGCGGTTGAGGGAAACCGCCGAGGTGGCCTTGAGAAAGTCCCGCGGCGTGATGAAGATCAGCTCGCCCCCGGGCGCCAGATGGCGCAGGCACTTCTCGATGAAGAACAGGTAGAGGTTGGAGCGTCCGTCAAAGCCGTCCCTGCGCAGCAATGCCCGTGTCGAGGCGGGAATGTCCTGGAAGCGGACATAGGGCGGATTGCCGATGATGGTCGCGAAACGCTCGTGCTCCGGGTAGGCGAAGAAGTCCATCCGCAGGGCGCCATCCGGACAGTGGGCCGGATCCGCCTCAATGCCCACCGCACCGGGCAGATGGCGCAGGAAGGCGCCGTCGCCGCAGGCCGGCTCCAGCACACGGCCCCGGTTGCGGCGCAGCGCGAGCATGGCCCGCACCACGGCCGGCGGGGTGAAGACCTGACCCATCGCGGCGACATCGCGCAAGGCCAGGGCAGACTGGTCGGGTCGGGTGCTGGCAATCATCGCGGCAATGTGCCACAGCGCGCGCCGCGACGCGAATCGCGCCCTCAGGCCGTCCGTCCGGCAATGGCCTCCTGCAGGCTCGCGGTGGGCCGCTGGATGTGATAGCCCTGGGCCAGATCGATGTTCTGGGCGACCACCTGGGCCAGCACCAGGTCGTCCTCGACGTATTCGGCGACGGTGCGGATGTCGAGCTCGCGGGCCAGGGTCACGATGCTGCGCACCAGCGCCCGGTCCTTCTCGTTGGACTTCATGCCGAGGATGAAGTCGCCCTCGATCTTGAGGTAGTCGATCGGGAAGCGCTTGACGTAGTGGAACGAGGAGAAGCCCGAGCCGAAGTCGTCGATCGCGAGCTTGAAGCCCTCGTCGTGGAGGTTGCGGATGAAGCGCTCGAGCATCGACATGTTTCGGATCGTCTCGCGCTCGGTGATCTCGAACACGATTCGGGCGGGGTCGATGGCGAAATCCCTCGCAATCGAGCGGGTCTCGGCAATGAAGTCGTTGAGCACCAGAGCGCGGGGCGACATGTTGAGGAACAGCGCGCCCTGGTAGTCGCTGCTCTCGACCGCGTCGAGGGCCTGCTCCATCAGCAGGTAATCGAGCTTGTGCATGACGCCCATGCGCTCTGCCACCGAGACATAGTCTTCTGCCAGCGCGTAGTCGCCGTCGGGCAGGCGTATCCGCGACAGGACCTCGAGCGCTTCGACGTGTCCGTCGCGGGTAGACACGATGGGCTGGAAGAAGGGCTGGACACCGCGGCTGTCCACCGCCTTCAGGATCATCATGCTCTTCTCGCCGAGCGTCTTGAAGATCTCGACCACGTCCTGCTCGGTCGGCACCGCGATGCGGGCCTTTCCGTCGGCTTTGGCGCGGTACATCATGTTGTCGGCGAACAGGAAGAGATCCTTGGCGATGCTGGCGTGGGTCGGGTAGCAGCCGATGCCGATCGAGGCGGACGCGCTCACCCGGTTGCCGTCGGGGGCTTCGAGGGCCATCTCGCCCAGCCTCGCGATGACTCGCTTGGCGACCTCTTCCGCGCCCTCGACGTCGGTCTCCGGCAGGATGATGACGAACTCGTCGCCACCATAGCGGGCCGGCATGTCGTCATCGCGGATCGCCTCGCGCAGGCATTCGCCGAAGCGCTGCAGGAAGGTGTCGCCGAAACCGTGGCCGTAGCTGTCGTTGATCGACTTGAAGTTGTCCACGTCCACCACCAGCAGCGAGAAGATGTAGTTGTGGCGCGCGGAGCGGTGGATTTCGTTGTCGATCACCTCCCAGAAGACCCGCTGGTTGTAGAAGTTGGTGAGCGGATCGCGGGTGGCGTAGTACTCCAGGTCCTTGGTGTAGCGGTCGATGGCCTTGACCGAGCCGACCACGTTGAGGAGGGTGGACAGGACGCTCTCGATGACCAGCACATGGGTCGGCTCGACATCGCCCTGGGCCTGCATGCCGATGCCGACGATGCCGCCGATGCGCGGCGCGTCCACCAGCAGCGACTTGCTTTGCAGCGCAATGCTGGCGCGGGCGACCTCGGGCATCTCCTGGCTGCGATCGGCCACGTGGTGATTGACGCGCATCGCGTAGCCGGCATCGAAGTAGTCGGTGCGCTTGAGCTCGTCGCGCAGCCGCGCCTCGAACATCTGACGCATCTCCTCGGTGGGCTCGAAGCGCCAGAAGACCTCCAGGTCGAACGCCTCTTCACCGGTCTTGAAGATCGAGAACAGGGCGTAGGCCGGCATCACGCCGTCGATATCGAGCAGCAGGCGGATCACGTAGTCGCGCCAGTCGCGGATGACGTCGGAGGTCAGGACGAATTTCTCGAGCAGCCGGATCTCGAACTCCAGCATGTCCTTGTCCACCGCGATGGCGCGTACCCGGCTGGTGAGCTGGGAGATCTCGCGGGAGACCGGGTCGAATTCCCGGAAGCCCAGGTTTGGCGGGCTGTTCTCGAGCTGGCGCAGGTCGGCCAGGCGGTTGACCGAGCCGATGCTGTTGGCCAGTTCGCCAATGGCTCCGTCCAGGCGGCGCCGGATGAAGAGCACCATCAGCAGCGTCGCGGCAACGGCCACCGGGGCGAGGGGGATCATCGCGATGGCAAAGGTCCGCTCGTGGGCCTCGAGGACCGGTGCGATGTCCTGCCGCACGTCGATGACCCCGAGCACGTCGCCAATCTCGACGTTGGTATGACAGCCCCGGCAGACCGCCTCCGCCTTGAGCGCATAGAGGAACCGGACTTCGCCCTCGCCCTCGAAGCTGCGCGAGCGGCCCTCCCGGAAGACCTGCTCGATCGCCGCATCGGGCGCCTTCTGGTTGATCTGGCCGAACATCACGGACACCCGGTTGCCCCGATAGATGTCGATCTGGCGCCGGGAGTCCTTGACCGAAGACTGGATCGCGGCGACGAAGCCCTCGAGCTGCTGGCGGCTCCAGCCGGTGCTCATGAGCTGGAACATCGACTTGAAGGTCAGGTCGGCGAAGCTTGACGCGTCGGTCACCGCCTCCTCGCGCAGCGAGCGCTCGAAGAGGTAGGAAACGGCGACGTGGGTCGTCACCACGATCACCGCGGAGAAGAGCACCGCGGCGATCAGCAGGACACCACGGAGGGTCTGGGTACCGGGAATACGCATGTGCGTCACAGGTTGGCGGTCGGCGGACGGCGTCGGAAATGGTCCGCGCCTTGGTCGAGGTCATTGCAAGCTTACGGACCCTCTCTCCCGAAAGATAGATGTGGTCATCCGCGATTCAGGCACCATGCCACAGCCATTGTCATACCATGAGGGGCGTTGCCCCCCGGTGACCACCCGCTCCCGCCGGGGATGCACCGGAACGGCCCGTGCGACTAAGATGCGCCCTTGCAATCCGGGCCGAGGAGTGCCGACCATGACCCTGACCGACCTTCGCTATCTGGTCGCCCTCGCGCGGGAGCGACACTTCGGCCGCGCTGCGGAGAAATGCCATGTCAGCCAGCCGACCCTGTCCGTGGCCATCAAGAAGCTCGAGGATCAGCTCGGCGTGACCCTGTTCGAGCGCAGCGCCGCAGACGTCAAGATCACGGAGATCGGCCAGCGCATCGTCGACCAGGCAGAGAAGGTCCTGGCCGAGGCAAGTCTGGTCAAGGAGATCGCCGCCTCCGGCAAGGATCCGCTGGCCGGTCCGCTGCGGCTTGGCGTGATCTACACGATCGGCCCCTACCTGCTGCCGCGACTGATCCCCCTGGTGCACGGGCTGGCCCCGAAGATGCCGCTGTTCATCCAGGAGAACTACACGGGGCGGCTCACCGAGTCGCTCAAGCGCGGTGAGCTGGACGTCATCATCATCTCCCTGCCCTACCAGGAGCAGGGCATCGTGACCCGCGTCGTCTATGACGAGCCTTTCCGGGTCCTGCTCCCCAGCGGCCACGCCTGGGAGCGGCGCCGGGACATCGAGCCGGACATGCTGGCCGATGACCAGCTGCTGCTGCTGGGCGCCGGCAACTGCTTCCGGGACCAGGTCCTCGAGGTCTGCCCCCACTGTCGCACCGGCAGCGGCCTGCAGCGGACGCTGGAAGGCAGCTCCCTGGAGACGATCCGTCACATGGTGGCGACCGGCATCGGCGTGACGATCCTCCCCAGCTCGGCTGCGGACGATCTGCCCGAGCAGAACCCGCTGCTCGCCGTGCGCCCCTTCGCCGCGCCCCAGCCGTCGCGCAAGGTGGCGCTCGCCTGGCGGGTCACCTACCCGCGGACCGGCGTCATCGACGTGCTGACCCGCGCCATCCGCGACAGCCGGCTGCCCGGCGTCGAGGGCGTCTAGGGTCTGCGGACGTTTGGATGGCGACCGCCGGACAAGTGTCCACAGACCCTGGCCCGTATTCACGCTTGCCCGGCCGGGGCCCATAATGGAGAGGTGCTGTCAGGGGAGGGCGAGATGCGGAGCAGCGATTCGGACGTGGTCATCGTGGGAGCCGGGCGAGCCGGTCACGCGCTGGCGCGGGCCATCCGGCGTCGCTCCCAGACCTGCACCATCACGCTGATCGCCGCCCACTCGGCCGAGGTCTATCCGAAATCCGCGTTCCCGGCCGCCCTGGCGGCGAACCGGGATCCGATCACCCTCGTCCAGGCGACTGCCAGCATGGTCGCGGCGCGGGAGGATCTGCACCTGCTCGAGGAGAGTGCGGTCGACGCGATCGACGTGACGGGCGGGAATGTCGCGATGCGCCACGGCAGCATCCCGTTCGACCGCATCGTCATCGCGACCGGCGAGGAGATCGGCGTGCCCCCGGCGCTGCGGGGCAATCCGGCAGTGCAGCCCCTCAACCGGCTCGCCGACTTCCACCTCCTCCATGGCCGCCTTCGACTGGCGCGCCGCGTGCTGGTGCTCGGGGCGGGGGTGTGTTCGTGCGAGTTCGCCAACGAGCTGGTGCGCAGCGGCCGCGAGGCCATCGTCGCCGACTCGGCGCGGCATCCCCTCGGAGAGCGCCTGCCGGGGCTGGCCGGTCGTCGCCTGCGGGACGATCTGGCCCGTGCCGGGGTCAGCTTCCGCCTCGACGACCGGGTGCTGGCGGTCGATCCGATCTCGCACGGCCGCTTCCGGGCCCACACCGCCTGCAACGAGCGGCTCGACGTCGATGCCGTGGTGTCGTTGATCGAGGCCCGGCCGCGTACCGCCCTGGCCCGTGTAGCCGGCCTCAGCCACGGCGTGCGGGGTATCGCGGTGGACACCTTCCTGCGTGCGTCGGCCGACGGAGTGTACGCCCTCGGCGCCTGCGCGGACCTGCCCGGACTGGCCCGCTACGCCAGCATCGAGTCCCAGGCGCGCGCCCTCGCCGAGACGCTCTGCGGCCGCCCTTCCCAGCCGGAAATCCGGCCCGAGCCCATGCGTCTCAACACCCCGGATGCCCGATTCGCGTTCTTTGCACCGCCTGCCATCGCCGGCGAGTGGCAGGAGCACGCCACAGCTGGCAGCGTCAGCTCGGCCTTCCTCGACCAGGCGGGTCGCCTGCGCGGCTTCGCCCTGGCCGGTCAGGCGGTGGAACAGCGGGATGCGTGGATGGCGCGGGTCGCGCTGCAGGACTATTAACTCGGCAAGCAATCAGGCGATTCCAGTTCAGGCACTACGACGTCTCCTTGCTCCCTCCCCTCAAGGGGAGGGCTGGGGTGGGGATGGGGCAAGTCGCGTGACTCAACCCCATCCCCCTCCTGGCCGCCCAGGACTGGCTTTGCACAGCCAGTCCGTTCAGCGGGCGCGAAGCCATGCTTCGCGAATTCCCCGCTTCACCCCCCTTGAGGGGGAGGGAGAC
>JAGRGD010000068.1 GCA_020445665.1 Rhodocyclaceae bacterium
CAGGCCCTTGACCAGTTCCTTCAGGAACAGGCTACCGATGAAATCCTTGGCACCCATATCAGCCTCTTAATTCCAGATCGACAGCGGCGACAGAATCCACACCGCGGTGACGATGACCCACACCAGCGTGATCGGCAGGAAGACCTTCCAGCCCAGGCGCATGATGTGGTCGTAACGGAAGCGCGGGAACGTGGCCCGTGCCCACAGGAACATGAACAGGATCGCGGCGGTCTTCATGGCCAGCCACAGGAAGCTGTCCGGCAGGAAGCCGACCGGCGACAGCCAGCCACCCAGGAAGAGGATCGCGGTCATCATCGAGACCAGGATCATCGCGGCGTATTCGCCCAGGAAGAACAGGGCGAAGGCCATGCCCGAGTATTCGATCATGTGACCGGCGACGATCTCGGACTCGCCCTCGACCACGTCGAACGGGGCCCGGTTGCACTCGGCGATGCCGGAGATCATGAAGACCACGAACATCGGCAGCAGCGGCAACCAGTTCCACGACAGGAAGCCCAGGCCCATGTCGGCCATCTGGCCGCGGCCCTGCTGCATCACGATCTCGGAGAGGTTGAGGCTCGACGAGACCATCAGCACGCACACTAGCGCGAAGCCCATCGAGATCTCGTAGGAGACCATCTGCGCCGCGGCGCGCATCGCACCGACGAAGGGGTACTTGGAGTTGGACGCCCAGCCGGCCACGATCACGCCGTAGACCTCGAGGGAGGTCACCGCCAGCAGGAACAGCAGGCCCGCATCCACGTTGGCGACGACCCAGCCGTCGGAAAACGGGATCACCGCCCAGGCGACCAGCACCGGCGCCAGCGCGAGGATCGGGCCGATGATGAAGAGGCCCTTGTTGGCGCCCGACGGGACGATGATTTCCTTGAGCAGGAGCTTGACGCCATCGGCAATCGGCTGCAGCAGGCCCAGGGGGCCGACCCGGTTGGGGCCGATCCGCACCTGCATGTAGCCGATCACCTTGCGCTCGGCGTAGGTCAGGTAGGCCACGCACAGCATCAGCGGCGCGATGATCCCCATGATCTTGGCCAGGGTCCAGACCAGCGGCCAGGCGGATCCGAAGAGGTTCGCTACGGGTTCGAGCATCGCTTCCATCAGGCACGCTCCACGCTGATCAGACCGGACAGGGCCCCGAGTTCCGCGGTCGCGGCCTGGGCACCCGGCAGGCGGACGCACCCATCGGGCAGGGTGTCGTCGAGGGCGGCCGGCAGCACAACCTCACCGCTCGGCGTCTTGAGCTTCAGCTTGTCGCCGTCGGCGGCACCCAGCGCGGACAGGGCCGCGGCGTTGAGCCAGGCGGCTCCGACCTGCGCATCCCGGGTCCGCTGCAGCGACGGGGCGCGGCGCACGATCGGGTCGACCGAATAGAGCGGAATGTCGGCGATCCGCTCGAAGCCGGCCTGCTCGACCTGGGGCGAGACACCGGCGACCGGAGCGATGCGGCCACCCAGGCGCTCGGCAACCGGCGTACCGGCCAGGGCCTCGTCGCGGACCTCTTCGCTCTTGGCGAACTCGAAGCCGGTGAGGCCAAGCATGTTGCCCAGCACCCGCAGCACCTTCCAGCCCGGGCGGCTCTGGCCCTGGCCCTTGACGACACCGTGGAAGGACTGCACGCGGCCTTCACAGTTAACGAAGGTGCCGGAGGTTTCGCTGAAGGGGGCGACGGGCAGCATCACGTCCGCGTAGGCCAGGGCCTCGTGGCACTTGAAGGCGCCCAGGTGCACCACCGTCTCGGCGGTGCCGAGGGCGTGCAGGGTCTGGTGACCATTGGCGAAGTCGGAGGCGCCCTCGGCACCGAAGACGACGTAGGCGGCTCGGGGCTTGGCGAGCATGTCGGCTGCGTTCAGGCCTTTGCCCTGCGGCACCGCACCGGCGACGTAGGCGCCGACACTGTTGGCCGCTTCACCGATCACGCCGAAGCGCCCGCCGCACAGGTCGGCGATCTGTTGTGCGAGGGTCTGGATGGCAGCCGCCTGCGGGTGCTGCGTGGCCAGGTTGCCCAGCCACACGGCGACCTTCTGGCCAGCCGCGAGCTCGGCCGCGATGGCCTTGGCCGTCTCGCACGGCTCGGCCGCAGCGACGCTGGCGGCCAGCGCCGCATCGACCGGCTTGCTGACTTCGGCGGCGAGCGCCTTGGTGATCGCGGCCAGGGTGCCCACCAGGGCGCTCGGCTTGACCGTGACGCGGTTCGAGACCTTGAGCAGCCAGTCGTCACCGGCACAGCCGACGGCACTGACCTTGAGACCGCGCTTGGCAGCCTGGCGGACCCGCTGGGCGAGCAGCGGGTGATCCTTGCGCAGGAAACTCCCGACCACCAGCAGGCGGTTCAGCTCGCCCACCTCGGCGATCGGCATGCCGAGCCACGGCGCGCCCTGACGGGTCGCGTCGGCGGAGAAATCGGTCTGGCGCAGGCGGCTGTCGATATTCTCGCAGCCAAGCCCGCGGGCCAGCTTCTGCAGCAGGTGCAGCTCTTCGAGGGTCGCGTGCGGCGAGGCGAGGAATCCGATGCCGTCGCCCCCGTTGTCGCGCGCAATGCCCTTCAGACCGTTGGCCACATATTCGAGGGCCATCTGCCAGTCCACCTCGCGCCACTCCCCGCCCTGCTTGATCATCGGCGCGGTGAGCCGCTCGTCGGTGTTCAGGGCTTCGTAGGAGAAGCGGTCGCGGTCGGCGAGCCAGCACTCATTGACCGCCTCGTTCTCGAGGGGCAGCACGCGCTTCACCGCGTCGTGCTTGACCTGCACGATGAGGTTCGAGCCCAGCGAATCGTGGGGGCTCACCGAGCGGCGGCGGGACAGCTCCCAGGTCCGCGCGGCGAAGCGGAACGGCTTCGAGGTCAGCGCGCCGACCGGGCACAGGTCGATGATGTTGCCCGACAGCTCGGAGTCGATGGTCTTCTCGACGAAGGGCATGATCTCGGCGTGCTCGCCGCGGAAGGCCTGGCCCAGTTCCATCAGGCCGGCGATCTCCTGGGTGAAGCGCACGCAGCGGGTGCAGTTGATGCACCGGGTCATGTCGGTCGACACCAGCGGACCGAGGTTCTTGTCGATGACGACCCGCTTCTCTTCCTGATAACGCGACTTGGACGCGCCGTAGCCCACGGCCAGATCCTGCAATTGGCATTCGCCACCCTGATCGCAGATCGGGCAATCCAGCGGATGGTTGATCAGCAGGAA
>JAGRGD010000069.1 GCA_020445665.1 Rhodocyclaceae bacterium
TCGCCATGATCGCACCTCGGTTCGCCCGGAAGGAGGCGGTGGCGAACGTGACCGCGCTTGTGATGGGGTTGATGGCGGCGGCGGTGGGCTCGAAGAACTGCTGGACGCTGGCTGAGCATGCCGGGCGGCCCATCGGCGACAAAATGATCGAAGCCGGAGCCACCGACATGCACCCAGTCGAGGCCCGGCCAGTCCCTGAGCCTCGCGTGCTCGGTGCGGGGAAAGCCGTCGGTGACGCAGCTATAGGCGATGGCGGCGGGAAAGCCGCTCAGGGCCTCCAGCCCGGCCGGCTGGCGGATGGGTTGGAACTCGACAGCCGGGAACCGCCGACGCAGCTCCTCCAGGTACTGGTCGACGCCCTCGTGCAGCACGAGCACGCCCATCCTCTTCGCAACCACGTCGTTGGTCCTCCCGCCGGACCCGGGCAAGGCCCGGACCAAAGACGGCTGGCGACGGCGCCGTCAAGCGCCTCAGGCCTCCCGACCGGGGCCGGTGAACATCTGCGGCCCCTCGTCCAGCCGCTCCTTCGGCGGCAAGGCCGGCTGCGGCAGCGCGTAGAACTTGGGGTCACGGTTGTCGAGGCTGGGCTCGAACGGCAGGCGCATCTGCACGGCGCTGCCGTTCTCCTCGGCCTGGCGCAGCGCCTCCTGCAGCTCCTGCGCCAGCGCCTGGTCCCAGGGCAGGACATAGGCGCGCGGCTCGACCAGCTCGGTCATCTGCAGCCAGAGATAGATGCCGTCGCCCTCGCGCATCGAGCTGCCGAGCACCGTCGCCTCGTCCGCCTGCGCCAGCCACCATTCGAGGTGGACCGGCTTGGGCTTGCTCAGGAGGGTCAGCGTCGCCGCATAGGCCAGCGGCAGGAACAGGGCGGTGGTGATCAAGGCCGAGATCTTCACCCCCAACCGGCGTGGTGCCCAGATGCCGTGCGTCGCCAGGATGAAGGCCAGCACCGCGGCGACGATGAAGAAGCCCGAGACGTCGGTCATCGTTTCTTCCAGTTGCGCAAGGGGCGCTGGAGGTTGTGGACACTGCCCGGGACCAGGTCGCCCTGGTCGTCGAGCCGGAAGCGATAGGCGGTGATCTCCTGGCCCTCGCGGGTGAGGTCGACCTTGCTGGCCAGGATCTGCCGCGCCGATTCCTCGGCACTCTTCTTGACGCTGGTGACGACGGTGACGGGCACCGGCAAGGTGCGCCCGGGGTTGCGGTAGAGGTGGACGTTGACCGTGTACTCGCCCGGCAGGATGCCCCGCGAGTAGCTCACCTCGTAGTTGAGCCCGGTAGCATCGGCGCGCTTGCCGAGATCGTCGCGCAGAAGGTTGAAGACCGCACCGCCCTTGTTCGAGTAGCCGACCGGGATGTCGGCCGGGGCCTGCACCCAGAGGTCGATGTCGGTGTCGAGGCCGTCCGGCCAGCGCACCTCGACGACGACGTTGCCGGGCGGCTCCATCGCGTCCGCCTGGCGGGCGTCGGGCGGGTTGAGATGCGGCAGGATCATCACCACGATGGCGACGAACCCGGCGAGGGCGA
>JAGRGD010000007.1 GCA_020445665.1 Rhodocyclaceae bacterium
CCGTCGGCTTGCCCGGGAGCAGATGCTCAATGCGGGCCCACTGCGCGTCGTTCAACATTCGCCGATCCATTGCTCACACCCAAATTCCAGAATGTGAACACATTTCGACTACTGTGAACAGACCCTAAGCCCCATCGCCATGCCTCTTCGGGTCGCCGCCAATCTCCGAACGCAGCTCGGCCGCGTGAACGCCACTGCCCAGCGCGCGCAGCACCTTGTCGACGCCGAGGGCAAAGACAGCGTCGTCCTGCCAGTCGCTGAAGTCCTGCATCGGAAAGATGGCGGCCAGATCCGGCAGCGAGGGTGAGTTGGCGGTCCATGCTTCGATGGCTTCGATGGGGCACAGGCGGATCGGCAGCAGCGATTCACGCTTGCGGTGCCAGGCGAGGCGCAGCTCTTTCTCGACCCAGGGGCTGGCCATGCTGTGGGGAGACAGAACGAGAATGAGGCGATCGTGTTCGCGGATGGCCTCGGCAATCTGCTGCTCGAGGAGTTCGCCAGGGAGCACGTCGAAGCGATCCCAGAACACTCGCACGCCGGCCTCTTGCAGGGCGGCGTAGAGCAACTCTGCGAACGCCGCATCCTTGCTGCTGTAGGAGAGGAAGCAGGTCTGCCAGGTGTTCTGGAAGCGCTGGCCGCGGTCCAGGTCCTCGATCAGACCGCGCGAGACGCCAGCCGCGCGGAGGAAGGCCGGTTCCAGTTCGAAACGCGATGCCACCAGGGTGCTGAACGAGATCTCGGACGGCGTCAGATGATGGATGAGGTCCAGCCCCTGGGCCGCCGACAGGTCGACCCCGTTCAGCAGCGTGCGCGAGAACTCGGCCCCGGCAAAGTCAGCCGTGCCGACCGTGGCGCCACTGAAATTCGTGCCGTTCAGAAAGGCCCCGCGAAAGTTGGCGCCATCCAGCCGCGCACCGGCCAGGTCGGCCTCGACCAGCACAGCGCCCTCGAAGCGGGCACCACAGAGATCGAGACCGCGCAGGATGGCGCCGTCCAGCCGCGTGTGGGAGAAGTTGGCGCCGGCGAGGTCGCGCGCCGCATGGGTGTCGAGTCGCCCATGGTCAAACAGGATCTGGGCGTGCAGATCTCCTTGCCAGGGCTTGGGCGCGCCGCGAAGGTCGGCGCCGGAGAGGTCGATGCGCAGGTCGGGAAAGTGCTGCCGAAGCAAGGTCGCGCGCCGCGCCGAGGGGGCTCCGCGCAAATCGGCCTCGATGCGCCGGGCCGCCCGTTGGGTCATGGCCTCGTTGTCCTCCAGGCGCGTGATGTCGGTGATGGCGAAGAACCAGTCGACGGCGTCCGAAGCCCAGCGATAGACGCCCTGGCCATTCGCCACATGGCAGCCGATGGCGGCGAAGCACCAGGCCGTGGCTTCGTCGGCCCGAAAGGCATCGACCGCCTGAAACGCCGGCTGATGCCGCACCTCGGGACGCTCGTGGACGCGCACTGCCGCTGCCAGACCACCCGCAGTGCTCTCCGGGTTGGCCCATGCCCAGCGCCAGCTGGACGAGCGGTGGGCAAAACTTCCGATGGGGACGATCCTCGCCCGTGCGCAGACCTCGCCGTCGTCGCCCAGGGCGAGCGTGCGACCGTCGTTTCCGACGATGTCGTAGAGGATCAGTTCGACCAGGTCCGCCTGCCTGTCGGCGAGATCACGCTGGCAACGCTCGGCAAAGGCCTCGAAGTCGCTGGCGTCGCTCATGATGTGCCTCCCGTGCGCAATGGCTTCAGCATAGCAAGCGGGGGGCCGGCGTCGGGCGTGCGGCGCATCCGGCCCTTCGACGGTCACACGGGGTGTCCAGAACTGGCCAGGCGAACAGCCTACGGCATCGTCACGCCGGGATCCCCGGCATCGGCACGAAACCCGGCAGGGCCCTGATGCGGTCGATCCAGGCGAGGACTGACGGGTAGGGTGCGAGGTCGATGCCGCCTTCCGGCGCGAGTGCGACGTAGGGCATGACGGCGCATTCGGCGAGGGTGGGGCGGCTGCCGACCAGCCAGTCGCACCCGGCAAGGTGCGCCTCCAGCAGCGCCAGGATGCGCCCGGCGCGGCGCAGGGGCTCGGTCTTGTCGAGGGCGATGCCGAACCTGTCGGCGCGTCTTGCGGTGGCGGGGCCGTGCTGCAGCTCGTTGGCGGCGACGGACAACCAGCCGACGATCTTGGCCTGGGCGGCCGGGTCGGCGGGCCACCATTCGCTGCGGCCGTGCTTCGCAGCGAGGTAGACCAGGATGGCCTGGGAGTCGCGCAGCGTCATGTCGCCGTCCTGCAGGACGGGCACCTCGCCCCACGGATTGCGCTGGAGAAACTCCGGGTGCTTGTGTTCGCCTGCTCGCATGTCCACGGGCGCCAGTTCGAGGGGGATGTCTGCCAGGGCGGCGAGGAGGCGGACCTTGTAACAGTTGCCGGATACGGCCACGTCGTAGAGTTTCATGCAGACTCCGGGGGAGGGCTCCGGCGCGGAGCGCAGGCGCTGCGATGGGGAGGGATGGATGGGCCTGCAAGGCCCTGCGCAGCGGCGATCATCGCATGCATTCGGGCAGGACGGCGGGGGAGCGGTGCCCCGCCGGGCCCGGCGATCGGGGCGCGATGCCTGCGACGTCCGGCTGCCGTTCAGTGCAGCTTGAAGTAGCGGGCCAGTTCGTTCAGTGCCGCGGCGGCCTGACGGGTACTGTTGGCCTTGCCGGCTGCGGTGCTCACCTGCGCGGCGTTGAGCCCGACGCTGGATACGATCTGCTCGAGGCGCTGGTTGATGGATTCCCCCGCGGCCACCTGCTCCTGGGTGGCGACCGCGATGTCGCGGCTGCGGCCGATTACCTCGTCACCGTTGGCGACCGCCTTGGCGAGGCTTTCCTGAGCCCGCTCGACGGCGGACTCGGTGATCGCCACGTTCTGGCTGGCCGACTCCATGCGGCTGACCGCGTTCTGGGTCTGGGACTGGATCCTGGCGATCGACGCGCTGATCTCGTCGGTGCGCTGCTTGGCGTTCTCGGCCAGCTTGCGCACCTCGTCGGCCACCACCGAGAAGCCGCGCCCGGCCTCACCGGCCCGCGCCGACTCGATCGCCGCATTGAGGGCAAGCAGGTTCGTCTGGTCGGAAATCTCCTTGATGGCCTGGGTCACCGCGCTGATCGCGAAGATCGACTGGAACAGCTCGGCCATCGTGGCGCCGGTTTCTTCCACCGTCCTGACGACGGCGCGTGATGCGTCGCGACTCTCGACCATCTTGGCGGAAACCTCGGCGAGCAGGTCGCGGGAGGCCTGGACCCGGGCAACGGCCGATTCCGTGCTGCCCGCCACCTCGCTGACCGAGCCGACCAGCTGCTCCACCGATGCCGCGATATCCGCCGAAGCGGTCTCCTGGGTGCGCGAGGCATCGGCCGCCGCGGTCATGCCGTCGGCCACCGCCATCGCGTCGCTGTCCATTTGCCGGGATGCTTCGGCAATCTCGGCCAGCATGGCTTTCAACTGGGTCTGCATGCAGACAAGGGCGTCATTGAGCTGGCCCAGCTCATCCCGCCTGGTGAGCGGGATCGAGTCGGTCAGGACGCCACGGCCGATATGGTCGAGGCGCCCGATGATGCGCTGGAGCACGGTATGGATCTGATGCTGGGAAAAGAGCAGGCCGAGCACGGCGAGGACGCTCAGAGCGGCGCCCAGCTGCACCAGCAGCGGTGCGGACGCTTCGAGGCCGGGCAGGGTGACGGCCGTCGCCGCAACTGCCTGGGTCACCAGCAGCATTGCCGCGAGGGCCAGTTCCTTGGTGCGAATGCGCAGGCGCTTCCACAGAGGCACCCGGGGCAGCGATCCGCTGCCCGAATTGATCTCGCGGTAGAGGGCCTCGGCCTCGTCAATCTGCTGGCGGCCGGGCTCGGTGCGGACCGACATGTAGCCGATGGTGCCGCCGTCGGACCGGATCGGCACGACGAGCGCTTCGACCCAGTAGTGATCGCCGTTCTTGCAGCGGTTCTTGACGAAGCCCCGCCAGGGGCGGTTGCCCTTGACGGTCTCCCACAGGTCCTCGAAGGCCGCGGGCGGCATGTCCGGGTGCCGGATCACGTTATGGCTGGCGCCTACCAGTTCGTCGCGGCTGAAGCCGCTGATCTGGATGAATGCGTCATTCACGTAGGTGATGCGGCCTTTCAGGTCGGTCTTCGAGACGATGTACTGTCCTTTCGGGAACGGTACTTCACGCTGGGTGATCGGCAGGTTGCGCTTCACGGAATATCCCTCGCCCTCGGATCTGCGTCGGGTGCGGCCCCGGCCGTACCCGCTATGACATAAGTTCTATGTCTAACGGATCCGGGACGGCCGGCTTTATGGCACTTTCCGGGATAAGGTGTTGCACGACAGGATTGTGGTGACCGGGATCAAACGCGCAAGCCAGTCTGGAACGGGCAGGGGCGAAGGGCACGCTGGCGGCGGCTTGCTCAGGGGGCGCTCTCGAGACGGAGGCGGTCCTGCAATCGTTGAAGTGCGGCAACCGTCCGGCGGGCTTCTCGTTGCCACGCCGCGCAGTCCGCGGCTGCCACCTCGAGCAGGCGGCTGGCGGATGCGTGGAGCTCTGTAGCACAAAGATGCCCTGCCATGCCCTTGAGCGAATGGGCGATCCGCAAAAGCGTTGCCTGGTCACCCGTGTCGATAGCGTGGATCAGTCGTTCGGACGACGTCTCGTGACGCTGACGGAAGTGACCGATGAGGCGTGGCATCAGGTGGCTGCGGCGTCCCAGCCGCCGTGCGAGGCGTGTCGCATCGAAGACCGGGTCCCCGCCGGACGGGGTACCCGCAGCAGGCGCGCGTCGTACCGCGCCTGCCACCGCCTGGCCCAGCGCGGCGACAAGCTGCCTCGCGTTCGCGAACGGCTCGGCATGCACGATGACCTGGTGCCGCTCCAGCAGATCGCGTACCTCGGTGTCGAGGCCGGTGGCGAGCACCACAAGACGAAGCCGGGGTGTGATGTTGAGGAGCTGGTGCAGGGTGGCCACCGCATCCAGGCCGGCCCCCGGCATGTGAACGATCACGGCGTCGAACGGCGCCTGTGCGTCGGCGAGCAGCGCAAGCATCGTCTCGTTGCCCGACTCGGTGATTTCGCAGTGGGCTCCCGCGTGCCTGATGACGGTCGCCAGGCTCTGGCGCGCCCCGGTCGGCGTACCCACGACAAGCATGCGTCGGCCGGCAAGGCTCTGCCGCTGCAGCCCCTGGGGTTCGATCGGCAAGGCCGCTTCCACCGTGCACTGGACGATGCCGTGGACTTTTCGTAGCGGGCCCGTCGCCGGCTCGGTTGCGACCACTACCACGTGGAGCCATTGCGGACAGCCCTCGCCGTCACATCGCAGGGACACCGTTGGTGCGCGGCGCTGGACCAGCTCGCGCCAGAAGTCCCTCAGGCGGTGTTGCGAGTCGGGGTCCAGCCGATGGTGAAACTCGGCGAGGGGTATCCGGGGGCCGCAGTCGAGCAGGCGCCCGGTCGCGCCGAACAGGCACACACAACCGCTCGTGCGGTCGAACTCGAAGGCGGCGAGGTCGGCGTGATGGCCGGCGCTGTTCGCGTTCACGTCGACGCCCTGCAATCGACCTGCAGCGGGCCGAGAAGAGGGTCGGCGAGGGCAATGCCGTGATCGAGCACCTTGGCCAGGCTCGCCGCGTCGACCGGGCGGCTGAAGAAGTAGCCCTGCATGCTGTCGCAGCCCAACGCGCTCAGCGCCGAGGCCTGTTCGGCCTGTTCGACCCCTTCCGCGACCACGGTCGCGTCGAGGGCGTGGGCCATGTCGGCCATGGTGCCGAGCAACGCTGCGCTGCGAGGGCTCTGCAGCATGTCGCCAACGAAGGCGCGGTCGATCTTGATCCGGTCCACCTGCAGGGCGCGCAGCGAGGCCAGTGAGGAATAGCCGGTGCCGAAGTCGTCGAGGGCGATCCGGATGCCGCGGTCGCGCAGTCGGGCGAGCGCATTGCACGTATCGCCCTGGGTCTGGACCGCACTCTCGGTGATCTCCAGCTCCAGCCCTTCGGCCTGCAGGCCGCTGCGGCGCAGGACCGAGTCGATCTTGTCGACGAAGCGCGGGTCGCGCAACTGGAGGGGGGAGATGTTCACCGCCATCGTGCCGAATTCGAGACCGCGCTCCCGCCATGCCACCGCCTGGCGGCATGCAGCGTCTAGCACCCACTCGCCCAGCGCGTCGATGAGGCCCGTGTTCTCGGCCACCGGGATGAACTCCAGCGGTGGGATCTGGCCGCGCGTCGGGTGGTGCCAGCGGACAAGAGCTTCGACCCCGATGATCCGCAGGTCGCGGGCGTCCACCTGGGGCTGGAAGTGCAGCACCAACTGGTCTTCCGCGAGGGCGGTCATCAGTTCCTGCTCGATGGTCAGGCGACGCATGGCGGCTGCAGACATCCCCGGCACGTAGCGGATACTGCTGAACTGGGGCAGGCGCAGGGCCACCTGCACGGCATTCTCCGCGGCGGCCAGGAGGCCTGCCGTGTCCAGGCTGTCGGTGGGGCAGATCGCGACCCCGATCGCGACATGGGGGCAGATCAGGCGACTGCCGATGCGCAGGGGCTCCTCGATGGCCTGGTGGAAACGGTCGGCGATGCGGACTGCCTCGGCATCGCTCACGTCGCGCATCAGCACCGCGAACTCGTCATTGCCCTGCCGGGCCGCGAAGTCGCCGCTGCGCTGGGTCTCGGTGATGCGTCGTGCGACCGATCGGAGCACTTCATCGCCGGCGGCGGTACCGAGCGAGCCGTTGATGTCCCGAAAGCCCTTGATGTCGAGAATCAGCAGCGCGAAGGGGCGTACCCGCTCACGATAGCGCGCCACTTCGTCCTCCAGTCGCTCATGGAGGTGGAGTCGGCTGCCCAGCTGTGTCAGCTGGTCGAAATGAGTGAGCTGGCGCGAGCGCAGCTCGAGGGAGTTTTGCTGCGAGCGGACCGAGGTCAGCTCGTGATCCCGGGCTTCGAGCGTCTGGATGGCCTCTTCGAGGCGCCAACGCGTGAGGTGGGAACGGGTATGTTCCCGCGTCAGCCACAGACCCTGGAGGGTGCTCCACGCTGCGAACAGCAACTCGAGGGCGAGCAGGGAGCCGCGGTCGCTCGGCGTCACCCCCATGCCGATGGCGGTGGCGGTGAGAATCGGTGTCCAGATCGCCAGCGAGAACCGCAGCCACAGCGATCGCTCGATGGCGAGGATCGCAAAGGCACCGACCACCAGCCCCAGGGTTGCGACCAGACCCAGTTCGGTCACGGTGCTGTGCGGCGCGGTGACGACCAGAATGGCGACCAGGCTGCCCCAGATGAGGCCCAGCCATGTCGTCGCCCGGCGATAGCGCTGAGTCAGCCGCGCGAGCCGGGACACCTCGCCGTCGCGCAGGGCGCGACCCAGCCGCACACAGGCAAGGGCCGGCAGCAGCAGGAGCGGGAGCGCCGGCAGGGCGGCGGGCACGCCGGCGTCGATCAGGCCGCCGAGCGCCAGCAGGGTGGCCAGCCCGACCACGAGCCACAGCCGCGCGGCCCGGGTCCGCTGCCCGAGGGTGCGGGCATTGTGCGCCAGCAGCCGGCCGAGCATCGCCGCGTCTCCCTCGACGGCATGCGGGGGAATCCAGCGCTGGGCGAGGGCGAGGGTTGCAGGGTCGGTCGAGCTGTCGGCAGTGGCGTGCATGGCGGGCTCCGTCTGCGGCCCCGGGAGTGGAAGGGCGGCGAGGGGGTGGGTCCTCTGTGTTCTTGGTGCCTGAATTGTCGGCAGCGGAGCGCGCGCGCACGATCGGGAAAGCCCTGAACTGCCGGTTCGGTTTTCCTGATCCGGTCAGGTGGCAGGGCGGGCGGTGGACGGTCTGGCTGGGAGAGCCCGGCGGAAGTCGCCGGCGGGGATCAGTCGTCGAGGGAGGTGAGGCCGTGGCGGATGGCGTACTTGGTCAGCTCGGCCACGCTGTGGAGATCGAGCTTGTCCATGATCTTCTTGCGGTGGGACTCGACGGTCTTGGCGCTGACGAAGAGCCGCTCGGCGATCTGCACCGTCGAGTGCCCCTCTGCGATCAGTTGCAGCGTCTCCCGCTCACGCGCTGTGAGCGGCGTTGCCTCGGTGGCCTCGGGCGGCTGTCCCGAGGCCATGTCCTGGAGCAGGCTGCCCGAGGCCTGCGGGCTCACGTACACCTTGCCGTCGGCGAGGGCGCGCAGCGCCGTCAGGATCTCGTCGAAGGCGTTCTCCTTGAGCAGGTAGCCTCGCGCGCCGGCCTCAAGCATCTGGCGCACGAAGCGGCTGTCGGAATGCATCGACAGGCCGAGGACCCGGATGTCCGGCTGCTGGGCGACGATCTGCCGCGTCGCATCGATGCCGTTCATGCCGCTCATGGCCACATCCATCAGGATCATGTCCGGCTCGAGCTGTCGCGCCAGGCGGATCGCGTCGCGACCGTTGTCGGCTTCGGCGATGACCTCGTAGGCCGGGTCATCGCCGATCAGGCGCCGCAGTCCCTCCCGCAGGATGCGGTGGTCGTCGATGATCATGATGCGTCGCCGGTTCACGAGGCCTCCTCGGCAGCCAGGGGCACGACAAGGGTCACGCGGGTGCCATCAAGGCACTCGATCTCTATGCGCCCTCCGAGGAGATCGATCCGGTCGCGCAGGGCGAACAGGCCGAAGCCGCCGGCTTCGTCCTGGCCGCCGGGCTGCAGCGGATCGTCGAAGCCGTGGCCGTCGTCGCGGACTTCGATATGCAGTTCTCCATCGTGGCCATTGAGCGATATCGATGCGCGATCTGCGCGGGCGTGCTTCACGATGTTGATCATCAGTTCCCGAACGGCATGAAACAGGAACACCCGCGTGCTCTCGTCGAGGCCATTGTAGGGTGCGTCGCTGTCGACCCGGTGGCCGATGCCGTGGCGGCCGAGGATCGTCTCGGCGAGCCACTCGACGGCAGGGCCGAGGCCCAGCTCGTAGAGGGCAGGCGGGCTGAGCTGGACCATCAGGGTGCGCAACTCCTTGAGCGTCGTGTCGAGGTCGCGGCTCAGCTCGTCGAGCTCGCTCCGCTGCGTGTCGCCCAGCGCGGCCTGCAGGCGGCCGATGCCGATCTTCGAGAACACCAGGCGCTGGGTCGGACCGTCGTGAAGTTCCTGGGCAATGCGATGACGCTCCCGCTCTTCGGCCAGCACCAGTTCGGCCGACAGCTGCCTCAGCCGCTCGGTGCGCTGGTGCACCCGGGCTTCAAGGGAGACATTCTGCCGTTCCAGGGCAAGGCGGGTTTCACGCAGGGCGAGATGGGTCCGGATGCGGGCACGCACGGTTGCCGGGCTGATCGGCTTGGCAATGTAGTCCACCGCACCCAGCCCGAGGCCGAAGGCTTCTCCTTCCGGGTCGTCGCGGCCCGTCAGGAAGATGACGGGGACCTCGCTGCCCACCGGGTCCGCCTTGATGCGGTGGCACGTCTCGTAGCCGTCGATGCCCGGCATGACCACATCGAGCAGGATCAGGTCCGGCGGCGACGCCGGGTCGAGCCGCGCCAGCCCCTGCTCGCCCGTCTTCGCGATCACGACCCGGTAGTCGCCGTGGAGCAACTCGCGCAGCACCTGCAGCACCTGGGTCTCGTCGTCGATGATCAGCACGGTGGGGCGGTCGCTCACGGGGCGTCTCCCGGGGGGGCGAGTTGCGCCCGCAGCGCGTCGAGCAGGGTCGAGGCGGTCGCGAACTCGAAATCGGTGAGCGCGATCGCCAGGCCCTGGCGCAGTTCGTGGCACGGGGCGGGGAGGTCCCCGGTTCGGATCGCGGCGAGACAGTCGATGGCGTCGGCGTCGCCGGCGGCCACCAGCGACGCCAGGTGATCGAGCCGCTCGCGCAGTTCGCCCGTCGTCATCGCGGCACCTGGCGCCTCGACCTGCTGAGGACCGTCGATGGTGGTCGAGATGCGGCGGGCGTGCTCGATCGCCGCAGGCAGGGCCTCGCCGAGCTCGGCAAGGGCCGCTGGCAGGCCGGCGTCCTGGCCCTGGCGCGCCAGTGTCTCGATGTGTTCTGCTGCCGCCTGGACCGCGCGTGCGCCAATATTGCCTGCGACGCCCTTCAGCGCATGGGCGGCATCCGCGACGGATTGCCGGTCGGCTGCGGCGAGTTGCCGAAGGGCGTCGAGCGCGTGCTCGTAGCGTTCGGCAAAGTCGCGGCACAGCGTCGCATACAGCGCCCGGTTGCCCGCAACCCGGGTGAGGGCCGCGGCGGTGTCGAGCGCCCCTGCGGGGAGCGGCGGGGCGGGAGCGTGCGTTTGAGGCGGCGTCTCGGCGATATCGTCGCGCACGGGCAGCCAGGCGCAGAGTGTATCGAACAGGACCGTCGGGTCGATGGGCTTGGGCACGTGACCGTCCATGCCCGCCTCGAGGGATCGCTCGGCGTCGCCCGCCATGGTGTTGGCGGTCATCGCGACGATGGGCAGTCCGCTCGCGCCGGGCAGGCTGCGGATGCCCGCGGTGGCCTGGTAGCCGTCGATGTCCGGCATCTGGATATCCATCAGCACCAGGTCGGGCCGCTGGCGCGCGACCCGCTCGATGCTCTCGCGGCCATTGGCCGCGACCTCGACGCGGAGCCCCATGTGCTGGAGCAGCTCGCGGGCCACCTGCTGGTTGATCGGATTGTCCTCCACCAGCAGGACGCGGCCGGAAAGCTGGCGCGTGCCGGCGTGATCGCGGCGCTGACCGTTGCGCTGGACGTGACGCCCGGGGCCGACGGCCAGCGCGACCGCATCGAGCAGTTGCGAGGGGGTGATCGGCTTGATCAGGAAGCCGTCGAGTCCTTCGTCCGGGGCTTCGCGTCCATAGGCGGTCATCAGGATGACCCGCGGTTGCTCGCTGCCGTGGGCGGCGCGGATCCGGCGGGAGACCTCGACCCCGTCCATGCCCGGCATGCGCCAGTCGAGAAGCACCACGTCGTAGGGGCGAGGGGACTCGGCGAGGCGCTTGAGGGCCGCCTCGCCGCCGGCCACCACATCAACCCGGAAGGCCAGGGACTGGAGCAGATCGGCAAGGACCTGGCGCGCGATCGCGTTGTCGTCCACCAGCAGCACGCGCAGCTCGCTGGTGTCGAGCCCCTTGTGGTCGCGGGTCTGCCCCGCCGCGGCGCCGAAGGGCAGTATGACGTCGAAGCGGCTGCCGACACCGGGCGTGCTATCGACACCGATCGTGCCCCCCATCAGCTCGCAGAGCTGACGGCAGATCGACAGGCCGCGCCCGGTGCCGCCATAGAGGCGGGTGGTCGAACCGTCCACCTGGGTAAAGGGCTGGAACAGGCGCGCGGTCTGTTCAGGGGCGATGCCGATGCCGGTGTCCTCAACCGTGAAGCCGTACCTTCCGGCACCATGCTCGGGAAGCGGCGCGATGCGCAGGATGATGTGGCCCTGGTCCGTGAACTTGGCCGCGTTGCCGACCAGGTTGGTCAGGATCTGGGCCAGCCGGTGGGGGTCGCCCCGCAGCCGCGGGGGCATCCCGGGTGCAATGTCGTAGATGAACTCCACGTGCTTGTCGGCGAGCCGCGTGCTGGCGAGGGTGGCGACGCCGTCGAGCACCTCGCCCAGGTCGAAATCGATGGATTCGATGCGCAGCTGGCCGGCCTCGATCTTCGAGAGGTCGAGGATGTCGTCGATCAGGGTCAGCAGCGCCCTCGCCGAGACCTGGATCTTGCCCAGGTAGTCCAGTTGCTGGGGCGAGAGTTCGGTGCGGTTGAGGAGGTGGCCGAGGCCGACGATGGCGTTCATCGGCGTGCGGATCTCGTGGCTCATGTTGGCGAGGAACTGGCCCTTGAAGCGGTTGGCCGCCTCGGCTTCCTCCTTGGCCTGCTGGAGCTCGCGCTCCATCTTGCGCCGTTCGGTGATGTTGACGATGACGCCGAGGATCGCCGGCTGGCCGTCGAACTGCAGCGGAATCGCCGACAGCAGGCCGGTCAGGGGGCGGCCGTCGGCCGACCGGTAGGCGCACTCCATGCCATCCACACAGCCGCGCGACTGGAGTTCGCGCACCACGGCGTCGCGCGCGCCCGGGTCGGCATAGATGTCGGCGGTGTTCATGCCGACGAGGGAGCGGTCGAGACCCGCCTCGCGTTCGGCCTGCGGATTGGCGAGCAGGATCCGGCCGCTGGTGTCGGCAATCGTGACCGAGACCGGCAAGGCATTGACGACCCGCTGGAACTGGATCTCGGCCGTGCGGCGCTCGGTCAGGTCGCGCACGATATTGCCCACACGCAGCGGCTGCCCATCCTCGTCGCGAACGATGAAGTAGCTCTCCAGCGCCGGGAAGGTGGTACCGTCACAGCGGACCAGCTCCGTCTCGCCGGACCAGCGCCCGTCGCGCATCGTCGCAGGCAGCACCTCCTCGCGCAGGCGGCGCTGATCGTCCGGCCCGTAGAAGCGCGCAAAACCGTCAGGCACGGTGTCACCACCCTCCGGAAGCCCGAGAAGTCGGCACAGGGCCGCGTTCATGTAGACGATGCGGCCGTCCATGGCGGCCATGCCGAAGCCGAGGTTCGCCGTCTCGGCGAAGTGCCGGAAGATGCGCAGGTGGTCCTCTGCCTCGCGCCGGTCGGTGACATCGATGTGGGTACCGATGGCCCGCTGGGCCACACCGTGCCGGTCGCGGGAGAAGACCTGGCCACGCGAGTGGATCCAGCGGTAGCTGCCGTCCCGCGCCCGCAGTCGGAACTCCTCGTCGAAGGGCGAGCGGGCATCGGCCCGCATGCGGGCGCCGGCTGCCGAGACGCGCGCGGCATCGTCGGGATGGAGCAACTGGTGGAAGGTGGCCATGCTCTGGGGCAACGCCTCCGGGTCGTAGCCGAGCATGCGCATCCAGAGGGGACTGAAATAGACCTCGCCGGTGGCGAGCCGGAAGTCCCAGAAGCCGGCGCGCGCCGCCTCCATGGCGAGGGCGAAGCGCTGCTCGCTGAACTGCAGCCGCTGCTGGTGCCGGCGCATCGTGAGGATCCACAGGGTCGCGAGGGCGAGCAGGCCGAGCGCGATGGTCACCACCAACGCGAGATGACGGTAGTCGATCCGCTCGGCAAAGCGCTCGCGTCCCCAGCTGTCGAGGATGCGCCGCTTCTCGGCCGGCGCAATGGCCGCCAGTGCGCGATCCATCAGCGGGACCAGCGGCGCGAGTGCCGGCTGGACACCGAAGGCCAGGCGTACGTCCACGCCGGTTCGCCCGACGATGCGCAGGTTGTTCATGCCCCGCTCGGCGATGTGGTACGTGGCCTGGGCCAGGGTCGCGAAGAGCACGTCGGCGCGGCCGGTCGCGACGGCATCGAGTCCATCCTGGATCGTGTCGACGGTCAGGTAGTCGAAGCCGGGATAGCGCGCGAACAGGTCCGGCAGGTAGCCGTAGTCGCGAATCACCGCCACGCGCCGGTCGGCCAGTTCGGCCATGTCATCCACGAAGCCGGCGCCGGCGCGCATCACGATGACCACCGGGCTCTCGAGATAGGGCGCGGAGAACTCGAGCTGCCGCGCGAGGTTGGAGTTGTTGGTCTCGGAGATCATGTCGACCTCACCCGCGCGGGCGAGGGCGACCGACTCCGACCAGGTCGTGGTCGGTACGTGCTCGAAGCGGATGCCCAGCTGCTGGGCCACGAGCGCGAGGTGGTCGTTGACGATGCCCACGTAGTTGCCGCCCCGGTCGAGCGCCTCGTAGGGGAGCCAGTTGGGGTCGCCCGCGAAGCGGATCACCGGATGGGCCTTCAGCCACTCGCGTTCGCCCGCGGAGAGGGTGAGATACACGGGCTGGGTGGTCACCCCCAGCCACCGGCGGCGGATCTCGACCATCTCCGCCTCGCTGATGCTGTCGATGGCCTTGTCGACCAGCGCCCTCAGTTCCGGCCAGTCCTTGCGGATGCCGAAGTGCAGCGGCGTCGGGCCGATCTCCCGGGCGAGGTGGGCGACCTGCAGGTTGGTGAGCTTCAGATCCTCGATCAGCCAGTTGGCGAGCCCCTGGTTGCCGATGTAGGCATCGGCCCCGCCTTCGGAGAGTTGCTTGAGCGCCGTCGGCGTGTCCGCGACGAAGACGAAGCGGATCGCCGGGTAGCGGGGGCCGATCTGCTCGACGGTGTTGAAGCCGCGCTCGACCACTACGGTCTTGCCGTTGAGGTCGGCCAGGCCCTCGACCAGGGGCGCGCCCTTGCGGGTATAGACCGGTGCGAGGAAGGCGGAGTAGGGCAGCGAGTAGTCGAGGTAAGCCTCGCGTGAGGCGGTGTGGGCGAGGGTCCCGACCATGTCCTGCTCGCGGTCGCGCAGGGCCTGCTCTGTGGCAGGCCAGTCGGTGCGGTCGTCGAGGTCGAAGCGGATGCCCAGTCGCTGCTCGACCAGACGGAGCACGTCGATCGTGATGCCTTGCGGCGTGCCGTCGCGACCGGCCAGTTCCCAGGGCGGGAAGTGGCCGTAGTCAATGCGGATGTCCGGGTGGGCGTCGAGCCAGTTGCGTTCCTCGGGAGTGAGGGGCAGGGCGGTGCCGCCGGCCGGGTCTCGCTGGCTGCCGATCCACCGCTGGCGGATGGCTGCCCGTTCTTCGGGTGAGATGCTGCCGAGCGCCTTGGTGATGATGCTGGCGAGGAGCGGCTCGTCGCTGCGGGTGATCATGTGGATCGGGTGGCTGCGCATGCCCGGCGCGGCGCGGAAGGGCACGATGGTGAAGATGCCCCGATGTCGCAGCGCGTGGGAGAGCACGGCGTGGGAGTCGAACAGGATCTCCGCGCGTCCCTCCATCACGGTACGGATCGCCGCCTCGAGATCGTCCACCTCGACGATCCCGATCTCCGGGTGACGGGCGCGCAGTTCGTCGATCTGGGCGTATCCCCGCGGAATCGCGGCGCGGTGTCCGTTGAGGTCTTCGATGCGCCGGAGGTCCAGGTTCTCGCGCACGAAGAAGTGATTGGCCGTTTCGAGATAGGCGGGCGAGTAGGTGGCGTAGGTGGCCCGGTCGGCGGTGAAGTAGGCGGCCGCGACCAGGTCGAGGCGGCGCGAGGCGAGCCCCGCCAGGATGTCTTGCCAGGGGCCCGTCTCGACCTCGAAGCGCAGCCCCGTGCGTGCCTCGATCAGGCGCAGGTAGTCGTTGGCGAGGCCACTGTAGCGACCATCCGGTCCGACGAAGTCGAAGGGCGCCCAGTCCGTCGAGCCGCCCGCCGTCAGCGTAGGGTGAGCCGAGATCCACGCCCGCTCGGCGTCGCTCAGGGCCACGTCGCCGCGAACCGAGCCGGCGATGGCGTCGAGGTCGAAGCGCACCTGCTTGCGCTCGGGCCGGTGGCTGCGGCTCAGGGCCCGGAAATCGATCCGCTCCGGCGCCGACAGGATGTGGGCGAAGCGATCCACATTGGCCGGCGTCGCCGCCACCATGCCGCTCTCCCAGCTGAGCGCCTGGTCGCCGAAGTCGCTGCCGGTCAGGTAGTCATACAGCATCACGACGCCCTGGGCGCCATCGAACAGGTGGCCCCCCAGGTCCACGTCGATCAACCCGTCCCGCACGCTGGCCATGGCGGGCGGTGTCCAGTTGATGCCGCCGAAGACCATCGGCGAGGTGCCGCCGCTGTCCCGGTAGTGGCGGGCGAGGAGCAGCGCGTGGTCGTCGGCAAAGGTCCATACCGCGTTGATCTCGGGCCAGCGCCGCAGCGCGTCGTCGAAGGCTGCGATGAGCCGCGCCTCGCCGTCGTTATAGGGGACGGTGGCGACGAGGTGGGCATTGTCGCGGGCATTGACGACCGCCTCCAGGCCCTCGAGCCGCCGCACCATCGGCAACTCGGTGTTGCCCGTGAAGGCCAGCAGATGGACCTCGTCCAGGCCCTTCGCCGCCGCCGCGCCCAGCAGCTGGGTGGTCAGTCGCACCCCGGCCTGGCGGTCGTCGGGCGACACGCTGCCAATCCAGAAGCGGTAGTGGTTGCGCGGCACGAGGGACTCGTCGAGCAAGGCCGCATTGACTAGCAGGGCCGGGGTTCGGGTCGCTTCGGCCTGCTGGAGGATGGCTTCGCCGATGCCGGCGTAGTCGGTGAACAGAATGCCGTCGACCCCGGCCCGGGTCACGGTCCGGACCTGTTCCAGCATGCGCTGGGGCGAGCGGGCGGACACGTGGATGGTCAGGTCCGCGCCCAGATCCTGCGCGGCGGCGCGGGCCAGGTCGGTGAAGGGGCCCCAGAAGTTTTCGGTGTGGGGAACGAAGAGCGCGATCCGCGGCCGTGCCGCCTCGCTCGCCGACGGCCATAACAGCACCCACCAGAAGGCGAGCACAGCCAGGCGGGCGATCGTCGGGTGCGGGGTCATCGTTTCGCGTCGAGCGGGGGCGACCACCCCATGGGTCTGGGGGCCCATGACAAAGTCGCATCGATCCCGGATCATGTGTCGAGCCGCGAGTATAGCGTGGCGGGTATCCCGGTCGATGCCCATGCCAATGGGTTCTCTCCGCCGGGACGTGGGGCGGCGCGGTGGCGCCGGGATCGAACAGGAACGCGTCGATGAATCTGGCCCGACTGCTGCTGCGGATCGCCCGCAGCGCCCCCGACCGGCCCGCACTGCTGCACGGCGAGCGTCGGCTCTGCGACTACGCGGGCCTGGCCGGCCGGGTGGCGGCGCTGGCCGGCGAGATGCGCGACCGGCACGGCCTGCGGCAGGGCGACCGGGTCGCGCTCTACCTCGACAACTGCCCCGAGTATCTCGTGGCGCTCTACGCGGCCTGGTGGGCGGGCCTGGTCGCGGTACCGATCAACCGCAAGCTGCATGCGGCCGAGGCGGCGTGGATCATCGACGACGCGGCCGCCAGCCTGGTCTTCTGTGGCCCTGGCGGCGCCGCTGCCCTGGCCGGCCACCTGGCGAGCGCGCCGCGGGTCCTCGAGGGCGTCGCGTCGGGCGACGGGACTGGCGAGTGGCGTGATCGCCTGCCCGAGCCGGTCGCGCGCGCGCCGGACGACCTGGCCTGGCTGTTCTACACCTCCGGCACGACCGGTCGGCCCAAGGGCGTGATGCTCAGCCACGGCAACCTGATGGCGATGACCTGGTGCTATTTCGCCGACGTGGACGCCGCGCCGGCCCATGGGGCCACCCTCTATGCCGCGCCCATGTCCCACGGTGCGGGGCTCTACAGCATGGTGCACATGCTCGTGGGCGCCCGCCACGTGGTGCCGGAATCCGGCGGCTTCGAGGCTGACGAGATCGTCGATCTCGCCGCGCGCCTGCAGGGGGTCTCGCTGTTCGCGGCGCCGACCATGGTGCGGCGTCTCGTTGCAAGCTGCGCGCGCCGGGGCGGCGAGCCGGCCGGGCTCGAGACCATCGTCTATGGCGGCGGGCCAATGTACGTCGAGGACATTCTCCGTGCGCTCGAGGTGATGGGGCCGCGCTTCGTCCAGATCTACGGCCAGGGCGAGAGCCCGATGACGATCACGGCCCTGTCCCGGGCCCATCTCGCCGATGCCGCCCACCCCCGCCATCGCCAGCGGCTCGGCTCGGTCGGCCTGCCCCAGAGCGCCGTCGAGGTCCGCATTGCCGGGCCGGACGATGCGCCGCTTGCCGCCGGCGAGGCGGGCGAGATCCTGGTCCGCGGCGCGACCGTGATGCAGGGATACTGGCGCCGCCCCGAGGCCAGCGCCGAGACCCTGCGGGGCGGCTGGCTGCACACCGGCGATGTGGGCGTGATGGACGATGAGGGCTTCCTCACCCTCATGGACCGCAGCAAGGACCTGATCATCACCGGTGGCAGCAACGTCTATCCCCGTGAGGTCGAGGAGGTGCTGCTGGCGCATCCCTCGGTGGCCGAGGTGTCGGTGGTCGGTGCGCCGGATCCGGAGTGGGGGGAAACCGTGGTGGCCTGCATCGTCATCGCCGCCGGGGCGGCCTTCGACCCCAGCGCGCTCGATGCCCTGTGCCAGGCGCGCATCGCCCGCTTCAAGCGCCCGCGTCGCTATGTGCTGCTCGACGCCCTGCCCAGGAACGCCTATGGCAAGGTGCTCAAGACCGCGCTCCGCGACGGACTCGGCAGCAGTGCGACGGGCTGACATGCGTCCGCCATGAACCGTGTCACACGACCGGCGGTCGGGGGGTTCCGCCGGACGGAAACATCTTGCATCATTTTCCGCGGTGGACACCGTGGGCAGTCTCCGGTGCCACCGATTCCCGCCACGGAGAGGCCCGATGCACAGCCCCCGCCGTTCCATTGGAACGGCGATCCTCCTGCTATCCCTGTTCCTGAGCATGCTCCCGACCATCGCGCGAGCGGACGGCGAGCGCCCCGTCGCGCCCGCCACCGTCCACGTCGAACGCATCGTCGTGACCGGCTTTCGGGCGATTCCCGAGCACGAGATCCGCGCCCTGACCCTGCCGCTGGAAAGACGCCGGATGTCGGCCGGTGACATCGAGAGCCTGCGCCACCGCCTGACCCGCCTCTACGTCGATCGTGGCTACGTCAGCTCGGGCGCCGTCCTCGACGACCCGCCCTGGCGCGATGGCAGCCTGCGCCTGCGCATCATCGAGGGCCGGGTGGGCGAGATCCGCACCAGCGGCCTGGGCGACCTGGACCGGCGCTACCTTGCCGCGCGGCTGCCTGACGCCGATACGGTGCTCCACGTGCCCGACCTGCAGGCGCGCTATCAGTTGCTCCTGGCCGACCCCCTCTTCGAGCGCGTGGACCTCGCCATCCGGCCGGGCGCTGGCCCCGGTGCGGCGGCGCTGGACGTGGCTGTCGTGCGCGCCCGCCCCTGGGATGTGGTGCTGTTCGGCGACAACCACCGCAGCGCCTCGACCGGCGAGATGCAGGCCGGTGTCGCAGCGACGGTCCGCAACCTGACCCGCCACGGCGATGCGCTGCACCTCGATGTGCGCGGTGCCAGCGGCGGCGAACGGATCGGCGGCGGCTGGACTTTGCCGCTGGGCGACGGGACGACCCGCTTCGGGGTGACGGTCGAGCGGGGCGACACCCGCATTGTCGAGGCACCGCTGGACGACGCCGATGTACGCAGCCGCCTGCATGCCCACGAGGTGTTTCTCGAGCACGACCTGATGCGGCGGGTCGATCGGCGCGTCACCCTCGGCCTGAGTCACGCCACCCGCAGCGTCCGTTCCAGCCTGTTCGACCGGCCGTTCTCGTTCTCGCCCGGCGAGGATGACGGATTCAGCCGGGTGCGGGTGTGGCGGTTGTCGCAGACCTTCAGCGGGCGCTGGCCCGCAGCCGTGCTCGCGCTCCGTTCGGTCTTCAGCGCCGGGCAGGGCAACGTCACTGCGGCGGCGGGAGACGATGCCGCCCGGATGCCCGCGCGGCATTTCCTGCACTGGTCCGGCCAGGCCAGCGGCCAGTGGCGGCCCGCCGGGGACGTGGGCTGGCTGCAGGCGCGCCTGTCGGTCCAGAAGGCCCAGGACCGCTTGCTGCCCCTCGAGCGTTTTGCGGTCGGCGGCCACGCCACGGTGCGCGGCTACCGGGAGAACACCCTGGTACGCGACAACGGTTACGCAGCGGCGCTCGAATGGCACTGGCGCCCGGACGGTCTGCCGGACTGGCTCGATCCTTTCGTCTTTCACGACCGGGGCGCTGCGTGGCAGCGGGACGGTCGGCGTGCCCACCTGCGCAGCATCGGCGTCGGCCTGGCTGCCGACCATGCCGGCTTCCACGCCGAACTGGCCTGGGCCCGGGCCATCGACGACCGGGTCGAAAGCGCCGAGCGGCGGCTGCAGGACCGGGGCATTCACCTGGCGGTGAGCCATGCCTTCTGAGCGACTGATCCGGATCCTCTTCGGCCTCGTGCTGGCCCTGACGCTGGGTGTCGCTGGCGCCGGATCGCAGGCGCTGACGAGCTGCCGCGGTGCGGGCCAGGGGGACGGCGCCGAGGCCGCCCTGGCGATGGGCGAGTGTCTGCTCGCAGCTGGCGATACGGCTGCCGCGTCCGCCTGGATCGCGTCCCATGCGACGGCGCTGGCGGCCCCGCCCTGGCAGGGTGCGGGCGACGAGATCCGTGGGCGGATCGCCCTGGCGCAGGGGCGCGAGGCCGAAGCCCGGGCACACTTCCACGCCGCCGAGCGCTGCGACGCCCCGTCGCTGGCGGCCCGCGCGGCGCTGAACCGGGCCACGATCGAGGCCCCGGAGCAGGCCGGCCCGGCCCTGGAGGCGGCGCTGCGCCTGGCCCGGGCCGCGGCGCGGACCGATCTGGAGGCCATCGCCCTCGACCGGCTGGCCCAGTGGCACGAGGACGCCGGCCGCGCCGGACGCGCCCTCGCCCTCAGCGACGAGGCGCTCGGCCCGGCCGGCCGGATCGGCCGCGCCGACCTGCTGTTTCCCCTGCAGTGGCGCCGCGGGCGCCTGCTGCGGGCTGCCGGCGAGCCGGCCGCAGCCCTGTCGGCCTATCGAGAGGCCGCCGAGCACCTGGGCCGCATCCGGCAGGACATCCCGGTGGCCTTCGCCGACGGGCGCTCGTCGTTCCGCTCGACCTTCGCGCCGGTCTACCAGGGGCTGGCGGAGCTGCTGCTGGCGGCGCCCGGGGCCGAGGCTGACGCCGGCCAGGACCGCCTGCGCGAGGCGCGCCGGGCGATGGAGGCGGTCAAGCGCAGCGAACTGGAAGACTATCTGGGCGAGCGCTGCGTGCCGGCGGCCTCCCTCGACGAAGCGTCTGCCCTGCCCGACGGTACGGTGGTGCTGTATCCGGTCCTGTTGCCGGAGCGTCTGGTGCTGCTGGTCCAGCGGGCCGGGGGGATCGAGGCCCTGAACGTGGATGTCTCGGCCGCGGTGCTCGGTGACGTGGCGCGCCGCTACGCCAACGACCTGCGCAGCCGGGGCTGGACCGACACCGATGCCGGGGCGCTGCACGACTGGCTGCTGGCGCCGGTGGAGCGGCGCGTCGGCGACGCCCTGCGCACCCTGGTGATCGTGCCCGACGGCAGCCTGCGCCTGTTCCCCTTCGCCAGTCTCAAGCGGGGCGGCCGCTACGTGATCGAGGACTACGCCGTCGCCGTCGCGCCGGGGCTGGGCCTGCGCTCCCCCGATCGGTCCCGTCCGGCGCAGCCCCCCCGCGGCCTGCTGGCCGGGCTGGCGACGCCGGGTCCGGTGGTCGAGCGCCTGCCCGACAGCCTGATGCGCAGTTTCGAGGGCGCCGGCCTGTCGCCCGAGGCTACCGCCCGCAGTGCCCAGCTGCGGGAGGCGCTGGCGCTGCCCGCGGTACGTGAGGAGATTGCCGCGCTCGAGGCCCTCGGCCTGGGGACCCGGCTGCTCGATGCCGATTTCTCGCTGGCCGGCTTCGAATCCGCGGTCGCGAGCGGGCGCTACGGCCTCGTCCATATCGCATCCCACGGTGTCTTCGGTGGCTCGGCCGAGGAGACCTTCCTGATGGCCCACGACGCGGTGATCACCATCGACCGGCTGCGCGAGGCGCTGGGGGCTTCGCCCCGGGACGAGATCGAGTTGCTGACCCTGTCTGCCTGCGAGACGGCAGAGGGTGATGACCGGGCGCCCCTGGGCCTGGCCGGGGCGGCCCTGCGCGCCCGCGCCCGCAGCGCCCTCGGCTCCCTGTGGCCGGTCGCCGACGACGCCACCCGCGACCTGATGACCCATTTCTACCGCGCGCTGCTGGCCGGCACCGGCAAGGCCGAGGCGCTGCGCCAGGCCCAGCTGGCGGTGATGCGCAGCGAGGGCCGGGCGCACCCATTCTTCTGGTCGCCGTTCATCCTGGTGGGGGACTGGCAATGACACGCGGCACTTCGACGACGGCCCTGCTGGCGGTATTGCTGACGAGCGCTACCGCCGGTGCCCAGAGCATCGCCACCGACGGCAGCGTCGGCCCGGCGGTGACCCTCTCGGGCCCCGCCTACGACATCCCCCAGTCGCTGGGCCGGGTGTCCGGGGGCAACCTGTTCCACAGCTTCGAGCGCTTCGGCCTCGCCGGCGGCGAATCGGCCCGCTTCTCGACCGACAGCCCGGCCATCGGCAACGTCCTCGCCCGCGTCACCGGTGGCGGCACCTCACACATTGCCGGCACCATCGCGCTGGCGGCGCCGGCCGGCGCCACGCCGGCCCTCTACCTGATCAACCCGGCGGGCGTGGTGTTCGGCCAGGGGGCCGCCATCGACGTGCCCGGCGGCTTCCACGTGTCCACCGCCGACCGCCTGCGCTTTGCCGACGGCGACTTCTGGGCCGACCCGGCGCGACCCGGCGTGTTCTCGGTGGCCGCGCCGGAGGCCTTCGGCTTCCTCGGCGATGGCGCCGCGACGATCCGCGTCGAGGACGCCGGCCTGGTCGTCGGCGACCAGGCCCTGTCCGTCGTCGCGGGCGACGTGGTCCTGGCCCGGGGCGGGCTGGCGAGCGGCGGCGGCCGACTGACGGTCGTGGCCCAGGGGGGGCAGGCGGGCGATGTGCCGCTGGACGGCACGCCCCCTGCCGCGGGTGGCCACCTGCAGATCCTGCCAGGCGGCCAGATCCTGAGCGTCGCCGGCGATGGCGGTGCCGCGGCGGATATCGTGGTGGCGGCAGGACGCCTCAGCGCGGCGGGGGATCCGGCCGCCGTCACCGGCATCACCGGGATTGCCGGTGGCAGCGGACCGGGCGCGGCGCTCGACTTGTCGGTCACCGGCGAGCTGGGCCTTGGCGGTGACGTCTTCGTCGGCACCCAGACCTTCGGCAGCGGCGCCGCCGGCGACGTGCGGGTCGTCGCCGACAGCCTCACCATCGATGGCCATGGTGGCCTCGGCACGCGCCTGGGGAGCGAGGTGGGGACCGGTGCCAGCGGTGATGCGGGCGCGGTCTCGGTCATGATCAACGGTGCGACGACGTTGCACGAGGGGGGCTTCATCGTCGGATCGACCTTCGGCGAGGGCATGGGCGGCTCGGTAACCCTGGGAGCCGGATCGCTCCTCATCGATGGCGCGGGCGTGGGGGCGGGCGTGTCCTCGCGCGCGGGCAGCGGTTCCGGCGGTGACGCAGGAGAGGTGACGGTCACGGTGGACGACGCTCTGGTGCTGCGTGATGGCGGATCGATCAACAGCAGCACGCAGTCGAGGGGCGCCGCCGGCACGGTCCGGGTGCGCTCCGGGTCGCTCGAGATGGACGGAGCAGACACCTTCGTCCAGATCGGAAGCGACGTCGGCAGTGATGCCATCGGTGATGCCGGCGCGGTCCTGGTCGAGGTGGCAGGCACGCTTCACCTCCACGAACTCGCGCTGATCTCGTCGTCGACCTTCGGCGCGGGCGACGCCGGTCGGGTCGATGTCATCGCCGGGCGCCTCGAGGCCGGCGGCGGCAGTGCGGGGACGGTGGCTGGCATCTTCAGCGACAGCAACGTCGGCGCGACCGGGGCCGCGGGCAATGTCTCGGTTGCGATCGACGGGGCTCTGGTGCTCCGGGATGGTGGCGTCATCTCGTCGAGCACCTTCTCCGGGCGCGACGCCGGCGCCGTCACGGTGCGGGCCGCCACGCTCGAGATGGAGGGCAGCGGTGAAACCGGCGCGCTGATTCGCTCGCGGGCTGCAGATGGATCGAGCGGCCAGGCCGGATCGGTCGACCTGCTCGTGAACGATGCGGCACGGATCGGCCCTGGGGGACTCGTCGCCGCCAACTCGTTCGGCACCGGGGACGCCGGGTCCGTGCGCTTTCAGGCGGGTCAACTGTCGATCGTCGGAGACGGTGAGCGGCTGACCGGGGTGTTCAGCGACAGCTTCGATTCGGACGGGGCGGGCGGCGAGGTCGTGATCGTGGTCGACGGGCTGACCCGCGTCGAGCGCGGCGGGCTGATCCGGACCGGCACCAGCGGCGCCGGCGCGGCGGGCGACATCCACCTCGAGACCGGCGCACTGGCGATCGAAGCGGGTGCCGATGGCGGGACCACCGGCATCCTCAGCGACGGAGTGAACGGTGCCGGCCGGATCGAACTGGTGGTGGCAGACACCGCGGATCTGCGGGACGGCGGCGTCATCAGTTCGAGCACCTCGGGCCCCGGGGACGGGGGCGACATCCGGCTGACCGCGAGGTCGCTGCAGATCGAGGGCACCGAGCCCAGCGATGACCGAGAACCCACCCTGACCGGCATCCTGACGGTCGCCACCGGCGCTGCGCAGGGGCGCGCCGGCAGCATCCGGGTCGACGCGGCCGACGAGGTCCGGATCAGCGTCGGGGGGACGATCAATGCCAGCACTTTCGGCGCCGGCGCCGCGGGCTCGGTGCATGTCATTGCCGACCGAATCCGACTCGAGTCGCTGGGTGAAATCGCGGCTCGCGCCGGGCTTTCGTCGACCGGACAGCCCGGTGACGTGACGGTCGAGGCGCAGCATACGCTGGAGATGGATCGGGCCCTGGTGGTCATCGAGAACGCAGGGGTGCTCGCCGATCCCGCGATGGCGCGGGTCGGCAAGCTGCGGATCGTATCGCCGCGAATCCGCATGACCCGGGGTGCGCTCGTGAGCGCAGGGGCCGAGTTCAATGCGCCGGCGAGTACGGTGGACATCCATTTCGAGGACTGGCTGTTCCTCGACTTCGCCGCCGTGACGACCGAGGCCGGCGATGGGAGCGGCGGGGCGATCCGTGTGTCCGGCGACGGGGTCGTGGTGCTGCGCGACGCGGCACTCGCCACCTCGGTCTTTGGGGAACTGGGCGACGGTGGCGACATTGCGGTGGACGCCGCTGCACTGGTTCTCGGCGGAGGGTATGTCCAGGCCAATACCACCGCCGCCGATGCACGCGGCGGCGACATCGCCATTGCGGTGGATGCGGTGATCCCAAGCCTGGGGCGCTTGCAGGTGGGCGGCAGCGAGCGCGTATCGTTCTTCGACGGCCTCGGCGTGGACGGTCGCAACGTGATCCAGGCCGCGGCGCCGACCGGTGTCAATGGCGTGATCCGGGTGCCGGCCGGGGTGGTGGACGTGGCCGGGTCGCTGCTGCCGCTGGCCGCGCCGCCCTTCGATCTCGCGGGCTTCGATAGCGCGCCGTGCCGTCGGGCGCGGGGTAACCGTTTCGCCCTCGGCGGCAGCGGCGTGGTGCCGGTGCTGCCCGGCGATGTCCTGCCACGGGCGCCTGCGCCGGCGGCGACCGGCGGCGGGTGCCCCGCCCCGGCGGCGTTCCGGGGTGCCGAGGCTGACTGAATCCATGGGTCCGAGCGCGGACAAGGAGGCAAGTAATGAAGAAGCACGCACTGGTCTGGGCCCTCCTGGCGGGCCTGTTGCCGCTCGAGGTCGCCGCCGCTGGCGTGGCCACCGTCGTCGGTCTGCGTGGCGAGGCGAGCATCAGCCAGGGGGGGCAGGTGAGGCCCCTCGGGCGTGGCGACGAGGTTGACGCCGGGGCGGTCATCCGCACCGGCGCGGCCGGCCGGGTCAAGCTGCGCTTCGGCGACGGGTCGGTCGTCGTCGTCGGCGACGACTCCAGTCTGCGCGTCGACCATTTGAAACTGGATGGGGAGGGCCGACGCCAGAGCGCGGGCTTCGTCCTCGACGTGGGCCTGATCGGCCAGACCATCGCGCCCGGGCCGGCCGGCTCGTGGTCGGTGCGCACGCCCACCGCGGTGACCGCGGTGCGCGGCACCGAGTACGTGATCGAGGTGGACAGTAGCCGCGGCACCGCGGTGCATGTGCGCTCCGGCTCGGTCTCGGTGGAGCCGCTCGCGCCGCCGAAGGGGGTGCGCCTGCCCGGCGGCTGGAAGCCGTCGGCGCCGGTGCTGCTGACGCCCGGCGCGGATGGCACCACCTGCGGTCCCGCACGCTACACCTGCCAGCCGGCGGATGCCCTCCCGGCCGAGCGGGTCCGACAACTCGAAGACCGTCTCTCCGGTGTCTGAGGCAGGCATGCGGCGGCCGGGCGGGCTGGCCCTGTGGCTGATCGCGCTGCTCGTCGCCGGGCTGGCGCTGGGTGCCTGGTCGGTGCGCGGCCGGGTGCCGCTGCTGGCCAATCTGGAGGGGCAATGGCTGGACTTCCAGCACCGCCTGCGCGGACCCCTGGCCCCCGGCGCTGACCAGCCCCTGGCGATCGTCCTGGTGGATGACCGCAGCCTGCACGAGCTGGGCCGCCTGCCGATCCCGCGTGAGGTGCTGGCCAGCGCCCTGGGCACCCTCGACGAGGCCGGCGCGTCGCGCATTCTGGTGGACATGCTGCTGGTCGAACCCGGTCGGGAGGGCAGCACCGGCGACAGCGCGCTGGCGGCGGCGATCGGAGCGAGCGGCAAGGTGCTGCTGCCCTTCGCCCTGGTGGCCCATGGTGGCGGTCAGGCGACACCGCCGCCGAGCCTGCTCGACCACGCCTATCTGCGCTATCGCGGCGAGGCGCGCCTGGCAGACGCGCCGCTGCATCCGACCGGGGTGATCGCGCCGCTGCCCCCCTTTGCCGACGCCGCCCGGGCGCTCGGCAACGTCTCGGTGCAGCGGGGGCATGACGGCAGCCTGCGCTTCGACATGCCGGTCCAGTCCCTCGACGGCGAGTGGTTCCCGACCCTGGCGGTGCGGGCCGCAGCCGACGTGCTCGGCGTGGCGTGGGAGACCGTCGAGGCGCAGGCCGGGGAGGCCATCGTGATCGGCCCGCGCCGGGTGCCCCTGGACGCCGCCTCGCGCCAGTGGATCAACTACTACGGCCCGGAGGGCGCCTTTCCCACCTATTCCCTCGCCGACGTGGTCGCCGGCCGCCTCGATCCGGGCGTGTTCGCCGGTCGGACGGTCCTGGTCGGGGGCTCGGCGCTGGGCTCCAGCGACCGCTACCCGTCGCCCTTCGATCCGTCGCTGCCCGGCGTCGAGCGGCTCGCGACGGTGATCGACAACATTGCCACAGAGCGCTGGCTCGAACGGCCCGCCTGGGCGGCGCCGGCGGAGCTCGCCGGCATGCTTCTGCTGCCGCTCCTGGCGGTGTCCGTGATCGCGCGGGCGCGCCCCCTGCGGGCCTTCCTCGTCGTCGCCGGGATGGTCGTGGCCCTGCTGGTGGTGGCGCAGGGGCTGTTCGTCCTCGCCGGGCAGTTTCTGTCGGTGGCCTTCCCGGTCGTGGCGCTGGTGCTCTCCGGTGGCCTCGGGATGTCCTATCGGGCGCTGCTCGATGAACGCAGCCGGCGCGAGGCGGAGCAGCGCCTGCGCGCCAGCGAGGAGCGCTACGCCCTGTCGGCCCAGGGGGCCAACGATGGCCTGTGGGACTGGGACATTCGTGGCGGGCGACTGTACTGCTCGCCCCGCTGGCGCGACCTGATGGGCGTCACCGGGTCGGAACCGATGGACGACATCGCCGACTGGACCGGGCGGCTCGCCCAGATCGAGCGGGAGCGCTTCCGGCGCGAGCTCGATGCCCACCTGGACGGCACGACGCGCCAGTTTCACCACCTCTACCGGGCCCTGCGCGACGGCGAGGAGCGCTGGTTCCTGGCCCGCGCGGCGGCGGTGCGGGAAGGGGGGCGTGCCGTTCGTCTGGCTGGCTCGATCAGTGACGTGACCGCCCAGAAACGGCTCGAACAGCAGATTGCCCACGATGCCCTGCACGACCGCCTGACCGGCCTGCCCAACCGGGCCCTGTTCCAGGACCGCATCGAACAGTGGCTGGCCACGACCGTGATGCCGGGCGCCGGCGTCGAACCGGTGGGGGTGGTCCTGGTGGATCTGGACGGCTTCCTGGAGATCGAGAAGGCGCATGGCCAGCTGGGCTGCAATGCCCTGCTGCAAGCCTTTGGCAACCGGCTGTCGAGCCTGGCCGAGGGTTTGTGGCCAGTCGCCCACCTGGGGGGCGACCAGTTCGCGCTGGCCTACCGGGGCGACGACGATCCGGCGCTGGCCGAGCGGGTCCGGGGCCTGCTCGAAGCGCCCTTCGACCTGGCGGGCGCCGAGGCCAGCGTCGGTGCGACCCTCGGCCTCGCCCACACGGTCCAGGGGCCGGCGTCGGCGTCGGAGCTGCTGGGTGCCGCGCTCCTGGCGGTATCCGCCGGCAAGCAGGCGGGCCGCGGCCGGGTCCATCGCTACGATCCGGACCGGCAGGCGCTCGAGGACAGCCGCCAGCGCCTTGCCGACGACATCCGGGCGGCGCTGGCGGCCGGCGATCAGTTCGAACTCCACTACCAGCCCTTCGTGCGCCTGTCGGACCGGCGCCTGCTGGGCTTCGAGGCCCTGATCCGCTGGCAGCATCCTGAGCGGGGGAACGTGATGCCGGGCGAGTTCATTCCCTTCGCCGAGCAGACCGGCCTGATCAACGAGATCGGGGCGTGGACCCTGCGCGAGGCGGCGCGCCAGCTGGTGGCCTGGGATCGCGAGGGCTTCGATGGGGAGATTGCGGTCAACCTGTCGGGGCGACAGTTCACCGAAACCGACCTGGAGGCCGACGGTCGCGCACTGCTGAGCCTGCTGGGCGACGTATCGCCGGCCCGCCTCAAGCTCGAAGTGACCGAGAGCATGAGCATGTCGAACCCCCAGCACACTACCGACGTGCTGAACCAGCTCGTCGCGCTGGGCTTCAAGATCTCGATCGACGACTTCGGCACCGGCTACTCGTCGCTGGCCTACCTCCACCGCTTTCCGTTCAATACCCTGAAGATCGACCGCAGCTTCGTCATCCGGCTGGACGCGGGGCGCGAGGCGCAGGAGATCGTCCGCACCATCGCCGGCCTTGCCTCGGCGCTGGGCAAGCAGGTGCTGGCCGAGGGGGTGGAGGAGGAGGCGCAGGCGAGCCAGCTGCATGCGCTGGGCACCGAGGTGGGTCAGGGCTGGCTCTTCGCCAAGGCCCTGCCGGCGGAGCGGGCGCGGCAGTGGTTCGTCGGCGAGCCGCCGGCGCGGCCATCGCGCTGAACCGCCGGCCATGCCGACCCCGGGCGCCTACTCGCTTGCCATGGGGCAGGGGGGCATCTAAAGTGTGCCGGGCCGCTCGAACCCGCGCGAGGTCAGAAGAAGGCACCGATTCGAGCGGCAGGCAAGTGCCTTCCCTAATGAGGAGAGTCAATATGATCCGAACCCCCGACGCGGGCCGCCGCCCGCGCCTGAAGCCACTCATCGCAGCCTGTCTCGCGAGTTGCGCCGTGGGCGCCCAGGCGGGCGACCTGCGCAATTTCATTTCTGACCTCTATGGCGGCGATGGCATCACGCTCGACCGGTTTGGTCAGTTTCCCCACGACGCGCACTTCACCGACGCCTCACTGCAGGCCCTCAACGCCCTGGGCGATGGCATCACCTCGGGTCTCGGCTCCCTGTCCCTGAACTCGGCCGTTTCCGGCTACACCTTCGACGTGCAGCAGGGCATCCCGGTGCAGACGACCGAGAGTCTCGGCCCGCTGGTCGCCGAGCGGGCGGACACCCAGGGCGCGGGCAAGGTGACGGTGGGCATGTCCTACACCCGCGCCCGGTTCACCAAGTTCAACGGCGACGATCTCGATTCGCTGCGTGTCCGGCTGCCCCACATCGATGCCAACGAGGATGGCATCCTCGGGCCCCCACCGGACATCTTCGCCTTCGAGTTCGACGAGGTCCAGGTGGATATCGACGCCGAAGTACGCCAGCAGGTCCTGGCCTTCTACGGCAACTACGGCGTGACGGACAACTGGGACGTCGGCGTGATCGTGCCGATCGTCGACACCGAGGTCGAGGCCAAGGCGGTCGCGACGATCATCGACAACGGCGGTGGCGATGCCTTCCACCGCTTCGGCGAAGCGGGCGACGCGTCGACCGACTCCACCGACGGTAGCGCCACCGGCCTGGGCGACATCGTGGTGCGCTCCAAGTACCGCTTCTCGGACGACGCGGCCGCGGCCGACATGGCCGTTCTGGGCCAGGTGACGATGCCGACCGGCGACGAAGACGACCTCCTTGGAACCGGCGACTGGGCCGCGATGGGCATGTTCGTCGCGTCGAAGTCGATGGGCAACATTACGCCCCACGTCAATGTCGGCTACGAGCATTCGAGCAACTCGGACCGGAGCAACCTGCGCTACCTGCTCGGCTTCGATGCCCAGGTTGGCGGACCGAATCTGACAGCCGCCATCGACCTGCTGGGGCGCTACTTCCCCAACGAAGACAACGACGACGCGGACCATCTCGTTGACGTCGCGATCGGCGCCAAGTGGAATGCGTTCGGCAATGCGCCGATCAGCGCCAACCTGATCCTGCCGCTCAACGAGGACAAGGGCCTGCGCGCGAAGGTCATCTGGAGCCTGGGGATCGAATACACGTTCTGAGGCCGACCGGTCGCGAATGACACAACGCCGGGTGGCAGCACCCGGCGTTTTATTGTGTCCGGCGTGGCCTCAGCAGCGGGTGAAGCGGCGGTTGTACTGGTGCCAGTCGTTGCTGCCCTGCTCGCGGCCGCGCAGCTGGATCATGGTCCGGCCATCGCTCGAGAACTGTCCGAACTCCGTCTGCATGCGCCGCCGGCGGTTGTCCGTCCATTGCATCGTCACGGCGTCGCTGCCGCTCGCATAGCCGCTGACGGGATAGCTGGCCCGGTTACCGTCGGGCAGCGTGAAGGTCCAGTTGCCGGCCGCGAACTCGATGCGCATGCCGGCACCGCACCACTTGCCCATCAGTAGACCGATGTCCACGCCGGCGCTCCTGGGCGGCGGTGACGGCTGCCTCTGGCGCGCTGCGGCTTCACGCGCGGCCGCCTCGCGGGCAGCGGCTTCGCGGGCTGCCGCCTCGCGTGCGGCGGCATCCCGAGCGGCGGCGTCGCGGGCCGCCGCCTGCTGCGCGGCATCCCGGGCGGCCTGACTCCTGGCCTCGTCCAGAGTTTCGCGGGCGAGGGCGATCGAGGCCAGGTTCGGCCGGATCCGTGAGGCCGCCGCCAGGTGACGCTGGGCGGCGTCGAGGTCGCCCTCCCGGGTGGCGCGGGCCGCGAGGGTGACGTAACGCTCCGCGACCTGGCTCACCCCCCGCTCGGCCGCCTCGTTGGCGGGATCGAGGGAGAGCACGGTGCGATAGCGATCGAGGGCGTTGTCGTCCCGCGGCAGGGTCAGCCGGTCGGCGGCCAGCGCCGCCTGGGCGGCCGTCAGCAGGCCGTCGATGCGCGCCGCCTGGTTCCTGTTCGCGTCCCGCTCGGCGGCTTCGCGGCGTGCACGGGCCTCGGCTTCGCGGGCTGCCTCCTGCTCGGCCCGGGCCCGGGCGAGCGCCTCGGCCTGTGCCTCGCGGTTACGTTGCAGTGCCTGCCAGTCGGCCAGCCGGGCTCGCATCCGGGCGAGGGCTGCGGAGCGGGGGGAAATGCCGGCAGCCCGCTCGATGAAGGCTTCTGCACGAGCCGGATCGTCCTGGGCCAGCGCGCCATCTGCCAGCTCACCGTAGCGGCCAACGATAGCCTCGAGCCCTTCGCTTGCCCTGACATTGTCGGGCTCGATGGCCTGAACGTCCCGATACAGATCGAGCGCGTTGTTGCCCGCGGGCGTGGTCAGCCGGTTGGCGGCCAGCGCCTGGTCGGCGCGGGCCAGCAGACGATCGATGCGGGCCTGCTGGGCCTCGGCCGCGCGGCGGGCCTCCGCTGCCTCGCGGGCTTTGGCTTCATTCTCCGCCTGACGGGCGGCTTCGGCTTCGGCGCGGGCCTGTCGTTCGGCCCGGGCGCGCACGGCGTCGGCAAGAATCCGCCGCGTCTCGGCCAGCCCGTCAACGGCCGGATCCACCTTCTCGGCGGCCTCGAGCGCGGTCCGCGCCTTGTCCAGTTCTCCGGCCGCGATGGCCTCGCGGCCGCGGGTCAGCTGGGCGCGGGCGACGGCAGCGACGCCCTGGCTCGCGCGGGCGTTGCCGGCGTCGAGGTCCAGCACCGCACGGTAGCCGTCGAGGGCGTTGCCTGCCTCGGGCGGTGACAGGCGCCCTGCCCGCAGGGCCTTGTCGGCATCGGCGAGCGCGCGCTCGATGCGCTCCGCACGTGCCTGCTCGGCGGCCTGCCGCCGGGCGATCGTGCGCTCCAGCGCGGCCAGTGCGCGGCGGCTGCCGGTGAGACCATCGGCCTTCGGGTCGATCGCGGCGGCAGCGTCGATCTGAGACGCGGCGAGGACCACATCCTCGCCCTCGATGGCCTGGCCGGCGCGCTCGAGGTGGGTGGCGGCGACTCGGCCCAGGCCCTCGCGGGCCTCCCGGTTGTCGGCGTCCAGCTGCAGGACGGCGCGGAACTGCTCGGTCGCATTGGGGCGGTCCGGTGGCGCGAGGCGCCCGGCGTCGAGCGCGGATCGCGCCGACGCGAGCAGGCCGTCGATCTGGGCCAGCCGGTCCTGGCGGGCCTGTTCCCGTTCGCGGGCAGCCTGGCGCGTGGCGTCGAGCGTCTCGCGCGCTGCGGCCACGCCGTCGGCCGCGGGCGCGATCGCCGCGGCGGCATCGAGGGCCTGGCCGGCCGCAGCGAAATCTTCCCGCTGCGTCGCGCTGCGGACGCGCTCGAGATAGCCCTGCACGATCTGCTCGAGGCCACGGCGGGCCCGGGTGTTGTCGGGGTCGGCCTGGAGCACGCTGCGGTAGGCCTCGAGGGCGTTGTCACGGTCGGGCGGGCCGAGCCGGCCGGCGGCTAGCGCCTTGTCACCCCGGGACAGTCCGGTCCGGACCTGGGCCTCGCGCTCCGCGGCGTCGCGTTCGGCGCTGGCGAGCCGGTTGCGCACCGACACCAGGCCGGTGGCGTTGTTGTCGATCTCCGCGGCGCGGTCGATGCGCTCGCGCGTCGCGTCGAACTCGCCGGCCGCAAGGGCCTTCAGGGCGAGGTCGAGATGGGCCTGGGCAATGGCGTCGACGCCCTTGAGCGCCTGCACGTTGCGGGGATCGACGGCCAGGACGGCGCGGTAGGCGTCGAGTGCGTTGTCTGCGTCCGGTGGGCTGAGGCGCCCCGCAGCCAGGGCCTCGCCGGCCTTGCCAAGCCCTTCGGTGATCGCGGTGCGGCGGCTTTGCTCGGCGTCGCGGGCCTGCTGCGCCACCAACTGCGCAGTTTCGAGCTGTTTGCGCGCACTGACGACCTCGCTCGCATCGGCGTCGATGGACTCGGCGACCTTCAGATGCTGGCGCGCCTCGTGCAGGTCGTTCTGCTTGAGGGCCGACAGGGTGAAGGCGAGGTGGCCGAGCATGACCCGGTGGACGCCCTCGCGGGCCGCTGCATTATCGCCGTCGAGGGCGAGCACCTCGCGGAAATAGTGCAGGGCGTTGTGGCCGTCGGGCAGGCTCAGGCGACCGGCTGTGAGCGCTTCCTCGGCCTGCGCCAGGGCGGCCTCGATGCGGGCCTCGGTGCTCAGCGGTTCCGCCTTTGGCGGGGGCGGTGGTGCCTCGCGGGGGGCCTCTGCCCGGGGGGGTGGGGCTTCGCGGCTGGTCGCGGGCTCGTCGCCCTGGCGCAGGACGACGATGGCCGTGGCGGCCAGTGCGGCGAGTGCCAGTCCTCCGGCGATGGCCAGCTTGCCACGCCCCGGCGTTGCCGGGCGGGCTTCGGATTTCGGGCGCGTTTCGGCCAGGGCCGCTGCCGCTGACGCCGTGGCCGGGGGGATGGTGGGCGGCGGTCGCGTCGCGGCAGACTCCTGGCCCGGCCACTGGGTAAATTCGGCGGGGGCCTCGACGGCGGGCAGTGCCTCTTCGCCGAACAGGGTCATCCGCCACTGGGCGATGCTCTGGGGCCGGTCCTGGGGCTGGATGGCCAGCGCGAAATCCACTGCCGCCAGGAAGCGCTCCGAGTAGCGCCCCTTGCCGACATCCCTGGCCGGCAACATCGGGTCGGCATGATTGGACAGTGTCGCCGTCGCGCGGGCGACGGAATCCGCCGGGCCGCGGCCGGTGATGGCCATGTAGAGCGTCGCACCGAGGGAATAGAGGTCGGTCCAGGGACCCTGTCGACCGCCTTCGGCCTGGCTCGAGCTGTATTGCTCGAACGGCGCATAGCCCGGCGAAACCAGCATCGTCAGGGTCTGCGTCATCGTGCCGATGGCCAGCCGGGCCGAGCCGAAGTCGAGCAGCACCGGCCGACCGTTGTCGCGCAGGAAGATGTTGTCGGGCTTGATGTCCCGGTGGATGAAACCGGCGTTGTGGATCAGCTGCAGGCCGTCAAGCAGATTGCCGCACAGCTGGACCAGGTTGGATTCGTCACCGCCGCGGCCGGACTTGAGCTGGTCGGCAAGGCTCTCGCCACGGACGAACTCCATCACCATGTAGGCCGTGCCATTGGCCTCGAAGACGCTGAACACCTGGACGATGCACGGGTGGCGGAACTTGGCGAGGGTCTGCGCTTCGGCGAGAAAGCGGTTGAGGCCCCAGTTGTAGGTCTCGGCGGTCTTGCGGGACATGGCCCGTACCTGGATGTCCTGGGTCCGTGCCGCACAACTGCTGGGGAAGAACTCCTTGATGGCGACCTGCTGGTCGAGGTTGGTGTCCTTGGCCAGATAGGTAATGCCGAAGCCTCCCTGGCCGAGGATCGATTCGATCTCGTACCACAGGAGGCGATACCCCGGAGGGAGCGTGTTGGTGTCCAGGTCCGTCACGTGCCGTTGCAGACGCCAGGCGGGGGCGTCGTTCGTGGACCACACGGTTGGGGAATGGCTGGGAGGTGCATGCGTTCTTCCGTTCTTTTCTGGCCTGGCATCGGCAGGCCCGCACATTGTATTGCCTGAACATTTGCCTGCGCTAGGACATGGGCAATTCCTGCTGTCGGGCGTGGCGCATGCAACAGCCGACACCCTTCCGGCGCACGCCGGGCTGCCTGCCTGGGTCGCGCTGACGAGCGTCCCGGTTCATGGCACCATATGAGCGCATTTAACTTTCGGAGTAGTAATGTCCGATTTTCCGGACCTCACACTGATCGAGCTTCGCCGACTCGAAGTGCAGATCGCGCAGGAAATCGCCGGCCGGCGCCTGCGGGCCCGCCTGCTGCGCTCGATGCGCGAGCTGGCTTCGGCAGAGGGGGTCACCCTCGAGGCGGTCCTGGCTTCCGCCGATCCGGCGACCCTCGCGCGACGGGGTCGTCGCGGCGGGCGCTCGGGTCCGCGCGGTCCGGCGCCGGTCCGCTACATGCATCCTTCGAACCGGGCCTTGTGCTGGAGTGGCCGGGGCAGGACGCCCGCGTGGATCAAGGCGTGGCTGTCCACCGGGGGCTCGATGACCGCGCTAGAGAACGCGGCCGCGCGCTGCGCGCCTGTGCCGCGCCGGGGCTGAGCGGACAGCGATGGGCGCGGACTCCGCCTCGCCCCGTCACGGTGAAACGGACGCGTCCGGTGCCGAGGTGCTTGGCAACATCGTCTGGCATGCGCTGACCCGGGATCAGGCCGCGTTCGCCAGTGGAGACGGCGCCGCCCGGCGTTTTGCGATCGGTTTTTCGCCGCTTCTCGGCTTCGCGGACCCGCACAATCCCGACTTTGACGCGATTGCGCCCCGATGCGCTGCGGGCGAGCGGTTCTACTGCCTGCACTGGCAGGGCCCATCGCCGCCGGGGTGGCACATCGAGGACGACGGGCGGATCTGCCTGCTGGTATGCGACGAGCCGGGAGGCAACTGCCACGACCCGGAGCTCGAGCCGCTCACGGCCGTCCACGTCCCTCAGGCCATGGCGCTGGCGGAGCGGACCCGGCCGGGGCCGTTCGGCCCGCGCACCATCGAACTGGGTGAGTATGTCGGGATCTTCGATGCGGGGCGCCTGGTGGCGATGGCCGGCGAGCGCATGCGGGCCGGTCGCTACCGCGAGATCAGTGGCGTCTGCACCGATCCCGCCTTTCGCGGCAAGGGGCTGGCGCGGCGCCTGGTGGCCCACCTCCAGGCCAGGCAGCGGGCCCGTGGCGAGGTCTCCTTCCTCCACGTGATGCGTGACAACGCCGGAGCCAGGCGGCTGTATGCAGCGCTCGGCTACCGCGTGCACCTCGAGACTCAGGTCCGGGTGGTGGTCCGACGGTGACCGCGAGCGGACCGCAGGCGCCCTCCCATGGCAGTGACAGCATATCGCTGTGGCAGGCGGTCGGACGCGACACCCTGATTCGCATCGGTCTGCTGTTTTCCCTCCTGTCGGCCAGCGTGGTGGCGCTCCTCATCGAAGCAGACCTGTTCGACCGTTTCTACACCTTCAGCCGGGCCCACGAGGATTGGGAACTCGACGAGATCGTGCTGGCCCTGGTTGGCGGCATGGTCGCAATGGGGCTGAGTGCGCTGGTGCTCGCCTACCACCTGGCGCGCCGGATCTCAGATCAGATCGCCCAGCGACTGGCCGCCGAACGGCGTCTCGCCGAGGGGCGCAAGCTGCGCTCGATGGGGGCCTTGCTGGGCGGGGTCTCCCACTCGATCAGCAATCACCTTCAGCCGATCATGACCCTGTCGGCACTGGTGCAGGACGACCTGGCGGCGGATTCGGATCAGGCGCGCGACCTGCAGCGGATCCGCCAGGCGGCCGACGGGGCGTGCCAGATCCTGCGGCGCGTGCTCAACTTCTCGCATCAGGATCACGGCCTGAGCGATACCTGTCGTTTGACCGAAGCCCTGCGTTCCGCAGTTGAACTGGCCGTCACCGCCATCCCGAGCAGCATTCGCCTCGACCTCGAGATCGGCGACATGCCGGGTCACGTGGCGCTGGCGGCGATTGACGCCGAGGTGATCATCCTGAACCTCGTCTCCAATGCCATCGATGCCTTCGGTGGACGCGCCGGCACGATCCGGATCGCCTGCGGCGACGCCGGACCGGGCACCTGGGCCCGGCTCACTGTCGCGGATTCAGGGCCGGGCATCCCGGCCGAGCTGCAGGAGCGAATTTTCGAGCCGTTCTTTACCACCAAGGCGGTCGGGCAGGGTACCGGGCTCGGGCTGTCCGAGGTCTACGGTCTGGTGACCCGTGCCGGTGGTCATCTCGACCTTCGGTCCGCAGCGGGCGAGGGCACCGAGGTGGTCATCTATCTGCCGGTGGTCGATAGCGGCGTGCCTCAATCACAATCCCCGGGGAAGGGCGAGCCATGACGCGCATATTGCTGGTCGATGACGACGAACTGGTGCGCTACGCACTGGCCAAGGCCTTGCGACGCGCTGGCCACGAGGTGCTCGAGGCGGCCTCCGGCGAAGGCGTCCCCGCGCGCGTCGAGGCCGAATCGATCGAGATCCTGATCACCGATCTGGTGATGCCCGACCAGGAAGGCATCGGCCTGATCCGCGAACTGCGTGCGGTGAGCGCGACGCTCCCGATCATCGCCATCTCGGGCGGTGGGCGCGTTTCGGGCGAGCAGTATCTCAGGATGGCGGCACGGCTCGGCGCCGACGCGACGCTGGCCAAACCCTTCGACCACAAGGAACTGCTTGCCCTGGTGGCGCGCCTCGCCGCCGCTCGGGACTGAGCGAAGGCGCCGCGTGCGCTAGGGTCTGTGGGCATTTGTATGGCGGATCGCGTTGAGACTTTGAGCCTGTGCCACAAGGCGCGGGAGGAAGGCAAGGGTGGCGGTCCACTGCGGGCTTTGCACAGCCCGCCGGCTTCGCTGGCGC
>JAGRGD010000070.1 GCA_020445665.1 Rhodocyclaceae bacterium
GGCATGGTGGTACTGGACGTTGTGCATCTCGGGCGGCGGCTCGCTCTCGTCGAGTTGCTCCTCGGTGCGGATCTGGATCGTCATCAGCAGCTTGGTGACTTCGGAGCGCACCAGGTCGAGCAGGCTCTCGAACAGTTCGAAGGCCTCGCGCTTGTACTCCTGCTTCGGGTTCTTCTGGGCATAGCCACGCAGGTGAATGCCCTGGCGCAGGTGATCGAGTGCCGCCAGGTGCTCGCGCCAGTGGGAGTCGAGGCTCTGCAGCATCACGTTGCGCTCGAACTGGTGCCAGGCGTCGGCATTGACCATCGCGATCTTCTCGGCATAGGCCTGGTCAGCCGCCTCGACGATGCGCTTGATGATCTCCTCGTCGCCGAGCTGGGGCTCGTCCTCGAGCCACTTGCCCACCGGCAGCTTGAGCCCGTACTCCCCTTCCAGGGTCTGCTCGAGCGGCGGGATCTCCCACTGCTCCTCGACGCTGTCCTCCGGCACATAGGTGCGGAAGGTGTCGTAGAGCACGCCCTGGCGCATGGCCGTGATGGTCTCGGAGATGTCGGTGGTCTCGAGCAACTCGTTGCGCTGCTGGTAGATCACCTTGCGCTGGTCGTTGGCGACGTCGTCGTACTCGAGGAGCTGCTTGCGGATATCGAAGTTGCGCTGCTCGACCTTGCGCTGGGCCGACTCCAGCGAGCGGGTCACCATGCCGGCCTCGATGGCCTCGCCCTCGGGCATCTTGAGGCGCACCATGATGGCGTTGAGGCGTTCGCCGGCGAAGATCTTCATCAGCGGATCTTCGAGTGACAGGTAGAAGCGGCTGCCACCCGGATCGCCCTGGCGACCGGAACGGCCCCGCAGCTGGTTGTCGATCCGCCGCGACTCGTGGCGCTCGGTGCCGATGATCTTCAGGCCGCCGGCCTCGAGCACCTGCTGGTGCAGGCCCTTCCACTCCTCGCGCAGGGTCTCGATGCGCGCGGCCTTCGCCTCTTCGGCCACCGAGGCGTCGTCGCGCAGGACGGCGATCTCGCGCTCGGCATTACCGCCCAGCACGATGTCGGTGCCGCGACCAGCCATGTTGGTGGCGATCGTCACCACGCCCGGGCGACCCGCCTGGACGACGATCTGGGCCTCCTTCTCATGCTGCTTGGCATTGAGCACCTGGTGGGGCACCTTGGCCTGCTTGAGCATCGACGAGAGCAGCTCGGAGTTTTCGATCGACGTCGTGCCCACCAGCACCGGCTGGCCACGCTCGTGGCAGTCCTTGATGTCGTCGAGGATCGCGTTGTACTTCTCCTTGGCGGTCCGGTAGACGAGGTCATTCTGGTCCTTGCGGACCATCGGCCGGTTGGTGGGGATGACCACCGTCTCGAGGCCGTAGATCTGGTGGAACTCGTAGGCTTCGGTGTCCGCCGTACCGGTCATGCCGGCGAGCTTGCCGTACATGCGGAAATAGTTCTGGAAGGTGATCGAGGCCAGGGTCTGGTTCTCGGCCTGGATCTTGACCCCCTCCTTGGCCTCGACGGCCTGGTGCAGGCCCTCGGACCAGCGCCGGCCCGCCATCAGGCGACCGGTGAATTCGTCGACGATCACCACCTCGTTGTTCTGAACCACGTACTGCTGGTCCTTGTGATACAGCGAGTGGGCGCGCAGCGCCGCATAGAGGTGGTGCATCAGCAGGATGTTGGACGGCTCGTAGAGGCTCGACCCCTCGGGCAGCATGTCCATGCGGGCCAGGATTTCCTCGGCGTGCTCGTGACCCTGCTCGGTCAGCAGCACCTGGTGGGTCTTGAGGTCCACCGTGTAATCGCCGGGGTCGGTGACGTCGTCGCCGTCACCCTCCTGCTTCTTCAGCAGGGGCGGCACGGCGTTCATCTTGAGGTAGAGCTCGGTGTGGTCCTCGGCCTGTCCGGAGATGATCAGCGGCGTGCGCGCCTCGTCGATCAGGATCGAGTCCACCTCGTCGACGATGGCGTAGTTGAGGCCCCGCTGCACCCGCTCTTCCGGGGTGTACACCATGTTGTCGCGGAGATAGTCGAAGCCGAACTCGTTGTTGGTGCCGTAGGTGATGTCCGAGGCGTAGGCCTGCTTCTTCTGGTCGTGGGGCATCTGCGACAGATTGCAGCCCACACTCAGCCCGAGGAAGGCATAGATCCGACCCATCCAGTCGGCGTCGCGGCTGGCCAGATAGTCGTTTACCGTGATGACGTGAACGCCCTTGCCGGACAGCGCGTTCAGGTACACCGGCAGGGTCGCGGTCAGGGTCTTGCCCTCGCCCGTCCGCATCTCGGCGATCTTGCCGTAGTGGAGGACCATGCCGCCGATCATCTGGACATCGAAGTGGCGCATGCCGTGGACCCGCTTGCCGGCCTCGCGGACCACCGCGAAGGCTTCCGGCAACAGGGCATCGAGGGACTCCCCCCCTTCCACCCGGCCCTTGAACTCATCCGTCTTCGCGCGCAACTCCTCGTCCGACAGCTTCTCGAAATCGGGCTCCAGCGCGTTGATTTTCTTGACGGTCTGGGAGTACTGGCGGATCAGCCGGTCGTTGCGGCTGCCGAAGATCTTCTTGAGAAGGCCGGGGATCATGGCAAGGGAATGAGGGGTATGCGGCAAAGCGCGGATAGTAGCATGGCCTCGTGACCCGGGCCCCGCAGTTGGCTACCATCGCCCTCGGACCCGCTCCCCATGAGACCCCCGATGGCATCTTCGCTGGACAAGCTCTTCGGCCAGGCCGACGCCCTCCGCGTATTGCAGGCCCACGCCGCGCGGCTGGTGCGCCTCGAAGCCGAACTGCGCGCCTGTCTGCCGGCGCACCTGGCCGACACCTGCCACGTCGCGAACCTGCGCGGCGACGAATTGGCGATCCATTGCGACAGCGGCGCAGCAGCGGCGAAGTTGCGGCAGGCGGTGCCGTCCGTGCTGCAGCGGCTCGCGGAGCGGGGCGCCAGCGTGGTGTCGATCAAGGTGCGGGTCAAGCCGGTCGCCTATGGACCGCCTGCGCCGCCACCCAGCCAGCGGAAGGTCTCCGATGACGCGCGCCGCGACATGCATGCACTGGCGGACAGCCTGCCCGCAGACTCCCCGGTGGCCGCGGCGCTGCGCCGCCTGATCGACCGGTCGGGCTGAGAGGCGGTTCAGACGACCGGGGCGAGGACGCGCTCGAGCAGCAGCAGGGAGACGAAGACCAGCACGACGGCGACCGCGAAGCGGACGATCCAGCCGACCCAGGTGAGGTAGCGGCGATTGCCGGTGATGAGGAAGGCGGCGACGCTGGCTGCGGCGCCGATCAGGCAGAGGATCCCGAGCAGGCGCAGGATCAGCATGCCCGGCGGGACCCGCTCAGGCCAGTTGCAGGTCGCACAGGCGGGCGACTGCGGGCGGTGTGCTGGCCGCTCGCTCGAAGGTGACCACTTCCCAGGCCTCGCGGTCTTCGAGCAGGACCCGCAGGATCTGGTTGTTCAGGGCGTGCCCCGCCTTGTTCGCCGAATACGACGCCAGCAGCGGGTGACCGCACAGGTACAGGTCGCCGATCGCATCGAGGACCTTGTGCTTGACGAACTCGTCGGTGTAGCGGAGGCCATCGCCGTTCAGCACCCGGTACTCGTCCATGACGATGGCGTTGTCGAGGCTGCCGCCCTGGGCCAGACCGTTGTCGCGCAGGAATTCGACCTCCTGCATGAAGCCGAAGGTACGGGCGCGCGCCACGTCGCGGACGTAGGCCTGCTCGGCGAAGTCGATCGTGACCTCGGTGCCGGTGCTGTCAATGGCCGGATGGTTGAAATGGATCGCGAAGCTCAGGCGGAAGCCGTCGTAGGGCTCGAGTCGGACCCACTTGTCGCCCTCGACGAACTCGACCGGCTTGGTGACCCGCAGGAAACGCTTGGGTGCCTTCTGCTCCTCGATCCCGGCGGACTGGAGCAGGAACACGAAGGGTCCGGCACTGCCGTCGAGGATCGGGATCTCGGGTGCATCCACGTCCACGTAGAGGTTGTCGATGCCGAGGCCCGAGAGGGCCGACATCAGGTGCTCGACGGTACCGATCTTGGCGTCACCCTGCTGCAGCCCCGAGCACATCCGGGTGTCCACCACCGAGTACGGGTCGCAGGGCAGGTCCACCGGGGGGTCGAGATCGACACGACGGAACACGATGCCGGTGTCCGGCGCGGCCGGGCGCAACACCAGGTTCACCTTTCGGCCGCTGTGGAGGCCGACACCGGTGGTGCTGACGAGGGACTTGAGGGTGCGTTGTCGGATCATGAGGGAGGACTCGGACGCGTTGCCGCAGTCTAGCACGCTTGCTGCAGCGCAAGATGGGCGACGGGCGCCGCGGGCGGACGGGAGGCGTTCGTCCGCACCGGGCGCCCGACGGGCGCAAGCCGGATCGACTCAGTCTGCCTGCTTGCGCAGGAAGGCCGGGATGTCGTACGTGCCGACGCCGTTGGCGCTCATGGCCTCGACGGCGGAGCGGCGACCGGTGCGGATCACGGCCGGAACGTCCAGGTTGCCGTAGTCCACCTCACCGCTGCTCGGGCCGTAGGTGCCGGTGCCGGCCACCACCTGCATGACCGGCTGCGAGGCCGACACGGTGGGCATCCCGAGGCCGGTAGCGACGACGGTGATACGGATGCGGTCGCCCATCGACTCCTCGAAGACGGTGCCGTACTTGACGAAGGCCTCCTGGGCGGCGAAGGCCTGGACGGTCTTCACGGCGTCCCGCACCTCCGACATCTTCAGGTTACGGCTGGCGGTGATGTTGATCAGGACGCAGCGCGCGCCCGAAAGCTCGGTGCCTTCCAGCAACGGGCTGACGGCGGCCTGTTCGGCGGCGATGCGGGCGCGGTCCATGCCCTCGGCCTCTGCCGAGCCCATCATCGCGCGGCCCATCTCGGCCATCGCGGTGCGCACGTCCTGGAAATCCACGTTCACCAGACCCGGCACGTTGATGATCTCGGCGATGCCGCCCACCGCGTTGCGCAGCACGTTGTCCGCGGAGCGGAAGCAGTCCTCGAAGCCGGCGTCGTCGCCGAAGACCTCGAGCAGCTTGTCGTTGAGGACGACGATCAGCGAATCGACCTGCTTGGCCAGTTCCTCGACGCCGCTCTCGGCGA
>JAGRGD010000071.1 GCA_020445665.1 Rhodocyclaceae bacterium
CATCGGCGGCTCGGCCGGGTTGATGATCGCCAGCGCCTTGCCCTTCCTCGCACCGCCGACCTTCTCGAGGGCGTTCGAGGTGGTGTAGGTGAACTCGTCCAGGTTGGCGCGGGTGCCCGGGCCGACCGACTTGGACGACAGCGAGGCAATGATCTCGGCGTAGCCGACGCTCTGCACCTGGACCACGGCATTGACGATGGGGATCGTCGCCTGGCCGGCGCAGGAGATCATGTTCACGTTCATCTCGACGCGATCAGCATGTTCCCGGAGGTTCACCGGCGGCACGCAGAGGGGGCCGATGGCGGCCGGGGTCAGGTCGATCATCATCACGCACAGCTCGTTGAGCTTGCGGCTGTTCTCCGCATGCACGTAGGCCGAGGTGGCATCGAAGGCGATCTGGATGTTGTCGTCGAGGACATGGGGCAGCAGGCCATCGACGCCGTCGGCGGTGGTCTTCAGGCCCATGTCGCGGGCGCGCTTGAGGCCCTCGGATTCGGGGTCGATGCCCACCATCCAGACCGGCTCGAGCACCGGACTGCGCTGGATCTTGTAGATCAGGTCGGTGCCGATGTTGCCCGAGCCGATCAGGGCGCAACGTATCTTCTGCATCACTTGACCTCCGCCGCCAGGGCTTGCGCCGCAGCCCGCTGGGCCATGGTCTGGCCGCCCACGTAGAAGCCGTCGGGGCGGTGTTCGGTGACCAGGATGCGCACCTGCTCGGGCTTGACGCCCAGGGTGCGGGTGATGGCCTCGGTCATGGCCACCGCCACGTCCTGCTTCTGTTGTTCGGTGCGCCCTTCCATCAGGTGCATTTCAATGATCGGCATGGCGTTCTCCTCAGCCGCTCAGTCGACGAAGCGCATGGAGACGCTGCCGAGTTCCTGGAAACGGGCGATCACGTTGTCGCCCGGCTTGACCGCAATGGCCTCGGTGATGCCGCCGCTCATGACGAAGCTGCCGGCCGGCAGCGTCTCGCCCAGCTCGGTGAGGATGTTCACCAGCATCGCCACCGCCTCGGCCGGGTGGCCGAGGACCGCCGCCGAGGCGCCCATGGCCACCATCTCGCCGTTCTTCTCCATCACCACGCCGAGGGTGCGCAGGTCGAGGTCGCGCGGGTCGCGGGCCCGGCCGCCACCGACGTAGCGGGCCGACGAGCCGTTGTCGGCGACGACGCTCTCCAGGTCGAACTTGAAGCCGGAGAAGCGCGAATCGATGATCTCGACCGCCGGCAGCACGTAGTCGGTGGCATCCAGCACGTCTTCCTTGGTGCAGTTCGGCCCCGCCAGATCGGCCCTGGTGACGAAGGCCACCTCGCACTCGACGCGGGGGTGCACCAGGTCGCCGGTGGAGATCGCCGAATTCTCGGGCCGCGCCATGCGGTCGGTCAGGAAGCCGATGGAGGGCACGTTCACGCCCATCTGCTGCATCTTGGCCTTCGAGGTCAGCCCCGCCTTCCAGCCCACGTGGCGGTGGCCCTGGGCGACGAAGCGCCTGCGCAGCTCGGTCTGCACGGCATAGCCGTCGCCGATGGTCATCGCCGGGTATTCGTTGGTCAGCTTGGGGATCGCGTAGGCGCGGGTCTGGGCGCCTTCGATGCGCTCGGTCAGCCGCACGATGTCTTCGCGCGTGAGGGTCGTTTCCATGCTCATACGGCGCTCCTGCCCGAAAACTGGACGCGGCAGCTGCCGAGTCCGCCCACGTGGCAGACCAGCGCGTCGCCGCCGGTGACCGGCACCAGGGCCGACTGGGAACCGGAGAGGATCACCTCGCCGGCCTTGAAGGGAATGCCGAGCTCACCGAGGGTGTTGGCCAGCCACGCCACCGCGTTGGCGGGCGAGCCCTGCACCGCCGCGCCGACGCCGGTGGAGAACAGCTCGCCGTTCTTCTCCAGCACCATGCCGGCCAGGGTGATGTCCAGCTTGCGTGGGTCACCCTTGGTATTGCCGAGCACATACACGCCGCAGGAGGCGTTGTCGGCGACAGTGTCCTGGATCTTGATCTTCCAGTCGGTGATGCGCGAATCGACGATCTCGAAGCACGGCACCACGTAGTCGGTGGCGCGGATCACGTCCATCGCGGTGATGCCGGGCCCGGTCAGGTCTTCCTTGAGCACGAAGGCCAGCTCGGCCTCGGCCTTGGGCTGGATCAGCCCGCCCAGGTCGATGGTGGCGCCGTCCTCGAAGACCATGCCCGAGGTGAGCTGGCCGAAGTCCGGCTGGAAGACGCCGAGGAAGTCCTGCACCGGCTTCGAGGTCACGCCGATCTTCTTGCCGACGATCCGCTCGCCGGCCTGCACGCGGCGGTCGACGAAGCGCAGCGCGATGCGGTAGGCATCCTCGAGGGAGATGTCGGGCTCGCGCTCGGTCAGCGGCGCGACCGTCCTGCGCTCGAGCCAGGCGGCGTAGAGCTCGTCGCCGTACAGTTCGATGGCTTTTTCGTTCATGGTCGCCTCAGAGCTTGACGCAGACGTTGCGGAGCTCGGTGTAGAACTCCAGCGAGTGGACGCCGCCTTCGCGGCCGATGCCGGACTGCTTCGAGCCGCCGAAAGCGGTGCGCAGATCGCGCAGGAACCAGCTGTTGATCCACGTGATGCCCACGTCGACCCGCTCGGCCATGCGATGGGCGCGGGTCAGGTTGGTGGTCCAGATCGTGGTGGCGAGGCCGTAGTCGGTGTCGTTGGCCAGGGCGACCACCTCGTCCTCCCCGTCGAAGGGTCGGATGTGGCAGCACGGGCCGAAGATCTCCTCGCGCACCACGGTCGCCGTCTCGGACAGGCCGGTCCAGATCGTCGGCTGCACCCAGTTGCCCTCGACCAGATCGTCCGCCAGCTCAGGGATGCCACCGCCGGTGACCACCGTGGCGCCCTCCTCCACCGCCCTGCGGTAGTAGGAGAGCACCTTCTGCTGGTGCTCGCGGCTGATCAGCGGACCATAGTCGGCACCGCTGTCACGGGGGCGACCGAAGCGCACCGCCTCGGCCTTCGCCTTCAGGGCCGCGACGAAGCGATCGAAGATCGGCCGCTCCACATACACTCGCTCGGTGCCGAGGCAGACCTGCCCGGTGTTGAGGAAGGCGGAGCGGAAGATGCCCTCGACGGCCGCGTCGAAGTCGCAGTCCGCGAACACGATGCCGGCGTTCTTGCCCCCCATCTCGAAGGACACGTCGCGGGTGCCCTCGGCGGCGGCCTTCATGATCGCGGTGCCGGTGCGGGTCTCGCCGGTGAAGGTGATCGCATCGATGCCCGGGTGGCGGGTGATGTACTCGCCGGCCGACTCGGGGCCGAAGCCGTTCACCACGTTGTACACCCCCTCCGGGATGCCCACGGCGTTCATCACCTCGCCCAGCAGCGCAGCGGTGTTCGGCGTCTCCTCGGAGGGCTTGACCACCACCGTGTTGCCACAGGCCAGCGCCGGCCCGACCTTCCAGGTCATCAGCAGGAACGGCGCGTTCCACGGGCTGATCACGCCGATCACACCCTTCGGCGCGCGGATCGCGTAGTTGAGCGCGCCCTTGCCGTCGGTGGTGTCCATCCGGAAGGCCTCGGTCGGCACGTTCTTGACGACGTCGGCGAAGACCTTGAAGTTGGCCGCGCCGCGGGGGATGAAGACGTGCTCCATGACGTGGGCCGGCTGCCCGGTGTCCGCCATCTCGGCCTCGACGAAGTCGTCGAAGCGGCGGGTGATTCCGTCGGCCACTGCATACAGCAGGTCCACCCGCGCTGCCGTCGGCATGCGGCCCCATTCGCCATCGAGCGCCGCCCGCGCCGCCGCCACCGCGGCATCGACCTCGGCGCGGCCACCCTCGGCGATGCGGGCGATGGCGGTGTTGTCGAGGGGGGAGCGCTTCTCGAAGGATTTGCCGGTCGTGCCTGCGGTGAACTGGCCGGCGATGAAGTGATCGATCTGACGCATACCCTTTCCTGTCTCCGTCCGGGCAGGCGTCTGGCCAGCCCATACCCGGTGTCCCGTTGGTTCTGATGTGCGACGAGTCTAGGAGGGCCGAAAAATACCGTCCAATACTTAATATTCTTGCTTTCGATACCTTATCGGTATGGCCCAGACCGGGCGGCTACCGCGCTCCGAGTGCGCGTGTGTACGCACGGCCAAGACATCGCCGCGGCGTTCCGTCTGTCTGCGCCGTAACCGCCCGGCGAGCGCATTTGCCCACGCCATCGGGCGTGGTTCGCGGGCATTGCCAGAAGCGGAGCCCTACTCGATCGCGCTGCCCGATGCGTCGAAGCTCAGTTCCGTCACGTCGCCATCGACATCGGTGATCTCGGCGTGGCGCAGGGTGCCGGCGGCGTCGTATTCGTAGCGGTGGGCGAGTTCGATCTCGCCATAGACCAGCTTGTCGAATCCGAGCAGGCGGTCGTCGGAATCGAAGTAGCCGCGGAAGAAGGTGTTGCGATTCCTGAGATCGGCATCGGTCAATTCGCTGACCAGCTTGAAGGGCAGCTTAACGCCGCTGTAGGTGGTGAAGTGACGGGTTGTGGTGGCCTGCATGGCGCGACTCCAGCGGGGGGACGAACCCGGATCTTCGCATGCTGCAATGCCGCACGCGACACGCCGGTGTGTCGCAGTCCCGACATCGACGCCCTTCGCCGCCGCCAAGCCCTTGATTGATCTCGCGTCCAGGAAATGGCATCGAAATTGCGCCTGGTCATGTGCCGTGGCCTGCCAACCAGAACAACATCGCCCTCCCCCTTCACGCAGAGAGAAGCGCCATGAACGACACCGTGCTGGAAACGCCCATCACCCGCGAGGCCGCGCTGCGCGTCGCGCTGGCCGCGCGTGCCATGCCCAACATCACGCTGGAGGACCTGATCGAGGTTCTGCAGCAACAACTGGGCGACACGCTGGACTGCGACATGCTGCGCGGCATCACCGTGACCCATCTCAAGACCGCCTTCGCCAGCCTCGACGGAGAAGAGGACGGCGAGGACATCGGCATCGGCCTGGAGGCCATGAAGCTCGCCGTGCGCATCCTGTGGGGTGACCTCAGCGAAGAGGACCTGCCCGTGCTCGAGCCCTATGCCGAAGGCGACATGCCGGGCTCGGTACGCATTGCCCTCGCTTCCGATGGCGGCAGCGGCTTGAACGGCCATTTCGGTTCCTGTCTGCGCTTCCTGGTCTATCAGGTCTCGCCGACCGAATCCCGCCTCGTCGATATCCGCGATGCAATGGAGGCCGACTATGCCGACGACAAGAACGCCTTCCGCGCCCAGCTCATCAGCGACTGCGCCGTGGTGTACGTGGTGTCGGTGGGTGGCCCGGCGGCCGCCAAGATCATTCGCGCCAACATCTATCCGATCAAGCGCGCCGAGGGCGGCGAGGCCGAGGGAGTGGTGGCCGAATTCCAGCAGATGATGGCTGTCGCCCCACCGCCGTGGCTCGCCAAGATCCTGGGCGTCGAGGCCGGGCGCCGGCTGAAGAACTACGACGCCACGGACTTCGATGACTGAGGGACGTCGAGATGAAGAAGCCGAGCATCAACCCCTATGAGGAAACCGCGCGCCTGATCGGCAGCGCCATCACCAATGCCCGGGTCTTCGGCGAGAACCGCCGGATTGCGAACCTGGTCGCCAGCAGCGTCGGACGCTTTGCGGCGCAGATCGACGACGATGGCGGCGACGGTGACGAACTGGTCGACTTCGCCATCGACCAGCTCACGGAAGATGGCGGCGACAGCACGCCGGCACTGGGCGACGCGATCAGGGCGCTCGCCACGGCGCGCGCCGCCGGCTGACGGCGCGAACCCCGTGGGGTGGCGCCACCCGCCACTGTGCCGGCGCGCGCCCGCAGGTCCCGAGCCCGGCGCACCCCTCCCCGGCTCGAGCGTGCGAGGCCGCCATGGTCAGCGGGACAGGCAAGCCCCGCGGGGCACGCCGGATCTCAGATCGCCTTGAAGAGCGGGCTCCGCACCTGCTGCGCGTCGGCCGCCGAGATGAACTTCTCGGTGTAGATGTCGCGCTCGAAGAGACGGCCCTGCATCAGGGTCGTGATGCAGGCGTCGATCATCAGCGGCGGGCCGCACAGGTAGGCCTTGTGGTCGCGGAAGTCGTTGTCGAAGTGGGCCTTGGCAGCCTCGTGCACATAGCCGCGAAAGCCATCCCAGTCCGAGCCCTCGGGTTCGTCCGAGAGGGCCGGCACGTAGGTGAAGTTGGCGTGTTTTTCCGCCAGGGCGACGAACGCGTCGTGGTAGTAGAGCTCGTCTCGGCTGCGCTGGCCATACACCAGCGTGATGGGCAGCTCGCAGCCCTCCTCGAGCAGGTCGAGGATCATCGAGCGCGGGCTGGAGAGCCCCGAGCCACCCGCCATGAAGATGGTGGGCGCCTGGGCCGACTTCTTGACGAAGAAGCGCCCGTAGGGCCCGGAGATGCGCACCCGGTCACCGGCCTTGAGGGCCTCGTGCACGTAGGTGGTGGCCTTGCCGCCCGGCACGATGCGGATATTCAGCTCCACCTCACCGTCGCCGGACGGCGCGCTGGCGATGGAGAAGGCGCGCGAGCCGATGTCGCCCGGCAGTTCCAGGTTCACGTACTGGCCGGCCTGGAAGTCGATGGGCGTGTCGAGCCGGACCCACACCCCCTTGATGGTGGGCGTGAGGGATTCGATGCGGGTCACCTCACCCGCGTAGTCCTGCACCGGCAGGTTGCGGGCATCCGGATCTTCCTCGATGTCGGCCTCGATGGTGATGTCGCCCTCCACCGTCGCGCAGCAGGCGAGGCACTTGCCCTCGTCCCGCTCGAAGTCCATCAGCGCAAAGCTGGAGGCCTCGCCGTGCTCCACCTCGCCGTCGACGATGTCCACTTTGCAGGTGGCGCACAGGCCGTGGCAGCAGGCATGGGGCAGATAGATGCCGGCGCGCAGGGCGGCGTCCAGGATGGTCTGGCCCTCCTCGATCTCGATGGTCTGGCCCAGCGGTTCAATGGTCAGTTCATAGCTCATGCCGGCACCTGTCTCAGAAGCCGCTGCCGCCGATGCCGTCGAGGCCCGGCGTCGTGAAGTGGATGGCGGTCTTGTGGGTGATGCCGTTGTCAGCCAGCGACTTGTCCAGGGCCGGCGTGAAGGCCTCGCCGTCCTTGCGCCACTCGACGGCCGACCAGTCGATGCGGGCGAAGTCCGGGTGGCGGCTGTAGGCCGGCGTGATCTCGGCGTCGATCAGCTCGCCGAAGGTCATCGAAGGCGGCAGCATCTTGGCGATGGGGGCGTAGAACATGAGGTGCTTGTCCCAGCACAGGTACACCACCTGCAAGCCATGGAAGTTGGCGGCCGCGTCCTTGACGACGGGCTCGAAGGGGCGAATGGATTGGACGGACATGCGTGTCTCCTGAAGCTTGTTTGGTTTTGGGTGGGGCGGCGGATGACGCGCCTTTGGCGCTCTTCCGCCCTACGGGTCGTGCGGGTCGCGCGCTGTAACCCCTCCCCCTTCAAGGGGGAGGTCGGGAGGGGGATGGGGTAACCGTTGCCACCGTTGAAACCCATTCCCACCCCAGCCCTCCCCTTGGGGAGGGTGTCCGTCACGTCGCCGGCACTGGCCGATGTACCCCCGTTCAATTACTGGTTCGACGTCGCCATCCCCCGCCACTGCGCGAAGTTCTTCTCGTCCTCCGAGCCGGCGAAGTCGCCGTTGTCCTTGCCCGGCACGATGTGCCAGTACTTGAGCACCGAGGCGATCGGGTCGAAGTCCGGGGCGGTGGGGTCGTCGCCTTCGGCGAAGCAGTTGCCCTGCATGATCTGGTGCACCGGCAGCCAGGCCTCGACGTACTTCTCCGGCTCGTCCTCGAAGATGTGCTGGCAGTGGTCGGAGCAGAAGTGGTATTTCTCGCCGCCGTGCTCCACCTGCCGATAGGCGATCTGGGTGGGCTCGTCCGGCTCGGTAAACAGCATCGGAATCTGGCAGACCTGGCACAGCTGCGGCAGGTTGGGGTTCACGAAGCGCTCGCCCTTCTCGGCCTGCTCGCGGAAGAATTCGAAGCGCGGGCGGTAGTAGGTGTCGAAGGTCTCCGGATACTTCTCCGACAGCCAGTCGAGCTCGTCCTCGTTCGGCAGCCAGGTGTGGAAGTTGGTCATCGGCGCGGCGGCGTAGAAGGTGGTCCACGCCTGGTGGGAGATGTGGTGCTTCTCCTTCTTGATCTGCTCGACGCAGTCCGGCACCTTGATGCCGTAGCGGGCCAGGTCCTTGAAGAGGCTCATGCCGTTCTCTTCGAAGTAGATCTCCCAGGCCTCCTTCCAGCTCATCACGCGCTTGGGCAGCATGTAGTCCATCATCATCGCGACGATGGTCAGCAGGCGCACGCCGCGCCAGGTCCATTTGTCGATCCACTTCTGGACGATGGGCAGGTTGTCGGGATCCTGCTCGAGCATGAACTTGATGACCTCCAGCCCCAGCGTCATGTGGCGCGCCTCGTCGGACTGGGCCGAGAAGCCGAAGGTCATGGTGCCCATGTCGCCGTTGTAGGCGGCGCCGGAGACGAAGGGCACGAACACCAGGTTGGTCAGCACGTACTCGAACGAGAAGCTGATCGCGATGATGTATTCGAAGGGGCCGCAGGTGCAGGCGTCCTCGAAGAAGGACTTGGGCACCGACAGGTACCACAGCCGGTCGTTCATGTGCTTCCAGTCGTGGATGCCGTTGTAGAACCGGTTGTAGTTGGAGATGGCGTGGATCTGCGTCTGGGCGTGGCGCAGCTCGTCGATGGCCTGCATCTGGCAGGCCACCTGCGGGCCGACCCCGGCCATGTGGCGGCCCAGGCGGGCGAAGCCGCGGTGGGCGTTGTACTCCAGCGACGGCACCGCCGACAGGAAGATCTTCATCGCGTTGATGTAGCGCGCGTCGGTCACGTTGAGGTGGCCGTTGTTCTGGTTGTACGCATCGATGATGGCGTAGAGCTTGCGCTCCTTCTCCGCCTGGTACTTCCAGTACGAATCCATCGTCAGGCGGAACGGGTCTTCCCACTTGTCCCAGTCGTGGATCTTCAGCCCCTCGTAATGGATCAGCGGAAAGACGTCCTCATGCTTCTCGTAGCTGGGCTCCCAGCCCAGGTCGCGGGTCATCAGGGCGTACTTTTCCTTCAGCCCCAGCTTCTTCTTCACGGACATGTCCATGGATGTCTCCTTGTCTCTCTACATTCGGCAAAAAATTCGGGAAGAGGGTCGATGCGCCTTCGCGAGCGGGCCGAGGGCAAGGCGGGCGGCGCGCAGCAGGCGCATCGGCACTTTTCAGTCGTTCCAGGCGAGGCGGAACTCATCCTCGTCCTCATCGACGTGACCCGAGAGGGTGATCAGGTGGATCTGCATCTCCTGCAGGTCGTAGGCCCGGCCGGTGACCTCCTCCATCGTTTCGCGCTTGAGCACGAGGCTGCCGGGCACGTTGATCTTGACCATCGCGGGCTGCTCGTCGACCACCGCATTGGGGTTGTCCTGGAGCAGGGCCTCGACGATGTAGCGGCTCTCTTCGTTGGTTTGCAGGGCAATGAATACGTCGGACATTGTCGGGCTCACAGGTCGAGGCCGAGCTTGGCAGCCCGGTCGTTGAAGGATTGGGTGACGGTGTCGAGAATCGCGGCGGCCTCATCGCCGAAGGCCCGGTCGGCGACCGGGGCCAGGGCCTCGGCGCAGCGGTCGCGCCAGGTGCGCGTCCACTCCGAGAGCAGCGCCCGGTTGGCGTCCGACTCCTTCGCGGCGACCTTGATCACCGCGTCGCTCCACTTGCGCATCTCGCCGTGCCACTCGGTCATGAAGGCGCACATCATCGACACGCCCGCGCCGCCGCGGCCGTTGAGCTTCGTGTCGACGAACTGCTCGTACACCAGCGGATACAGCAGGCCGTCGGAGACGAAGTTCTGCGCCACCAGCAGCTCGAACCAGTCGCGGGTAACGAGGGTGTTCTCGACCAGCCGGCGCAGGGGCTGCCAGGCGTCGTCGTTCATCCAGGCCTCGCGGCCGGCCACCAGGGCATCGGTGTCGCCGAGGGCGAGGCCGACCCGCGTCAGGTACTGGGCCACGCCCAGATTGTCCATCGCCGCGAACATGCACGGCTGGGTGATCAGCGTGCCGTAGCCGTCGGCGCAGATGCCGGTGTTGTTCATGTTGGCGCCCCAGGCCGCATGGCGCAGGGGCATCAGCACGTCGAGGGCGAGCTGGCGATCCTCCTCGGCGAGCTGTCCGAGCAGGCAGCGGCTGTCGACGAAGTCGAAATTGGACTCGGCCGACTCCTGCTGGCGGGCGCGGGTCAGCGTGTAGGTGCCGTAGTAGAACTGCCGCGGGTCCTTGAAGGCATACCAGTCCGCCATCACGATGCGGGTGCGACCCGGATCGTGCAATTCGTGCTCCGGCTCCCAGGTGGGGCGGTACTGCAGGTTGGCGTCCGCCTGGATGTCGTAGCTGCCCTCCTGGTAGCGCGACGCCGGCTTGTCGCCGAAGCGCCGGGCCAGGTGGTCGAAGGTGTTCCGCAGCGGCTTGATGCTGACGGTACGAAGGTCGATCTGCATACGTGTCTCCATTTGCCGCGCCGGCCAGCGCGGCGTGGCCTACTTGAACTGGCGCCCGCTGGTCTGGCTCAGGCGCCACTCGGTGTCGTTGCCGGCGAGGGATGCGCGACCGGTCATGAAGACCGCCCGCTGGGCCTCGCAGAAGTCATCGAAGGCCTCGGCGCGCAACATCATCTCGACGAAGATCTCCGGTTCGCCGATGGCGAAGTCGAACTCGATGAAGCCATCCGGTCGCACCTCGCGAACCCGCACGAAGCGTTTTGCGGGGTCGAACGGGGCCTCCCGGGCCGCCGATGGGGCGGCCGGTTGTGGGGTCATGGTGGGTGTCTCCCTGTTGAACGCCGGGCAGATCATGGACCCCGGCGCTTGGGCTCCCTCCCCTTCAAGGGGAGGGCTGGGGTGGGGATGGGTTCTGGATCACGGCCGAAATACCCCCATCCCCCACCCAGCCTCCCCCTTGAAGGGGGAGGGGTTTAAGGCGGTGGAACGCGAACGCTCGCGCAGCCTTTGCTTCCTCCCCCTTCAAGGGGGAGGTCAGGAGGGGGATGGGGTCAGTCACGACAGCCACCCCTCAGGTCACCACCGTCAAAAACGTCTCATGCAGTTTGCGCTGCGGATAATCCAGCCCCCCACCCGCGCCCAGGCCTTCGAAGGTCCAGGTGGTGGGCTCGTAGTCCGGATACGGCTGGTAGCCGCCCATGAAGGTCTCGAAGCGGTTGCCCGACGGATCCCAGGCGTAGATCGTGCAGCCGCGGGTGATGCCGTGGCGGGTCGGGCCGATGTCGATGGGGACCTTGTTCATCGACAGGATGTCGCCGGCGCGCAGCACCTCTTCCCAGCTCTCGAGCAGGAAGGACAGGTGGTGGAGCTTGCCCGGCTCCGGGTGCTCGACAAAGGCGATGTCGTGCACCTTGTGGGAGCACGACAGCCAGATCGCCGCCTCCCCCTCGCCCTCGGGGCCCAGCACCCGCTCCACCAGATAGAAGCCGAGCACCTCGCAGAAGAGCTTCTTCACCTCGGCGACGTTCGGCCCGTACAGCAGGCAGTGGTCCAGCCGCACCGGCGCGATGCCCTTCTCGGAGGCCGGCGTCCAGGGCGCCGGGTTCAGCACCTGCAGGCCGTTGCCCACCTGGGTCTTCTTCGCGTAGAGCTCGATTTGGTGGCCGCTGGGGATGGTGAAGCGCACCCGCTCGCCGGTCTCGAGCAGCTCGCCGGCCGGGATCCGCTCGGTGCCCAGCCCATAGGCCTGGAGGTCCCCCTCGAGCTGGTCGAGGGTGGCCTCGTCCAGCACCTTGAAGGCGAAGAAATCGATGCCGGCGCTGTCCGCCTCGCGCAGGATCACGCTGTTGTGGTCGCGCTCGTCCCAGCACTTCAGGTAGACGCGGCCCTGTTCGTCGCGGCCGGTCTCGACCATGCCGAGCACGTCGCGGTAGTGGCGCACGCCCTCTTCCAGGTCCAGCACACGCAACTGGGCGTGGCCCGGTCGCAAGACTCCGGTCATTGCCATGTTCAAACTCCTCCGTTCAGTTTCTGTTTTGTTTGCAGGCCCGGGCGCAGGCCGGCGGACGTGCAGACCGCCTTGTGCATGCCGCCCAGCACCTTCAGGGAGACGTCGCCCCGCGGAAAGACCCGGCAGGCCAGCACCCGGTCGCAGGCCAGGTCGTCTGCGCTGACGTGCTCACGACTCATCACCCGTTTCTCGAATGCGCCACCGGTCACCTCCACCTTGCACACGCCGCAGCCACCACCGCGACAACCCACGGGGATGCCCCGCCGCCCGCTCCGGGCCATCGCGACCAGCAGAGACTCCTGCTCGCCGCAGCGGTACTGCTCGCCGGTTTCCTCGATGGTGACCTGGTGTTGCATGGCGTCTCCTCAGTGCAGGGGCTGACGGTTTCGTCTGCCGGGCCGAACCATCTGATTTTTTGATCGGCCCATAAACCTGCCTAATGCAGAGGCTGTGCCACGCCCGCTAAAACCTTGTTTTGAATCAATTCTCGAGATTTTTGCCGGTCAGAGCCCGCTATTTCGGGTGACCATTTGGAACACTTGCGCGCGCAGCCTGACCAAATGGTCAAGCTGCAACGCAGCAGACCCATTTGGAATCAGTGACTTATTGACGAGGCAATCCATTGGCCGAGTCGAGCCAAGGCAATACGCAGGCCTCTCGCTCCCTCCCCTTCAAGGGGAGGGCTGGGGTGGGGATGGGGTAAGTAGCGTTTCTCAACCCCACCCCCTTCCGAGCCGTCCAAGGCTGTCTTTGCACAGCCAGTCCCTTCAGCGGGCACGAAGCTGTGCCTGGCCAAGCCCTCATCACCCCACTCGACGAGGAGGACGCTCAGCCCACAATCGTTCCCTGTTTGATTGCCGGGCTGCTTGCTGAACGGAACACGAGGGCGGTGAGGACAGGGCCACGCAGCGGGCGAGCGCCCAGCGACAGCCGGACGCCGGCCGCAGGAAATCGCAAAGACCCCGGCCGGCAGGACGGCGCGGGGTCGCCGGCCTTGGGGCCGGACAGAACTCAGCTGACGCCGATCAGCAGCACTCTTCCTCGAGCTGCTCGAGCAGCGCCAGCGCATCGTCGGCGCCACTCTCCTCGAACAGCTCGCGCACCTGATTCAGGTGGGCGTGAATCAGGAACAGGTCGTCCGGGCGGAGTCCGGACCCTCCGCTGCGTTTGGCCATGAAGTAGTCCCAGAAGGCCGAGCCCTGCCCGGCCGCCATCAGGTCTTCGATGCACGCCATCACGCGGCGCGCGTTGCCGTCGCAGTCGATGCCGTCGAAACTCATGTAGCGGTCGGGCCGCAAGCAACCGCAGGGGGACTCGGAACTCATGGTCGGGGACTCCACATCTAGGGACAGCCCCGATGCTAGTCAACCCGGCCCTGCCCGGTCTGTCGGCCGGCCGACAGTTGCGGGCACTTCCCCTTCCGCGAGCTGCCGCAGGCGAGCCACCGACAGCACGGTCAGCACGCGTCGCCCGTCGCGACGGATCAGGCCCTCGCGGACCCACTGGTTGAGCAGGGTCGAGACGGTCTGGCGCGTGGTGCCGAGCAGGCTGGCGATATCCTCCGTGCCCAGGTCGAGGGCGATCCGTATCCCGCCATCGCCCGCCTTGCCCCGCCGCTCCGCGAGCCGCACCAGAAAGCGGGCCAGCCGCGACGGCACGTCGTGCAGCGCCAGGTCCTCGACCAGGGTCACGGTCCGCTCCAGCAGGCGCCCCAGCACCCGCACCACGCGGCCCACCGCGGCGGGGCTGTCGCACATCCGCCGTGCGAAATCCGACGTCGCCACCTCGTGCAGCACCGTGGGCGCCACCGTCTCGATATAGGTCGGCGTGTGGGTCGCGTAGATGTCCCCCGGCTCCAGATAGATCAGCGTCTGCGCCCTGCCCTCCCGCGCCAGATAGATGCGCAAGCGCCCGGATTCCACCAGAAACACGCGGTCCCGGGCGGCGCCCGGCGTAGCCACGAGGAAGCCCGCCGGCAGGTCGCGGCGCGTGAAGGCATCTCCGATGGACAGCTCGGCCAAGGGTGCGAACGCGGTCATGACGGGACGGCGGGCGTGATCATGCCCGCGAATTCGCAAGATCGATGCCGGCCCGCCGCCAGCCCCGCAGCCGATGCCGCTAGAATGCGGCGACCCCCAGCGAAGGACCGCCGCGTGGAGCTCTACCACCTGAAGACCCTGGTCGCCGTCGCCGAGGCGGGCCACCTGACCCGCGCCGCCGAGCGCCTCCACCTCAGCCAGCCCACCGTCAGCGCCCACATCAGAGCGCTCGAGGAACTGCTCGCGATCACCCTGTTCGAGCGCACCCCGAAGGGCATGAGCCTGACCCCGGCCGGCGCCGAGCTGCTGCCCTCGGCCCGGGCTGCCCTCGCCGCCGTCGAGCGCGTGCGCCTGCACGCCGGGCAGTTGCGCGGCGAACTGCGCGGCGTGTTCCGCCTCGGCACCAACACCGACGCCGGATTCCTCCGGCTCCCCGCCCTGCAGCGGCTGATGGCCGAGCGCCACCCCCACCTCGGCCTCGAACTCCTCGCCGGCAGCAGCGGCGCCAACCTCGCCCGCCTCGCCGCCGGCGAGCTGGACGCCAGCTTCGTCAGCGGCGCCTTCGACACCGAGACTTTCGACCACGTCTTCGTTCGGGACGAGGAATTCGCCATCGCTGCGCCCCTGCCCTGGCGCGACGCCCTCCAGCACGCCGGCGTGGAGGCCCTGGCCAGCCAGCCATGGATCCACAACGCCCCGGACCACATCCAGACCCGCGTGCTCGAGGCCGTGTTCGCCCCGATCGGCAAGACGCCGATGCGCGCCGCGGTGGTCAACCGCAAGGACTCCATCCTCGCGATGGTCGCCGCCGAGGTCGGGCTTGCCATCTCGCGGCGGGAGGATATCGAGCGCGCGGCGGCCACCCAGCCGGTCTGCGCGCTGCCCCTGCGGCTGCCGCCGCAGGCGATTCACCTGGTGTGGCTTCCTACTCGCGGCGCAGATGCGCTGCTGCAGGCAGTGGTGACGGGGGTGGGGTCGGTGTGGGACGCAAACGCCGCCGCCTGAACCGCATCGCGCGCAATGCCACTCAGGGCGCCCGATCCAGCGGACTGACCACCCCGCGCCCGCCCCGATTCAGGACGTGGGTATAGATCATGGTGGTCGACACGTCGGCATGGCCGAGCAGCTCCTGGACCGTGCGGATGTCGTAGCCCGCCTCGAGCAGATGGGTCGCAAAGGCATGTCTCAAGGTATGGGGGGTTGCGGGCTTGTCGATCCCAGCAGCCTGCACGGCCCGCTTGACTGTCCTTTGCACCCGCTTCTCGTCCAGATGGTGCCGCCCCCGCCGGCCGCTGCGCGGATCGACCGAGAGCGTGGCGGCCGCAAACACATACTGCCAGCCGAATGCCGTCGCCGCCGAAGGCATCTTGGCGGCCAGCGCGTCCGGCAACCAGACCCGCCCCTGCCCCGCCGCCAGGTCCGCCTCATGGATCGCCCGCGCCTGTGCGATCTGATGACGCATGGGCTCGACCAGCGAATCCGGTAGCAGCGTGACGCGGTCCTTGCCCCCTTTGCCGTCCCGCACCAGCACCTCGCGCCGCACCAGCTCCACATCCTTGACCCGCAGGCGCAGGGCCTCCGTCAGCCGCAGCCCGGCGCCATAAAGCAAGTCAACGACCAGCGCGAGGGTCGGATCCTCCACCTGGGCACGCATCGCCACCACCTCCTGCCGGTTCAACACCACAGGCAAACGCGGTGGCCGCTTGGCGCGCACCACCTCGTCAAGCCACGGCAGCTCAATGCCGAGGACCTCGCGGTAGAGAAACAACAGCGCCGCCATGGCTTGGTTCTGGGTGGATGCCGACACGTTGCGCGACACGGCGAGCGAGGACAGAAACGCCTCCACCTCGCCCTTGCCCATCTCGCGGGGATGCCGCTTGCCGTGGAAAACGATGTAGCGTTTAATCCAGCTGACATAAGCCCACTCGGTGCGCAGGCTGTAGTGCTTGAGCCGCAAGCGGTCGCGGACGACGTCGAGAAGGCGCGGGGGGCGTGGCGCGGGCGTCGGGGTGGGTGGTTGAGGCATGAAGGCGGATGGAGCGGTGACTGTATGTACGCACAGTATCACACGGGAGCGCATGACGAAATCATGTTGCCGGATAACGCCTTTAGCACACCATTTGGTGTCGAATACTAGTCATGACCACTGAGCCGTCTCCAGCGGACTTTCGCTGCTGCAATGCTGTGCTCCCTTGCGCCGCGCATAAACGGCAGCGGCATCCATTCGCCGTCCTGCCACTCACGTCCGCACCGCAGGCACACGACCGTCGCGCCGTACCACTCATAGGCCCAGCCGAGCATCCTTGTCCGCTTGCCGCAGTCTGGGCACGTTCTCGCCAGCACGAAACGGCGGGTGACCGGTGGCGCGTAAATGTGGATCGCGGTCATAACTGTGCTTTCAACCGGACGCGCCGCCATTCGGCGTCGCTCCGGTTAAGGCGGCGTTAGGTTGCATGAATGGCCCACCTCGATATCAAGGTGCTCCTAGCGGCTGCTATCGGTTGCTATGGCTTACTCGCCTTGGCACTTGGCACTCTGCTTGCCGCTATGTTCTCGTCAGACGGCAGTGCCAGTCCATCGGCAGCCTGGGCCGTCGGGGTAATGGGCATCGCAACGTTCTCTGTTCCGCCACTTGTAGCTGGCTACTTCACGGCTCGCTACGCATCCAATCGCCCTCAACTGCACGTGTTGCTGGTCGCCATGCTAGGGGGTGTGCTCCTTTTCCTAATGGGCGGATCCATTTGGGTTGCGCTGCCTTCTCTTCCTTTGGCGGCCTTGGGCGGGTTCATTCAGCTTCGGGGGCAGCGGCATGCAACCTAACAATCACATCAAGTCGCCCTTCGGGCTGGGACGCCGCGCTTCGCGCCGCGCCCCTTATGTTGGTCGTTAGGTTCAATATGATTCCTACAACCTGCTACATGCCCGATCTCCGCGAGGAATGTCCGCCTTTGCTTCCGGAGCATTTCCTGATTGCTACATTCTTGGGAGATCCCGATGAAGAGCTTGTGTTGTTTCGTCGCTTGATGGTTATCTGGACCGATAATGCTATTGCAGAGTTCGATCAAGCTAGAGGTGCTCTGTTAGCCCAGATTGAGGAAGCAAATAGGTCTGCCGAAGAAATGGCAAGAACAGGTAGGCATATTTACATGTTCGATTTTTCGAAATCGATTGAACACTGCATTCTCTTAACAAGGCGGTTACTGCGCGCGCTTGATCACGTGAAGAACAAAGGTATTGCGCAAATTGACCGCACAGTTCGTCGATACATCGAGTCTCAGTCGCAAGGGCTTATCGATGTCAGAAATTTCTCCGAGCATGCAGTGGAAACGATTGCTGGCGGAAAATTTCCGGAAAAAGGCTCGCTGGTGCCGCGATTACGCCCTGATGAGAAAGGTGTAGAAGTCGCAGAAGGTACTATATCGTTTGCGCTATTGGCTGGCCTTCTCAGGCAACTGCACTTGGTCGCGCGGGAACTGATTGATGCGCAGAGAATGCATGGGCGATGAGAGAAGAACCTAACAAGTCGTTTAAGCCGCTCGCTAAGCTCGCTCGGACGCCCAGCACTCCGCACCGTGTTGCGTGTGGCTTCGCCATTTTCACGCAAACGGCGCTCCGCACTGGCCGCCGCTTAACTGGGCGTTATGCAACAAGAGATTTCTCACAGACAAACTTTACGAGAGATAAAATAAACAATGGCTAATTTTATCGAAACAGAGATGTTGCCAATTAGTAAATATCTTGCAACATCAAAAATACTCAAAGTTCCTGAATTTCAACGAAGCTATGCATGGTCTGAGGATGAAGTATCCCAACTGTGGGATGACGTCGTTGAAGCAATAGAAAACAATAAAAACGAATATTTCATCGGTCCAATTGTTGTTAAAAACAACAAAGAATCGTTAGAGGTCATTGATGGCCAACAGAGGTTAACAACCTCCCTTATTTTGATCAGTATTATTAGGAGAGTGTTTAGGTTTAGCGGTGATAATGATAGGGCAGACTGGTTTAGGAACGAATTCTTTGGAAAGCAGGATGTTGTAACTTTAAAAACTTCAGAAAAGTTTTTTATGAACGAGGAAAATAACGAAACATTTAGAAGTTTTGTTATAGCTGATTCGACCAAGGAAAATATAAAAACTGAACAAAAGAAGTATCTTAAAAAGAACTCTAATTACTAAGCCGTACGTTGGTTAGCGAACATAAAATGCCTTTGGCGTGCGATAATTCGTTATGGAAAAGAGAGACGGTCGTTCGCTGTCGCACGCTACGCTCGAAGAGATTCGAATCCGGGCTGTGCA